>JAQGIW010000095.1 GCA_028290905.1 Caulobacteraceae bacterium | reverse complement strand
TCGTGCACGACTCCCTCGCCGCGCGCGCAGCGTGATGTCACCCGAGCTCAGGAGACAGCTATGTCGATCGCCCACCCCGCACCCCTTCAGGCTGTACCCGTTAAGCCACCCCCGCCGCTCCCCCAGGCCGACGGCGACTTCTACCTGATCGCCAGGACCCTCGACGAGGAGGACAACGCGATCAGGCTGAAGGTCCGCGCCTTCATGGAGACCGAGGTCCAGCCGATCATCAACGACTACTGGGAACGCGACGAGTTTCCGTTCGAGATCGTGCCCAAGATCGCCGCCCTGCGGATCGCGGGCCTGCCCTATCAAGGCTACGGCTGCCCCGGGAAGAGCACCACCCTGATGGGCTTCGTCATGATGGAGTTGGCCCGGATCGACGCCTCGATCTCCACCTTCTTTGGCGTCCACACGGGCCTGGCCATGGGCTCGATCTATCTCTGCGGCTCGGAAGAGCAGAAGCAGACGTGGCTGCCGCCCATGGCCGCAATGGAGAAGATCGGGTCGTTCGGCCTCACCGAGCCGGACGTGGGCTCGGCCGTATCGCGGGGCCTGCGGACCACCGCCCGCCGGGAAGGCGACGACTGGATCCTCGACGGCCAGAAGAAGTGGATCGGCAACGCGACCTGGGGCGATGTCACCATCATCTGGGCGAACGACGTCGCCGACGACCAGGTCAAGGGGTTCATCGTCGAGAACAGGACTCCCGGTTTCCGCGCCGAGAAGATCAGGACCAAGATGGCCCTGCGCGCCGTCCACAATGGCCTGATCACCCTCACCGGCTGCAGGGTGTCCGAGGCCAACCGTCTGCAAGGGGCCAACTCATTCCGGGACACCGCCACCGTTCTGCGCATGAGCCGCGCGGGAGTCGCCTGGGAGTCGGTCGGCTGCGCCACGGGCGCCTATGAGCACGCCCTGCGCTACGCCCAGCGGCGCGAACAGTTCGGCAAGCCCATCGCCAAGTTCCAGCTCGTGCAAGACTTGCTGTTCAAGATGCTCGGCAACATCACCTCAAGCCAAGCCCTGTGCCTGCGACTTTCGCAGTTGCAGGACCAGGGCCTGATGCGGGATGAGCACGCCTCCCTGGCCAAGGGCGTCGCCACCGTCCGCATGCGCGAGACGGTCGGCTGGGCCCGCGAGCTCCTCGGGGCCAACGGCATCCTGCTGGAAGAGCACATCGGCCGCTTCGTGGCCGACGCGGAGGCGCTCTACTCCTACGAGGGCACCCGCGAGATGAACGCCCTCATTGTCGGCAAGGCGATCACCGGCTTCAGCGCCTTCGCCTGATGCAAGGGGAAACCCAATGACCCAAGAGATCCAACGCGTGGCGGTCATCGGCGCCGGCGTCATCGGCGCGAGCTGGGCCGCCCTCTTCCTCGCCAAAGGCCTGGATGTGGTGGCGACGGATGTGGCGCCTGACGCAGAAGCCAAGCTCAGGAGCTTTGTCGACGCCGCCTGGCCGGACCTGGAGACCCTGGGGCTCGCCACCGGCGCAACGCGCGCCCGGCTGGAATTTAAGGCGGATATGGCGACAGCGGTCCAGGGCGCCGACCTTGTCCAGGAAAATGGCCCAGAGCGGCTCGCGTTCAAACAGGAACTGTATGGCGCGTTGGACAAGCTGCTGCCGCCGACCACGATCATCGCCTCGAGCTCGTCGGGCCTGACGATGAGCGCCATTCAAGCGGGGTGCGAGAACCACCCCGAACGCTGCCTGATCGCCCACCCCTTCAACCCGCCGCACCTCATTCCCCTGGTCGAGTTGGTCGGCGGGGCGGCGACGTCCGAGGCGACCATCGAGCGCGCCGCCGCCTTTTACCAGGGCCTCGGCAAGCGGACGATCCGCCTGAACAAGGAGGTTCCCGGCCACGTCGCAAATCGGCTGGCGGCGGCCCTGTTCCGCGAGGTGGTTCATCTTGTCGCCGAAGATGTCGTCAGTGTCGGCGACGTCGACGCGGCCGTAAGTTGGGGGCCAGGCCTCAGGTGGGGGATCATGGGGCCGACCCTGCTTTACCACCTCGGAGGGGGTCCGGGCGGGATCGATCATTGGTGGGACCAGTTCACGGGGCCGATGACAGCTCTGTGGGGGGCGTTGGGCGATCCCGACGTGACCCCCGATGTGCGCGCGAAAATCACGGCGGGGGTGATCGAGGAGGCGGCCGGTCGCTCGATCGAGGCCCTCGAGGAACACCGCGACCGGGAACTCCTGGGCCTGCTTGCCGTGCGTGCGCAGGTCTGACGGGCCGGTCGAAGGGCGTCGAACCATGAACGACACAGCAGGCGTCCTTCGCGACACCCCCGCCCCTCCGGGCAAGGAAGCGCCGGCCGAACGGCCCGCACCCGCTCGGAACAAGACGCTCACGACGGGGCTCGGCGTTCTGGCCGTCCTGGTGGTGGTCGGGCTTGGCGCGTGGCTGTTCAACTGGTGGGCGATGGGGCGCTTCGTGCAGACCACCAACGACGCCTTCCTGCAGGCGGACCAGGTGACGGTCGCTCCAAAGGTCGCTGGCTATGTCGAGCAGGTGCTGGTCTCCGACAACGAGGACGTCGTCGCCGGCCAAGTGCTGGTCCGGATCGACCCGCGAGATCCGGCGGCCAGGCTGGATCAGGCGCGGGCGCAATTCGACCAGGGCGAGGCCGCTATTGCCGAGGCCAGGGCCCAGATCGACCAGCAGCGGGCGATCATCGCCCAGGCCGAGGCGACGCTGAGGGGCTCGAAGGCGAGCGCCACTTTCGCCGCACAGCAGGTCGCTCGCTACGCGCCGCTGGTCGCGACCGGCGCCGAGACCAACGAGCGCCTGGACCAGCTGCATCAGAATCGCGACCAGGCCAACGCGCAGACCGGGGGTGGGGCGGCCCAGGTGCTCGCGGCGAAACGCCAGATTGAGACGCTGCGAGCCCAGATCGGGGTCACCCAGGCGCAGATGGAGCAGGCGGCGGCGCTCGTGCGTCAGGCGAGCACCGACGTCGAAGGCTCGGAAGTGCGCGCCAGCATCGCCGGGCGCGTGGGCGACCGATCCGTGCGGCCGGGGCAATATGTGCAGCCAGGCACGCGGATGATGACCGTGGTGCCTGTGCAGGCGATCTATCTGATCGCCAATTTCAAGGAGACCCAGATCGGGCGCATGCGCCCCGGCCAGCCGGTCCAGGTGAAGGTCGACGCCCTCGGCAGTGAGAGGCTGAAGGGCGTGGTCGACAGCTTCGCGCCCGGAACCGGCGCCCAGTTCGCGCTCATTCCTCCGAGCAACGCCACCGGCAACTACACCAAGATCGTCCAGCGCGTACCGGTCCGCATCCGGGTCCTCGCGCCGGCGAGCCTGCGCGCCGCCCTGCTGCCCGGCCTGTCGGTCGAGGCCGCGGTGGACACCAAGAACCTCGATCCGCCCCCAGGCCGGCTCGCCGCGAGGGCGGGTCGATGAGCGATGCGACCGCCCTGCCGGAAAAGGCCGATATCGGCTCCTGGCTGGCCGTCGCCGCCGGCACTATCGGCGCCCTGATGGCGACCCTGGACACCTCGATCGTCAGCGCCTCGCTGCCGACCATCCAGGGCGAGATCGGGGCCAGCGGCGCGGAGGGCACCTGGATCACCACCGCCTACCTGGTGGCCGAAATCGTGATGATTCCGATCGCCGGCTGGCTGGGGAAGATCTTCGGGCTGCGCAGCTTCCTGCTGATGGTCACCGTACTGTTCACCAGCTTCTCGATGATGTGCGGGGTGTCGCAGGACCTGACGCAGATGATCATCGGCCGGGTCGGCCAGGGCTTCACCGGCGGCGCCATGATCCCCATGGCCCTGATCATCGTCACCACGCGCCTGCCGCCGCGCCAGCAGCCCCTCGGCATCGCCCTGTTCGGCATGACCGCGGTGCTGGGTCCGGTGCTGGGCCCGGTGATCGGCGGCTGGATGACCGAGCACATCAGCTGGCACTACGCCTTCTTCCTGAACCTGCCGATCGGGGTCGGACTGATCGCCCTCCTTATCCTCGGCCTGGGCGGGGCCCGCGCGCGCTGGGAGATGTTCGCGGAGGCCGACCTTCTGGGGCTGGCGGGCCTGGCGCTGGGCCTGGGCGGTCTGACCATCGTGCTCGAGGAAGGTCAGCGCGAGCTCTGGTTCGAATCCCAGTTCATCCGCAACCTGGCGATGACGTCTCTGCTCGGCTTCGGGCTCCTCGCCGCGGGGCAGGTGTTCAGCAAGAAGCCGGTCATCCAGCTGCGCATCCTGTTCGGGCGCGCCTTCGGCAGCGTGTTTCTGCTAAGCCTGACGGTGGGGGCCGTCCTCTACGCGGTCTTCTACATCATCCCGCAATTCCTCGTCCGGGTGCACGGCTACACCGCCGAACAGTCCGGCGGCGTCATCATGATCAGCGGCGTGCCGACGCTCCTGATGCTCGGACTGTTCCCGCTCCTCGTGCGGATCATCGACCTGCGCATTGCGGTGGCGGTCGGCCTGGGATTGTTCGCGTTCAGCAGCTTCCTCGACGCCGGCCTGACCCCCGACACGGCGGGACCGCAGTTCCTCTTCTCCCAGCTCCTTCGCGGCTTCGCTCAGTTCTTCTCGTTGTTCTTCCTCAACCAGGCGGCGACCAGCGCGGTCGCCCATGAGTTCGCCGAGGACGCGTCGGGCCTGTTCAACGCCGCCCGCAACCTCGGCGGGTCCATGGGCCTGTCGGCGATCGGCGCGCTGCAGGACCAGCGGACCACCTTCCACACCGCGCGGCTGACCGAGGCCGTCACCGCCAACGGCCTCCTCGCCCAGGACGCCGTCGCCCAGAACGGCGTGGGGGCGCTCTTCCAGCGGATCGAGGGGCAGGCGGTCGTGATGACGTTCGCCGACCTCTACTGGGTGCTGGGCGTCGCCATCCTGATGATGATCCCCCTAGCCTTCCTCCTGAAGCCGTTGCCGAAGGGCGCGGCCCTATCAGTGGGGGGGTGACCGCCATGTCCGGTTCAAGCCGCACGCCGTCAGTCGCCGCCCTGCTCACCGTCGGCGCTTTGCTCGCCGCCTGCGCCGTTGGTCCAGATTACAAGGGTCCCCCTCAGGCCGCGCCGCTGTCGACTGCCGCCGGCCGGTTTCAGCGCTCCGCCCAGATCGAGTCCCTCCCGGGGCCGCCGGCGGCACGCTGGTGGGAGGCGCTGAACGAACCCGAGCTGAGCCGGTTGATCGATCAGGCCCTTGCGGACAGCCCGACGGTGCGCGAGGCCCAGGCGCGCGTGCGGGCGGCGCGCGCGAGCCTCGGCGCGACCCGCGCCGCGCTGCTACCCAACGGCGGCGCAGCGGCGTTCCAGGCGAGCGCGCGTATTCCGAAAAACGCCCTCGGCGGCTTGACCGGCGTCGCGCCCGGCGGCGTTCCGCGCAATGTCGATATATACAGCGCCGGCTTCGACGCCCTCTGGGAGCTCGACGTGTTCGGCGGGACCCGGCGGGCGATCGAGGCCGCCGGCGCCGAGGCCGGCGCGCAGCAGGCCCAGCTCCAGGACGCCCAGGTCGAACTCTCCGCCGAAGTCGCCCAGGCCTATGTGAATCTGCGCGACACTCAGGCGCGGCTGCGCCTGGCGCAGGACGCGGTCGCGCTGCAACAGCGGACTCTCGACCTGACCCGCCAGCGCCGCGCCGTCGGCGCCGCAGCCGATGGCGACATCGAACGGGTCCGCACTGACCTGGAGCAGTCGCAAGCCGAGATTCCGTCCCTGGAGGGATTGATTCAGCAGATCACCGACCAGATCGCCGTGCTCACCGGCCGGGAACCCGGGGCCCTCGATGTCGAGCTCGCCGCCTCCGCGACCATTCCGAAGCCCCCCGCCGCCACGCCGATCGGCGACCCGGCGGCGCTGCTGCGTCGCCGGCCGGACATCCGGGCCGCGGAGCGGCGCCTCGCGGCGAGCAGCGCTCGGATCGGCCAGAACGTGGCTGAGCTTTTCCCGAAGGTGACCCTGTTCGGCGACATCGGCTTCAGCGCGACCTCCGGCGACCTGTTCAAGTCAGGCAATTTCGGCGCGATAGGGGGCCCGTCGCTGACCTGGAACCTCTTCAGCTTCCCGCGGCTCCAGGCCCGGGTCCGCGGCGCCGAGGCTGATCGCGACGCTGTCCAGGCCCACTATGAAGGGGTCGTTCTCGCGGCGCTCGAGGATGCGGAGACCTCGCTGACACGCTACGGCCATCAGCGCCAGAGTCTGGCCGCCCTGGCCCGCGCCGAAGCTTCGGCCGTCGTCGCAGCCGAGCTCACCTCGCGCCGCTACCAGGGCGGAACCGCCAGCCTGATCGACGTGCTCGACGCCCAAAGACGGCAGATCCAGGCCCGACGGGCGGTGGCCGATGGCCAAGCCCAGCTGGTGAACGACTACGTCGCCCTTCAGAAAAGTCTGGGTCTCGGATGGGCCGCGTGACCAGCAGGAAAGCCGAGACCATAACGACCGGCGCCGGCTTGCTGTTTTCGCCCTATCGACTGAACGGCCTGGTCCTACCCAACCGGATCGTCATGGCGCCCATGACCCGCTCGCGCGCGCGGCAACCGGGCGACATACCGACGAACCTCAACGCTCTCTACTACAGCCAACGCGCTGGCGCGGGGCTCATCATTACCGAGGCGACCCAGATTTCCCAGGAAGGCAGGGGCTATGCGTGGACCCCGGGAATCCGTACCGAGGCCCAGCGGGACGGCTGGCGGCTGGTGACCGACGCGGTACACCGCGCGGGCGGACGGATTTTCCTGCAGCTCTGGCATGTCGGTCGGGTGTCGCTCGCATCGATGCAGCCTGGCGGAGGCCCCCCCGTGGCGCCCTCCGCCTTGCGAGCCCGGAATACCCGGGTGTTCGCGATCGGCGCCGACGGACTTCCCGGGATGATCGCCACCGACGCGCCAAGGGCGCTGGAAACGGCGGAGATTGGGCGCGTCGTCGACGACTATCGCCGGGCCGCGGGCCTCGCGAGGCAGGCCGGCTTCGACGGGGTCGAGATCCACGGTGGCAATGGCTATCTGGTCGACCAGTTCCTGCGGACCACAACGAACCTGCGCACCGACCGCTACGGCGGCTCGACCGACAACCGGATCCGTTTCCTCGCGGAGGTCGCCCGCGCGGTGGCCGCAGAGGTGGGCGCGACCCGTACGGGCGTGCGCCTCGCCCCCTACATCACCTTCAAGGACATGGCCGACCCCGAGATCGTCGACACCATCCTGGCGGCGGCCGAGATGCTCGCGGACCAGGAGATCGCCTACATCCACCTTGCGGAGGCGGACTGGGATGACGCTCCGGTGGTGCCCGAGAGCTTCCGCGAGGCGCTGCGGGCCCGGTTCGCCAACACCATCATCGTCGCCGGCCGCTATGACCCCGCCCGCGCTTCGCGGATCCTCGACGCCGGCCATGCCGACCTCGTCGCGTTCGGCCGTCCGTTCGTGGCAAATCCGGACCTGCCCCGGCGGTTTCGGCTCGGCCTGCCTCTGGCGCAGTTCGACGCCGCCACGCTGTTTGGCGGTGGCGTCGCCGGCTACACCGACTATCCAGTCTTCGACGACAAGACGGATTAGCCGATGGCGGCCTCGCGCTCGTGGGGTTTTTGAGGCGCACGCAGGTGCACGCACCGGCAGTTGCCGACCATTGCGCAGCCGTGAAACCAGGACCTGACGGCGCGGACGACCAAGTCTCCAATCGCTTCGAACACTTGACGCCTCCTACAATCCTAGAGCCCGGTGACCTTTCATCGTGCTCCCGGCAACCGACTTCCTCTATCCGCAAGATCCTCTATTGCCACGGCTCAGTCAAGGGATGGTTCCCGGTGAGCGCTCTCGAACTTTGAGCGGTTATCTTCAGATTGCGGCAAAATATACAAGCGTGCGGCGCGGTTCCGCTGCCAAAGGGTAAAACACCCTCCGGTCCGAAATTTCCAAAGGGAGCGCCATGCCTTGCCACCACGCCCCGCCAGAGCGCGAAGTCGCGAAGGCCGAGCAACTCCTGCTTGTCGAGGAGATTACTCACCGGGTGCTCAATGAGTACGCCGTCGCCATCGCCTGGATAAACCTCGAGGCCATGGGGACGACTGACCCAGATTCGCGAGCGGCCCTTGGCCGCACCGAGTCGCGGCTCCGCGCTCTCGTCAACGCGCACCGCGCCTTGCAGGCGCCGGCGAACGCTGGCGACGTCGATCTTGGAGGCTATCTCGAGCGGCTTTGCGCGGCTCTGGCGGCGGCCTGCCTGCGCCAGACGCGCATCGAACTGTGCCTGCATGAGCGGAGCATCCTGCTGACGACCGATCGCTGCTGGCGCGTCGGATTGATTGTGGCGGAGCTGATCACCAACTCCACGCGACATGCGCCCAACGGCGGCGCTGGCGTGATCGCCGTCGATGTGGGGCTCGCCGGCGACCACGTGCGGTGCCAAGTCGCCGACTGTGGCGGGGGCTGCGCCGACCCCGGTCCTTCGCGAGGACGCCATGTCGTCGAGCGGTTGGCGCAGGACCTGGGCGGCGCGGCCAGCTGGCGCTTCGGGTCACAAGGCGTGACGGCGGTTCTGGCCTTTCCACATGCGCCCTGGCCTCGACGTCCACCCTCCCCGGGAGTCCTCAAGGTCGACGCCGAGTGCTAGCCGTCGGTTTCCCGCCCCCGCCGCCGCCGCCTGCGGCGCCGCCCGCCTGGACCAACACCAGCAGCAACAACAGCAACAGCAACAGCAGTGATTCCCCGGGGCCGGCGGACCCGCTTGTCCTCCGGGCGTCCCGAGACCATGTTCGGTCTTGCGAAGGTGAAGGAACCGGGCCGATGGCGACCCGCCGCGCGCCCCATCGTGCAGCCAAGGGCCTGGTGGTCATCCTTTCCGTCGCCGGTCTCTTGGCGGTGTTCGGGTTTTTCGGCTGGGCGTTCTATACGACGCGGGGAGTCGCCTGGACAGGCGGATCGAAGGCCATCGCCGTCGCCCTTGTCGCCGGGGCCGTGGCCGTGGGCGCCCTCACCGGCCTTCTGATGTGGCTGGCCTTCTACTCATCGCGCAAGGGCTACGACGAGCCCCCGACCTTCGACGATTCCGACCAGTAAGGGTGAAGGGCGGTTTGTCTGCCCGGACGACCTGAATCCGCCAGATCCCCATCCGCTCTAGGGGCGTGAGCCTTTTGGCTGCTTGGCGAGGAAGATGGCGACCGCCTGCGCTTCCGCCGGGCTGAGCGAGGTAGCGACCTGCCGCATCAACGCGTTGTGCCCCGCGGGACTGGCGTAATGCTTCAGCCGCGTCTCGATGTAACCCGCGCTGAGACCGGCGATCGGCGGCGCTTTGAGACCGCTGTTTCCCTGATACGTCGGACCGTGGCACGACGAGCAAGCTGCCGCTCCCCTCCCATTTCCCTGCTCGGCAATCCGCTTTCCATCCGGCGGCGGCGCGGCGGCCACGAGAACGAGAGGGAGCAGTATGAGGATCCGGCGGGGCGACCCGGTCATGGTGGAACCCTTCGAACGCGTGACGCGCAGCGCCTCTACGCCAGGCGACCCCCCATCGTCCAGGCTAGCTACGAAGCGTCTCACACATGTGTCCGGGTTGGAATGCCGGACGGCCCATCCGGCCGAACGTGCGCGAGCGGCTAAGACCCTACGTAGATGGTGGTGGGCCGGTCCATCGGACTTCGTGGCCTGTCGGGTACCGCGACCCCGGCGCCCTCGAACGCCTTCCGCACAGCCATGTCCTGTTCCGATGTTCCCAGCACCAAGGACAAGGGGGCCAGCGGAATCCTTGGTTCGATGACTATGCCACTCTCGACCTTCCAGCCCGAGACGTTGAAGATCACTCTCAGATCTGCCGCGTAGCGTTCGGGTTCAGGACCGGCGTCGTTGATCACGGTGATCTGGCCCGGGTGGGCGATCAACACCGAAATCATCCTCGCGCGTTGTTCGCTGGATAGCGTTCGATTCACGGTCCGCTCGCCGCTGTGTCCGATCGCGGCGCGTGGGGGCGGCAGCGGAAGCACCCTGGCGGCCATGGTCTGAGCATGCAGCGCCGCCGCTTCGCGGACGAACATGGCCGTCCGTTCTCGCGCTTGCACGCTGTCCGCATCCCTTGAGATCGCCCGCTCGAGCGCCGCGGCGGCGTCGGCCCTGGCTGAGTGGATCCGCAGCTCGGCGGCCGTCTGGTAGGCGGCCAATTCCCGATCTTTGGCTCTTTCGCTCGCCCTGTTCAGGAAGAACACGACGACGCTAGCGACGAACGCCAGCGCGACCAGCGTCAGGAAGGCGACGTTTGAGATGAGCAGAGCGTCGCGAGCGGTCATGCGAGACACCCTCCTCACCAGGCGGCTTGTCTGGATAGCTTTAGGCTCAATCAGCGTGATTCTGTGTTCTGCCATCGTCGCGATCGTGCTGCTGCCGCCCCGAGCTTAAGCGAGCTCACGCAGTCGGCACAACGGCGCCGGCGCGCGACAAAGGCGTCCGCCTTGCTTGGTAGGCCGGGTGGGACTCGAACCCACGACCACTCGATTAAAAGTCGAGGGCTCTACCACTGAGCTACCGGCCCCCGGTGAGGCGTCGCCTGAGAAAGCGTCCTCTGGGCGGCGCGGACCATAGTCGGAGGGGCGCCCTCGCGGCAAGGCCACGAATTCGCCGCCGGTCTCGGCGAAGAGAGGCGATCTGATTCACGGGTCGGGGCATGCGTAACATTGCCATGGCGGGCTTGCTGGCCGCCCTTGTCACTCTCGCTCCGCTGTCGCCCGGGGCGGCGGAACAACAGGCCAATCCCAACGGCGAGCTGCAGACGCCTGACCGGTCGGGCGCCGCCACTATCGGCGCCGCGGCCACCGCCCCCCTGCACGACCTCAACATCACCCGCCAGGGCATTCCGCCGGTGCTGCTGGCCGCGATCACCAACCCCTACGACCGGCCCAACCCGTTCGACTGCGGCGAAATCGCCCGCCAAGTTCGCGAACTGAATTTCGTACTGGGGGCCGACCTCGGCGAACCCGAAACGCCGCAGGCTCCGAGCCTCACCCAGAAGAACGGCAGGGTCGCCCTCGCCTTGATCCGCGGCGCCGCCGAGTCCGTGCTGCCGTTCCACGGCTTTGTCCGCACCCTCTCGGGCGCCCAGCACCACGACCAGCTGGTCATCGAGGCCATCACCGCCGGCAGCGTCCGGCGGGGTTATCTCAAGGGGATGGGGGAACTGATGCGCTGCGCCGCGCCGGCGATCCCCGCGCATTTCCTCAGGCCCCCGCCACCGGCGCGCGAGGACGGCCCCAAGCCGAGGTATCCGATCCGCTGAGGCCAGATCCCGATTGCGTTTGAATTGAACCACACCGGCGGGAAGAACACGAAAGCGCTTCGAATGCACGAAAGAAACTTGGCGTCGTTTGCAGCGTCGTGGTCGAAAATCAGAAAATAAATTCAACTTCCGTCTGAACTGTCTGCCGAATCTAATCCCCGGTCTCGGTCGGACGAAGCCCCGCGTGGAACGCTGACCGGAAGGCGTCGAACCGTCCGTGCGCGATCGCCTTCCGCATCGCCGACATCAGGGCCTGGTAGAAGGCCAGGTTGTGCCAGGAGAGCATCACCTGGGCGAGGATCTCCCTGGATTTCACCAGGTGGTGCAGATAGGCCTTGGAATAGTCGCGGCTGGCCGGGCAGGCGATGTCGGGATCCAACGGCGTCTCGTCCTCGGCGAACCGCGCGCTCTTGAGGTTGATCGACCCGGCCCAGGTCCAGGCCTGGCCATGGCGGCCGGACCGGGTGGGGAGCACGCAGTCGAACATGTCGACGCCCCGCGCCACCGCCTCCACAAGGTCGACCGGCTTTCCGACGCCCATCAGGTAGCGCGGCCTGTCGGCCGGCAAGAGGCCAGGCGCGTAGTCCAGCACCTCGCACATTGCCCCGTGCCCCTCCCCCACCGCCAGGCCGACGATGGCGTAGCCGTCGTAGCCGGTGTCGATCAGGCGTTCGGAGGACTCCCGGCGCAGGGCCTCGAAGGTCGAGCCCTGCTGGATGCCGAACAGCGCCTGGCTCTCCCGTGCGCCGAACACCGCCTTCCCCCGCGCGCCCCAGCGGGCCGAGAGCCGCAGGGCCTCGGCCGCGCGCGTCTCGGTGGCCGGCCAGGCGACGCACTCGTCCAGCTGCATGACGATGTCCGAGCCCAGCAGGTCGGCCTGGATCGCCACCGAGCGCTCCGGGCTCAGCACATGCCGGGAGCCGTCCTCGGGGCTGGCGAACACCGCCGCCTCCTCGCTGATCTTCGTCAGGGTCGCCAGGGACATCACCTGGAAGCCGCCCGAGTCGGTGAGGATCGGCCCCTCCCAGCCGGCGAACCGGTGCAGGCCCCCCAGGCGCGCCACCCGCTCCGCCCCCGGCCGCAGCATCAGGTGCACGGTGTTGCCGAGGATGATGTCGGCGCCGCTCGCCCGCACCTGGTCCATGGTCAGGGCCTTGACTGCGCCGGCCGTGCCCACGGGCATGAAGGCGGGGGTGCGGATCTCGCCGCGCGGCGTCCTCAGCACGGCGGTGCGCGCGGAGCCGTCGATAGCCTGGATGTCGAACGGAAAGGCGCCCATCAGGTGGTCCGCCAGATCAGGCAGGCGTCGCCGTAGGAGTAGAACCGATAATCGTTCGCGATGGCGTGGGCGTAGGCGCCGCGCATCGCCTCCAGCCCGCCCAGCGCCGCCACGAGCATGAAGAGCGTCGAGCGCGGCAGGTGGAAATTGGTGACCAGGCCATCGGCGGCGCGGAAGCGGTAGCCGGGCGTGATGAAGATCGCCGTCTCGCCCGCGAACGGCCGCACGGTTCCGCTCTCGTCGGTCGCGCTCTCCAGCAGGCGCAAGCTCGTGGTGCCGACGCAGACGATCCGCCCACCCTTCGCGCGCGTGGCGCTCACTGCGTCCGCGACGTCGGCGGAGACCTCGCCGTATTCGGCGTGCATGCGGTGCTCGGCGATCGTCTCGCTCTTCACCGGCAGGAAGGTGCCGGCGCCCACGTGCAGGGTCACGAAATGGACGGAGACCCCGGCCGCCGCCAGCCGCTCCAGCAAGACCGGTGTGAAGTGCAGCCCGGCCGTCGGCGCCGCCACCGAGCCGCGCTCGCGGGCGTAGAGTGTCTGGTAGTCGCGTCGGTCGCGTTCATCTTCGGGCCGCCGCGCGGCGATATAGGGGGGCAGCGGCATCAGGCCATGATCCTCGATGGCCTGGTCCAGGTCCGGGCCTGCCAGTTCGAAGGCCAGGGTCACCTCCCCGCCCTCGCCTTTGTCGGTCACCGTCGCGCCGAGCCCCGAAAGCGCGCAGGCGCGATCCTCCGGAAAGCCGAAGACGATCCGATCGCCCACCGCCAGCCGCTTGCCCGGTCGCATGAAAGCGTTCCAGCGATCAGGGGCCAGGCGCCTGTGCAGCGTCGCCTCCACCGCCACCACCGACTCCCCCCGAGCCCGCCGGCCGAACAGCCGCGCCGGAATGACCCGCGTATCGTTGAGCACCAGCGCGTCGCCCGGCCGCAACAGCCCCGGCAGGTCGCTGAACACACGATCCTCCAGGCGCCCCCCCTGCCCCACTACAAGGAGCCGCGCCGCGTCCCGCGGCTCGGCCGGCCGCAGGGCGATCAGGTCAGGCGGAAGATCGAAGTCGAAGTCGGCAAGCTGCATGGCCGGCGGGGATGAGGGCTCGCGAGCCTTATCGCAACCCCAAATCCGTTCGGCGCGCTACCGCGTTTGGCTCCTCTCATCCTTCAACTGCTTTACCTCGCGCTCCAACCCGCGGATCCGATCATAGATATAATCGTCCATCGAATATTCCATGGCCGTCATAAACCTGACGAACCAATCCCACGCTCTTCGAATAGATTCCATTTCTTACCTGCAATATATGGTTGTTTCCAGAGTATCGTTAGATGCTCAGTTCCTTCTCTTCTCTTTGGTCGAGCCACGTGACAATGTTGGCGACGGTGTCTTGATAGAAGCACTCGTAGAGGCCGCGCGTGCCATAGCCGATATGAGGCGTAGCCAGCAGGTGTTCGGCGCGTCGATAGGGGTGGTCCTCCGGCAGGGGCTCGATATCGAAGACATCGATCGCGGCCCCGGAGATCCGATGATTGGCCAGCGTACCCAGGAGCGCCGCCTCGACCACGAGGGGACCGCGCGAGGTATTGATCAGTCGAGCCGACGGCTTCATCAGCGCAAACTCCGATGCGCCGATCAGTCCGACCGTGCGTGCGCTCAACACCATATGGATCGAGATCACATCCGCCGTGCGCAGTAGTTCCTCCTTCGACACCAGCCGCGCTCCGACGGCGGCGGCTGCGTCTGATGTCAGGTTCTGGCTCCAGGCAATGACGTCCATGCCAAACGCCATCCCCACCTTCGCCACGCCCGACCCAACATTTCCGAGGCCGAGAATGCCGAGCGTCTTCCCTGCCAGATCGTCGCCGAGGGTATGTTGCCAGCCGCCGGAGCGCACCGATGCCACTTCGGACGAAATGTGACGAGCACTCGCGAGAATGAGGGCCCAGGTCAGTTCGATCGTCGGTTCAGAAAAATAGCCGGTGTGGGCGACGGCGATGCCGCGTTCCGCAGCTGTGGCCAGATCGATCGAAGCATTTCGAGGGGCCGTAGATGCGATCAGTTTCAATCTCGGCAGACGCCGGATCAATGACCCCGGCATCGGGGTTCGTTCCCGCATGATGCAGACGACATCAAACGGAGCCAATCGCTCGGCAACAGCGTCCTGATCCGCAAGGTGGTCTTGGAAGACCGTAATGTTGGCCCGGTCGCTAACCTTCGACCAGTCGGCAAGACTCATGGCCACGCCTTGGTAGTCGTCCAACACGGCGACGTTTATCGGATGGCGGATCACAGTCATTTCGCGCCTTTCGGTGCTTAAGGGCCGCCCTCACCACCGCTTGTGGGGCGGGGCGCCGAGCAACAGAACGATAGGGGCTAAACCTCGAACCGATAGGCCGCCCCGTCGCGCTTCACCCGCCCCGCGGTCGGCGCGGCATAGTGGGTGCCGATGACCAGGATCGGCTGGTCAGCCCATTCGGCGAACAATTTCGCGCGCGTCGCGGCCGCGGCCTGGGTGTCGCTATCGAAACTCGTCGCCCACTCGGGGTGCGCCATCTGGCTAGGATGGTGGGTTATGTCGCCGGTGATCACGGCGCTCCGCCCTTCCGATTCGATCATCACGCTGACGTGGCCCGGCGTGTGCCCGGTGGTTGGCGTCAGGCGCACCTCAGGCGAGATGCGGTGATCCATCTCCACCAGCTCGGCCAGGCCGGCGTCGAAGATCGGCCGCACGCTGTCTCCCATGATCGCCTGCTGCTCCTCGTCGCCCTCGTTGTCCCAATGCTCGAATTCGCGCTTGCCGATAAGGTAGCGGGCCTTAGGGAAGGTCGGGACCCATTTGCCGTCCACCAAAGTGGTGTTCCAGCCCACATGGTCCACGTGCAGGTGGGTGCAGGCCACGACGTCGACACTGTCGCGGCTCCAGCCCGCATCCGCCAGATGTTGCAGGAACGGCGTCGCCAGGGGATTTCCGCCCAGCATATTCCGGGGCTTGTCGTTGCCGATGCAGGTGTCGACCACAAGCCTCAGCCCCGGCGCCTCCACGAGCAGCGCGTGGACGGACGCGATGAGCACTCCATCCTCCTTGGCGAAGTGTGGAAAGAGCCAGGGACTGGCCTTTAACATCTCCGGCGTCGCCTCCGGAAAAAGGCCGCCATTGGGGAACGGGACCAGCATCTCGACAACACTGGTTATCTTCACGGAGCCCACCTGCCAATTCAGCATTACATCCTCCTTCTGTTTCGGTAACGGCGAGTAAATCTCGCCCGCTCATCTGACCCGCTAAGGATCACATTGTTAAGACGACTTTGCCAAACGGCCGATCCTCGATCAGATGGCGCAAGGCTTCGCCCGCTTCAGCGAGGGGATAGATCCGCTCGACGATCGGCTTGACCGATCCGCCCACGATCAGTGGGATGATGTCCCGCCATGCCGCGGCGATCGCGGTCGGTGATTGGGCGACCAGGGAGAAGCCGGCCATCCGCGCGCGCTTCCAGATCAGGTCCGTCACATCGATCGTGGTTTTGCGTCCGGCGGAATAGCCCAAGGTGATCAGGACGCCGCCGAGAGCAAGGCTGCTCAGCGCCTCACTGGTCACGCTCCCGCCGATGCTCTCGATGACGATGTCGACGCCCTTGCCGTCCGTTATCCGGCGAACGCCGTCGGCGAGGCCTTCTGTGCTGAGGTCGACCACGTTTTCGAAGCCGAGCTCGCGCGCCGTGGCGGCTTTCGCCGCGCCGCCGGCGGTCGAAATCACCTTGCCGGCGCCCTGCGCCCGCGCGAGCTGATAGGTGGCGTTGCCGACCGAACCGCCGATCCCCGGAGCCAGCACCGTCATACCCGGCTTGAATCCGGCCAGTGCCAGCGTGACCTGCGCCGTCAGACAGGCCACCGGAAGGCTGGCCGCGACAACATCGTCGACCGCGTCCGGCACAAGCGCCAGATGTTCAGGTCTCACCAGCACCAGTCCTGCCACGCGCCAGTCTCACTGACGCCGTAGGGTCCCGTGAACATCACGCGGCTTCCAACCGCGAGCCCGGACTCGCCAGCGTCCTCGATGACGCCGGCGCCCTCATTGCCGAGCACCAGCGGCGCCTTGGCCCTGGGGTGTCCGCCCGACAGGATCGTATGGTCGAGCGGGGTGACGCCGGCGGTCGTCACGCGAACCAGCACCCTGTCCTTCGCTGGTTGCGGCTTGGGCAATTCAGTCTGCCGGAGCCCGCCATAGCCGGAGAAAGCCCCCGCTTCGATAGCACGCATCGATACCCTCCTATAAAGTAACAGTCCCGTAAGTTACTTGCAAAGTACGTGTTGCGTCGCTCTCAAATACGAGTATAAGGTTTCAGAGGTGGGGCACAGTGGAAGCGAATGCGTCGATCTTCATCGCGCGCTCAGCCAGCGCCGCCAAGCGCGGGAAGTTCTTCGCGGTGACGACATCGGGAAGGACAAATTGCGCAGCCGCCTGATAGCAGACGACGGCCATGATATCGGCTTGGCTGAGCGTGTCGCTTACGTACCAGCCGTCTCCAGCCTGCTCCTCGAGCATCTTGAACCCGATAACCGCCTGCTCGGCGAAGCCCTCGATCGCGGATTGCAGGCGATAGCTTTCCGGGCGGAGGCTTTCATCGAACAGGGCGCTGAGCTTGGGGTAGATGGCAAGGCCGATTCCGATGAGCTGCAACGCCCTGAGACGCGCGGCGCCCGACGGCGGAATGAGCGCCCTCTCGGGCTCGACGGCTTCGTGCAACACGTCGATTATGCCGGCGCTATCGATCAGGACTTCGCCGCTATCCAGAATAAGCGCCGGCACCTTGCCCATCGGGCTGTAGCGGCGAACTTCTTCTTTGTCGGTATAGGCGTTGAGGTTGAGGTGCTCGAAAGGAATTCCAAGCAGCTTCATCGTGATAGCCGTCCGGCGCGTAAATCCAGAGAGCCATGGACCAACAAGTTTCATCGGTTTCTCCAGGTCAGGGTTAAAGCCAACGCCTCAGAACCGTTCTTTGAACGGGCGGACATCCAGCTCCTGCGTCCAGGCGGACGGATGCTGGAGATGTAGCTGCCAATAAGTCTCAGCGATCGCCATGGTCTCGAGCATGCCGTTCTCACCGAGCTGCTCGAAGGCGCCCGGGAACAGTAATCGCACCCGCTCCCCATCGATCGCACCGTCGACAATCACGTGCGCGACATGGATTCCCTGTGGCCCGAACTCGCGCGCCATGCTCTGCGAGATCATCCGCAGACCCGCCTTGCTCGCGGCGAAATGGGCAAAGCCGGGCATGCCGCGGAGCGATCCCGAGGCTCCCGTGAAAAAGATGGAGCCGCGACCCAGCGGCATAAGACGGCGCGCCGCCTCGCGGCCTACCAAGAATCCACCGAGCGTGTTCAAGCGCCAGAAGTCCTCGAAAGCCGAGGCGTCCATCTTCCGGAAATCGATCTTCTGGTTGAGGCCGACGTTGTAGGTGACCAAGTCGGCGGGGCCGCCGTCCTTGTCATCTGTCATCGCGGTATCGAAGAGGTGGATGACATCCTCTTCGCGCGTCGCGTCGACGCCATGGGCCGTCGCGCTGCCACCATCGCGCCGGATGGCCGCTGCGACCTTCTCCACCTTTGCCAGCGTCCGTCCGGCGACCAGGACGTGTCGGTCGTTGGCTGCGTAGCAACGGCTCAACGCCGCCCCGAGACCATCCTCGGAGCCCACACCCACAACGACGGCCTTGGTAAGCGACATCGAACGCTCCCGTCGACTCAGATTGAGGGATCGGGCGATCGACGCATTCAACACAATGTCGATCACAATTGTCTCTTCGGCCCATTTCGACCGAGTGTCAAGCGCTGCGTTTTTCAACGCGGGCGCGGGGGTCGAATTTTGGCCGAACGCTTTGCCAAAGCCCTTAACGCGATCACTCTCGTGACCCCCGCCGAGCGCCGATGGCACGATACGATAGTCGATTGTGACTGCAATTGTGGTATGTTAGCCTCTAGTGGCTGCCGCCAACGAATTCGAGGGGCAAGTCTTGGGCGTGTCGAGAGAACAGGCTGCCGAAAACCGCCGGGCGATCGTCGCCGCGGCGGCGCAGCTGTTCAGAGAGCGCGGAGTGGATGCCGTCGGGCTGAACGAACTGATGAAGCACGCCGGCTTTACGCAGGGCGGCTTCTACAACCACTTCGAGTCAAAGGCCGCCCTGGTCGCCGAGGTGCTTGCTTCGGCAATGGCTGAAGGCAGCGCCAAGGTCGCCAAGAGCGTAAGGGCGCCTGTCGAGGACACAACCACCGCTCTTCGGCGCTACATCGACAATTATCTATCACAGACCCATCGCGACAACATCGATCACGGTTGCCCGGTCGCCGGATTCGCTGGCGATGCTCCCCGCCTGGGCGCCAGAGCACAGTCGCATTACGCCGGTGGTTTGGACGATCAGATAACAATCCTGGCTGGGCTGATAGCCGAGCGTGGACCGTCAGCTGTCGGAGGCAAGTGCAGGACGCTGCGCGAGCGGGCGATCAGCTTGCATTGCGAAATGGTGGGTGCGGTGGTGCTGTCACGGTCTGTCGCGCAGGCTGCGCCAGCGCTTGCGAACGAGATTCTCGAGACTGTTCGCCGGGACATACTCGCATCGACCGACGAGCGTCCGAGCCAGGATCCCAAACCGCGAAAGAAACGCTAGGCAGACTTCCCCCGACGCGAACGTCGCCCCATCAGAATGGATTGCGGAAGTTGTGTTTCCGAGCGCCGCGGGACATATACGTGCATAATCCCGTATCATCCTGAACTCCTGAGGAGCCGCGTCATGTCCCACCTACGCCACCGCATCGACGGCGACCTTTCCATCATCACGCTCGTCAACCCACCGCAAAACCGCATCACAAGCAAAATGAGCGACGAACTTGGGGAGGCCGTGGCCCAGACGGCGGCCAGCGGCGCCCGCGCGCTGCTCCTCCACGCCGAGGGCGCTGATTTCTCGTATGGAGGGGACATCCGGCCGTGGCCTGGCCTCGCCACGCCGGCCCTGCGCCAGGTCCTCGCCCGCCATCTGGCGGTCTTCAACGCCTTCGAGAGTCTGCCGATCCCCACGATCGCGGCGGTCCATGGGCTTTGCTTTGGTGGAGGGCTGGAACTCGCGGCTCGCGCCGACATCGTGTTCGCCGGCGAGACGGCTCGCTTCGGTCATCCGGAGCAGTCGATCGGCATCGTCACCCTGTTGGGAGGCATCTACCGGGTGGCGGCGAAAGTCGGGCGCGCCAAGGCTTTTGAGTGGGCGTTGACATCCGAGCAGGTCCCCGCCGTCGAGGTGGAGCGGCGTGGCCTGATCAACCGTGTCGTCCCCGACGAGAAACTTCTCGAAGAGGCCACCGCCTTCGCGCGCCGCCTCGCAGCTGGTCCGACCCTCGCCCATGCGGCGCACAAGGCTCTCTTGAAGGCGTGGACCGTAGGCGGCGCCGGGGCGGCGGACGAGGTCCTCCTCGATCTTGCCATGCCGCTCTTCGCCTCCGATGACGTAAAGCTGGCGATTCCCGCCGCGATCGCCGCGCTGGATGCCGGCAAGCCGCGGCCGGTCTTCGACTTCAAGGGCCGGTAGAGCGCTGTTGGAGCCCGCGTTTCGGCCCGATCTTTCGTTCAGCCCTTCACCGCCCGCGCCGAGCCCCAAAGGGCGCCGCGATTAATGCGATCGGGATAGAGCGCGAGCATTCGATCGTAAAGTTCGCGAGTCGAGACCGTTTCCTCGACGAGACGATCAAAATCGCGAATGTATTGTCGCGTTTCCTCGATGATGCGTGGGTCGTCATCATTGTCTGGGCGCTTGTGTCCGGCGATCACCGCGCGTGGCCTGAGCGCCTCGACCTTGTCGAGGGCGGCGATCCACGCCAGCCGGCTTTCGTGGCTGACCGACTCGGTCAGGTATTGATGGACGTCGTTGTAGGCGACGTCACCCGCCACAACCAGTCCGACGGATGGCACGTGCAGGCAGGTGGTATTGTCGGTATCCGAATGACCGACCTCGACCGCCACCAGTTCATGACCTTCCAGATGGAAAGTGTCGTCCTCGAGTGGCTCGGCCATCACCAGCCGCTCCGGGATCTGCCCGGGAAAGCGCTTGTTCCAGAGCCCCTCCAGGACCTCGGGCGAGACCTGCCAGCGCATACGCTCGACCACATCGGCGGTGGCGATCGCCCGCGCGTTCGGGAAGCGGTCCTGCACGGCGCCGATCCCGAAGAAATGGTCGCCATGGCCGTGGGTGACGTAAATCGCCGTCAGGTTCTTGCCGCTGGCCACGACCCAGTCCGCCAGGGCGACGCCCTGCTGGACGGTGGTCGGCGTATCGACCAGGACGGCGTCGCGCTCGCCGTAGATGAGGGTCGAGGAAATCGGAGACCACATGCGCACCGTTTCGCCGGGCGGCAGGTCGTCGGATACGGTCGGCACGCCTGGCGTGATAAAGACCTTCCAGTTCAGCGAGCCGCGCGGGTCCGGGTCGTAGTTAAGGTCGGTGATCTGTTCTGTCATACCTCTGCTCCGTTCGCAGGGAGATTTGGTCTTCGGTAGGCCGCCTCGTTGTTTCCAAGACCGCTCGCGGAGGCGGCCTCGTTCAGCGTGGCGAGGAAGGTCGCGACGATGCCGGCGATCGCATCGGGCCGCTCGATATGCGGCCAATGGCCGGCGTTGGTGACGAACGTCAGCGCCGCGGCCGGAAACCGCGGTCGGATCACCGACTCGATCAGCTCGGGCGTCGCAAAGGTATCCTTCGCGCCGCCGATCAGCACTACCGGGCAATGGACCGCGGTTTCGACGTGGCCGACGGCGACAAGGTCATCGAGGACGGCGCGCGCGCGAGGACCGGCGAGCTGCTGACGGACATCGCGATGAGTTTCGGGATTGGCGCCCAGCTCCTTAAAACTCACTTGAACCGCGGCGAGTGGGGGCGGCTCCGGATCGGTCCCAGGCACGGTCATGTCTAAGCAGGAGGGCGTCATGGCGTGAACTCCTCTCCGGCGAAACCGGAGTCATTCGATTATGCCGATATTATGTGCATAATCCCTCATCTGACAAGGCGGTAGCCTGCTGGGTTGAAAAATCGGGGGTCAACCTGATATCACTAGGTGCGTACGCTCCTAATCGGGGTTGAGTTGGGATCGACGGACATGGCGGAGGCAATCTATCCTCATGCTGGAGAGACGGTGTGTAACTGCACCGCACTCCGGCAGGCCGCCCGGCACATAACGCGGTTCTATGACGCCTGCTTGGCCGAGGTTGGGCTTCGGGGCACTCAATACGCCATCCTCCTCTATCTCTCCCGGCAGGGCGCGACCACGGTCGGCGCCTTGGCGGATGCCATGGTGATGGACCGGACCACCGTCGGACATGCGATCAAGCCGCTCGAGCGCGACCGGCTAGTGTCGATCGATGTCGATCCGGCGGACCGCCGCTCGCGCCTGATCGGTCTGACCGAGGAAGGCGCCAAGAAGGTAGAGGCCGGGCGCACGGCCTGGACAAAGGCGCAGCGCATCTTCGAGGCCAAGTTTGGCGAAAGCGCCGCTCGGAACATGCGCAAGACCATGGCGGACGTGGTCAGCACGGAACTCGGTCACGATTGACGCCTTGAGGCCTTCGGCGACGCTCCCAGTCTGATGCGGCGCGTCACCCGCAGCGTTGCAAACACGATGTCGGTTACCATTGACAATCATAAGGGCACACCATCAAGATGATGGTCGCCGCTGTGATCGGAGGCCTTCGTGTCCTTGAGCATACACATTCGTGAGTTCGCCGGCGCCGACGTCGCCCAAATAATCGGGATCATTTCGATGGCTATGGCGATCGAAGGCGACGCTGAGCTGCCCATGATGCTTCGCCAGTCGGCAGGTTGCCCGGCAGATCAACCGCTCATTCTGCAGCTGCCGACAGTGCCTGCGGCGCTGGAAATCGACCCCGGCGGTGTCCTGCGCCCGCTCCGGACATCGAAGGCGACACATGCGCCAAGCCTTGAAGCGCTGGTCGCGGCCCATTCCGAACTCGATAGGCGCGTGAGGGCGGCCTACGTCAAAGCCGAGCCCGCCGCGCAAGCCCT
>JAQGIW010000078.1 GCA_028290905.1 Caulobacteraceae bacterium | reverse complement strand
CTCCTCGATGGGAACGCCGGGGTCGAAGCGATGGGCCTGATAGAGGTCGACGTAATCGGTCTGGAGCCGCGCGAGCGAGGCGTCGATCTGCTTGGCGATCTGGGCCCGCGAGAGCCCCCGATCGGCCCCACTCATCGGGTAGAAGAGCTTCGTCGCCAGCACGTAGGAATCCCGTGGCCGGCCTTGCAGGACCTCGCCCAGGAAACTCTCGGCCGCGCCCCGCCCATAGACGTTGGCGGTGTCGATCAGGTTGATCCCCAGGTCGAAGGCTTTGTCGACGCAGGCGGCCGCCGCGTCGCGCTCCACGCCCACCCCATAGGTGAGCCAGGACCCCAGCGAGATCTCCGACACCATCAGGTCGCTGCTGCCGAGCTTTCTGTACTTCATGGCGTCTCGATCTCCTCGTCAGGGGGTGGAGGCCGGCCGGCCGGCGGATCGACACCACTTAGGATCGCTCAGGGCCGATCACTACCTCGGATGGGGCGGCGCATTGACAGGGGCGTGTACAACAAGCCACTCGCCTGTTCGCACAAAAAAGTGTCTGGTATTCGCGCCGAATTCGAATCGAATGCATCGGGGGGACGAAACGATGTCAGAAATCACGGTGGCTTTGGCGAGCGCGACTGGGGCGATCACTGCCGTGGCCGGCCTCGGTACTGCGGCGTTCGGCCTGGTGGACGCGACCAAGGCGTTCGGCGGCGGCGTTTCCAACTTCGGCTTCGGCCACATCGAGCGCGCGCTCACGCCCTTCGCCCCGGCGTTGAGGCACGCCAACTCCGATTGGCTGGTCACGATCCGCGCGAACTGGATCAACGGCGTCGGCAAGGAAGACCAGAAGGCGGCCGCCAAGTCCCTGATCCGCCTGGGTCTGTGCGCGGCCAACGCGGAGGGCCTCGCCGCGGCCGGCCATGTGGACGGGGCGCGATTGTTGGCGATCATTCAGAAGATCGAGTCGGGCGGAAACATCGAGCCATCCGACACCGATGTTCTCGGGCGCTTCAATGGCGCCATCGACGCCGCCATGGACGCGGGCTTCGAGCACGGCGATCAGGTGTACCGCAATCGCAGTCGCCTGGTGGCCGGCGTCTTCGCGGTTGGCCTCGCCGTCTGGGCGGGGGCGCTCGCGAGCGGTTCAGGGCTGGTCCACGGCGCCGCCTCCTCCCTGTTCTGGATCTCGCCCCTCTTCTGGCCATCCGTACTGGTAGGGCTCGTCGCCGTCCCGATCGCCCCGATTGCGAAGGATCTGGCCTCTTCACTGCAGGCGGCGGCGACGGCGGTGCAGGCCATGAAGCCGTGACCCTCTTCGTGAATCTGCGGGCGGGTCCCTACGGTTCGGTGTGCGCGCCCTATGTCCTCGAGGGAGACGGCGCGGCCAGCCCCCCCGGGATGACCTCCGTCTCCTGGAACGCGGTCCCTTTACGCGCGAAAGGCAGGCACGTCCTGCTGGCGGCGCATGGTTTCAACGTCTCTTACGAGAACGGCCTTCGTTCCCTCAGCCACCTGGAAACGGCGCTGGAGATGCAGCCGGGAGAGCTCTTCCTGGGCGTGCTCTGGCCGGGGGACTGGGTCATCCCGGCGGTGAACTATCCGTTCGAGGACAGGATTGCCTCTCACGCCGGCGCTCTGCTGGGCGATTTCTGCAACCGCTGGCTCGCCAGCAGTCAAAGCCTTTCGTTCCTGTCCCACAGCCTCGGCGCCAGGGTCATCCTGGAAGCCATAAAGGCCTCGAAACGCCCTGTTCGGCGCGCCTGCGTCGCGGCCGGGGCCGTCAACTCGGGCTGCCTGAACGAAGAGTACAGACTGGCGGCGGCCAACTGTGGCCAGATCCGCACGCTCGCATCGCGCCAGGACCTCGTGCTCGAGTTGGCCTACCCGCCCGGGGACCTTCTCGCCGACGCGCTGGACCCGGACCACCCGCCATTCGAGGCCGCCCTGGGGCGCGGCGGCCCCAGCGGCGCATTCGGAGCCGCGATCCTTCCCTCGGAGATCGGGGATCATCTTTCCTACGACCATGGCGACTATTTTCCCCCCGCACATCCGGTTCTGCCGCCGCCCGCGCCCACCGACAAGTGGAGGCGGGCAGTAGAGTTCATGGCCAGCGCGTTCCGCGGACAATCCCCCAGCTGGCCCTGAAGCCCCCGGCAGAGTCGCCACGCTCGACCACAGCCTGGCCGCTGTCGACGACAACCTGAGCGCGGCGCGGTAAGTCAACGCTCATTGACATAATGTCAGAACTGGCGGACGCTCGGGTCTAAAGCGCCGAACGCCGGGCCGGCCACATATCAGGGAAGTCGCCATGAATGTCGCCGTCAAGATCGATCCCGGCCAGGAGGCCACGATGGCCGACGCCACGCCGCTGGCGGACATCAATCCCGCCAAGGCCGAGCGCTTCCAGGCGGATACCATCTGGCCCTACTTCGCGCGGCTGCGGCGCGACGATCCGGTCCACTTCACGGCCGAGAGCGAGTTCGGCCCCTACTGGTCGATCACCCGTTGGGACGACATCATGGCCGTGGACACCAACCATGAGGCCTTCTCCTCGGCCGAGGGCATCGGGCTGCCGAACCTCCAGGCCCTGGAGGAACAGGACAAGGTGTTTGCCGAGATGGGCCGGGCGCGCCGCCGCACCGGCGCCGGCTTCATCACGATGGACGAGCCCGAACACACCGTCCATCGCCGCGCGGTGAGCCCGACGGTCGCACCGGCCAACATCGCCAGCATGGCGCCGGTGGTGCGCGAGCGGGCCGGCCGGATCCTCGACGCCCTGCCGATCGGCCAGCCCTTCGACTGGGTCGACCTCGTCTCGAAGGAGCTGACGGCGATGACGCTGGCGACCCTCTTCGACTTCCCGTTCGAGGACCGGCGCAGGCTCACCTACTGGTCGGACATGTTCACCAACATGCCGGGCCACGGGCCGGTGAAGAGCTGGCGCCACAAGGCCGAGGCGATCACCGAGTGCTTCGGCGCCTTCCAGGGGCTGTGGAACCAGCGGATCGACGCCGAGCCCGGCATCGACCTGATCTCCATGCTGACCCACAATCCCGCCACCCGGACGATGTCGCAGGACCAGTATCAGGGCACCGTGGTGCTGCTGATCATCGGCGGCAACGACACCACCCGGAACACCATCTCGGGCAGCGTCTACGCCCTCAACAAATACCCGGACCAGTACGACAAGCTGCGCGCCGACCCGGACCTGGTCACCTCGATGGTCTCCGAGACCATCCGCTGGCAGACGCCGCTGGCCCACATGAGCCGGGTGGCGACGCGCGACACCGAGATCGGCGGCAAGACGATCCGCAAGGGCGAGCGGGTCGTGATGTGGTACGTGTCGGGCAACCGCGACGAGACGGTGATCGCCGACCCGGACGCCTTCATCATCGACCGCGAGCGGCCGCGCCATCATCTGTCGTTCGGCTTCGGCGTCCATCGCTGCGTCGGCAACCGCGTGGCCGAGATGCAGCTGACCATCATCTGGGAGGAGATCCTCAAGCGCTTCCCGGTGATCCAGGTCGTCGGCGAGCCGGTGCGCACCTATTCCTCGTTCGTCCACGGCTACGAGAGCATGACCGTGGTCATCCCAGGCCGGGCCTGACCCGCCCGCGCATGAGCGCCCTCGAATGACTGACGTCCAGATCCTCAGCCGCGAACCCGTCACGCCGCGCCGGCGCGACGCCCAGGCCACGCGCGCGGCGATCCTCGAGGCGGCCAAGGCGCAGTTCGCCCGCCTCGGCTACGACCGCGCGGGCCTGCGCGAGATCGCCGCCGAGGCCGGGGCGGACGTCTCCCTGATCAAGCGCTACTTCGGCGGCAAGGAGGGCCTGTTCACGGAGGCGCTGAAGGCCTCGTTCCAGCCCGACCGCCTGAAGGAGTGGGACCGGGCCGCCTTTCCCGCCGATATCGCGACGATGATGGCCGACGCCCCCGCCGACGAGGCGCGCACGCACAGCTTCCAGTTCCTGCTCCGCGCCGCGACCTCGCCGACCACGGCGCCGCTGCTGAACCTCGCTGTGCAGGAGCGTTTCCTGCTCCCGATTCGGGAGTGGCTGGGCGGCGCCGACGTCCACGCCCGCGCCCGCGTCCTGGCGGCGGTCTTCATCGGCTTCCTGGTCGAGCGCCTGATCCGCGGCGAGGCGCTCGAGGGACGGGAGCGCGAGGTGTTCATGGCGCACGTCACCGCGACGTTCGATGCGCTACTCGGCGGAGGTTGAGGAGCGTGCGCGGCAGTTGCCTGTGTGGTGGCGTCGTCTTCGAGGTGGACACCCCCTAGTCGCCCGCACGAATGTCGACGTGACCGTGGACCGGGTCCATGTAGCCGCAGAGGTCGCGCCCCGCGCTGTCAACCTGATGGTCTCGTCGAAACGCACCTGACCGCCACCAGATCGCAGCCACGACTGCATATGAGGCCCCGCTCATGCCCATGATGGCCAGGAAGGAGGGCCAGTCGAACTCCTCCGCTGCTCGACCCACCGCGTATCCGAACAGCACCGTGAACAGCCAGAAAATGCACGTCAGGGCGAGCTTCAAGCGTTGCAATACGGTCAACTGAACTCCTCCCGTTTCCGAGAGTCCTCGCCATGGATGCCGGTGACAGGGTTATGCCCAGCCCCTCCTAAGATGTACAAATGGCACGATGAGTGCAATATTTTTTTCGGGCCCGGCCACTGGGTGATGGCTCAGCGCTTCTTGCCGAGGTCCGCGGCTATGTCCTTGACCATCCGACCGGCTCTTCGATGGGCGGCCGTGATCTGGTCGCGAGTCACCCCCCAGCGCTTCATCCAGTATTCCACGGCCTGCCGTTCCGACAGGTCGAGCCGGTCCTTGTCGATGAAGCCACGCTTGTCTTTCAAGCCCGCCATGGGTGCGCCTTCTGTCGTGAGGCCGCGGCAATCCGCGCCAGCATCAACTTTCGCTAAGTAGGGGCCTGATTGACAGCGCGAAACCGTGCGAATTAGTTTAAAAAGAGATTTAACTTGGAATCAGTGGGATTCGCGCCGTGCTGAGTTACAGGCTGTATTTTCAGGGGAATGATGGCCTTGTCGTACGCGCTGAGGGGTTCTTTTGCCCCGATGACTCCGACGCCATCGAGATCGCGAAAGAGATGGCCGATGGACGCCCGATGGAGCTATGGCAACAGGCGCGCAAGGTGATGTCCTTCCCGGCGGAACTCCAAACCCTCAGGGGGTGACTTCGGGCGTCGCCGGCCATTCCCTGTACGCGGACCGCGTCCGCGCCAGCTACGGGCATGAACGCGCCAGATGCATTCTGGGCTGATTTCCGGTACGAAACATAATGTCAGAGTTATACCGTATAGCTGCGGATACAGAATTGAAGCCAACCTGAGACAAACTGCCCATGCTTTGGACATTGGTTTCCAATACACGTCGTCCGTCAGCCTGGACGGTCCCTCCGCGCGGGCTGACGGCGGGTCGCGGCGAGTATGGTCGCGGCCCGCCCCCATTTCTCCGCACCCGAAGCCCCCGCGCGTGTTCCCCCTGAAGGGGACCTCAGCCCTGGCTCGGATATCGCTCGTCGAGCCGCGCTTCCCGGTCAGCCCGCAGTCGCGCGTTCAGCGCCACGCTGGCGTCCATCCTGGCCAGCTGCTCCGGCGTCGCCTCACTTTGGTGACGCGCCTTCCACTCCGATTGCGGCATTCCATAGATCGCTTCCCGCGCCTGATCGCGGTCCAGGGCGCCGTTGGACGCTTCGCTGACCCAGTCCGCCAGGCAGTTTCGACAAAAGCCCGCCATGCCCATCAGATCGACGTTCTGAACGTCGGTCCGCATCCTCAGATGGTCGAGGAGGCGGTGAAAAGCCATCGCGGCGAGGTGGTCATCGATCTGGGCCATGGGCATCTAGAATAATGTAGCCGGGGACAGGAGCAACAGTTCGCCTGATCGTGCAGGAGGCGAGCCTGCTCGCGCCATGAGCGGGCATGGGAGTTGCAGCGGTCGTCGCGCGATTAAGCGACGGCCATGTTCTCAGGTGTCAGGAAGGGCGCGACTATCGCGAGCGCCCGCTCGACATAGGCTTCCTTCTGACCCACCGGGGCGACGTAGTGCATGGCCTCTCTCGCGTCGCGAGGCGTCGCGAGCCGCGCAATCACCCACGTGGCCAGATACTGTGACGCCAGGCAGCCCCCCGCCGTCGCCACGTTGCCATGCGCAACGAAGGGAGCGTCCAGGACCTCGACACCGGCCTCGATGACCCAAGGCTTGGTCGTCAGATCGGTGCAGGCCGGCAGGTCGCCGATCAGGCCGAGTTTCGCCAGCAGGAGCGTGCCCGAGCACTGGGCCCCGACAAGCTGGCGGGTCGGATCGAGTACGATGCGCGACAGCATCTCAGGGTCGGCGGCGAGTTCCCGCGTCCTGATCCCGCTGCCGATCAGAAC
>JAQGIW010000040.1 GCA_028290905.1 Caulobacteraceae bacterium | reverse complement strand
TGCCGGCGGGCGGGGCCCTGACCCCACGCGACCCGCTGCCGATCGCCGGCGTCGTCAGCCTGGGCGGCTTGCCCGACCTGAAGGCGGACCGGGCGGCGGGCGGGGCCGCCTGCGGCGCCGGGGCCGTGGACGCGATGACCGGATCGCCCAGCGCCTCGCGCCCCGACGTCTACGCCGACACGTCGCCGGCCGAGCGCCTGCCGCTGGGCGTCCCGGAGGCCATCGTCAACGGGTCGGAAGACCCTGTGGCGCCGCCCTGGCTCGGCCGGGCCTACGCCCAGAGCGTGCGGGCGGCGGGGGATCCCGTCACCTTCGTGGAGGTCCCCGAGACCGGCCACGTCGAACTGATCGCGCCGGGCTCCGCGGCCTGGGCGCGCGCCGTCACCCTGATCACACGGATGGTACGATGAAGGTCGGCAGTTTCTTCCCCGCCCAGACGAAGTCGACGCTGTACGCCATGGGCGCTGACGACTGCTCGCTGTTCTTCGACCTGGGCGCCCTGACCGAGAAGCAGCAGGCCGACCACCGCGCCAACATCGCCCTCACCTCGGCCCTGCAGGTGGCGCTGATCGCGCTCGGCAAGCCGATCGACTACGTGGCGATGTTCGAGGAGTTCCTGGATCCCCGGTGGGCGCCGTTCGTCGAGCGCTATCGCCGCCAGTTCCTGGCCGCCGGCTTCCCCTCGATCCCGCCGGACCACGTGATCCACGGCCGCTCGGCCAACCTCTACGACTCCATCGCGGACAGGCTTCCCGACGTGGAACTGGTCAGCCTGTATATGGTCAGCGGCACCAATTCGGTGCTGCACAACGACCCGCCCGCGTTGGCCGTCAGCCGCAATCTCAACTCCAAGTTCCACTTCGCCGCTCATGCGCCGGCGTTCGGCATTCCCGTTCCGGAGACCTACGTGACCACCAAGGCCGGGCTCGGCGATCCGGAGACGCTGGCCTTTGTCGGGCGCCACCTGGCGGCCGACGGCGCGGTCATGCTGAAGATCCCGGGCCTCGCCGGCGCCCGCAACGTGACCTCGGTGTCTTCGTTGGCCGAGGCGCGGGACTATGTCGCCCAGTACGGCGACGACATGGGGATGCTGTTCCAGAAGAAGCTGGACCTCCGCGACTACACCGAGATGACCGTAGACCTCCTCGTCTCCGACCGGGAGATATCCATCGCCAACATCCGCCGGATCCTGTTCGCCGAGGGGGTGTGGGTGGGGAACTACGTCCCCGCGCACTACAGCCTCACGCCCGAGCAGGAAGCGGCCTTGCTGCGGGTCGGCGAATACGCCCGCCATCACGGGATCGGCGCGCCCGAGGGCGCCAACTGCGGGATCGACTACTTCGTGGGGCCGCGTGGCGAGATCGTGGTCACCGAGATCAACGTGCGCTGGACGGGCGGCCTCTTCCCCACCCAGGCCATGTCGCGGATCAAGCCCGGCGGCGTAGAGGCGGTGGTCTGCTTCGACCTGGTCCCCACCGACGAGCTGGGCGCCTACCTCGATTTCGTGGACGCCCATTTGCCCGGGCCGGGCGAGGGGGTGTTCTCCTGCCTCTCGCTCGGCTTCAGCCCCTTCGAACAGCAGATCGCGGGCCGCCCGAACGTCTATGTCTGGCACCTGGTGATGGGCGACTATCAGGCCTTCCACCGGGCCAAGTGCGCGGTCCTGGCCCCCGGCGTACTCCCCACCACCGACCTGATCCGCCTGCCGGAGTGAGATATCTCTCCTCCCCCTTCTGGGGGAGTGAGATATCTCTCCTCCCCCTTCTGGGGGAGGGGGACCCCGAAGGGGTGGAGGGGGCGACACCGCGGAGATCTCGCCCGGTCAGCCCCCATCCCCGGCTTCGCCGGTACTTCCCCCAGGAGGGGGAAGAGATGCCACCGTCGCCGGGTCGGGCTCGCCCGCGAAGTACTTGTCCAGGGCCTGGACGAAGACGGGCTCGTTCCCGCTGGCCAGGGCGAAGAGGGTCATGGACGAGTGGAACTTCAGGTCGTCGGGCGAACCCAGGATGGCGTTCAGGCTCCTGCCCTCGACCGCGTTGACGAGGGCCGCGCTCTCGCGGAGCCGGGGGCCTAGGACGGGGTGCTCAAGGTAGGCCCGGGCCTCGTCCAGGGAGGCGATGGCGTAGCGCTCGGCCATGGCGCTGTGGCCGAGGCCGCGGATCTGCGGAAAGACGAACCACATCCAGTGGCTCGCCTTGCGGCCGCGCCGCAGCTCCCCGCGCACATGGTCGTAGACCGGGGCCTGGGCGGTCACGAAGCGTTGCAGGTCGTGGGGATCGTCCATCGGCGGCCACCATACATCCGCCCATCGCGGGCTTGCGAGAGGCCCGACGGAGGGTCGGGTTGACGTCTTCGTCCCCGCGTCCGGCTGTGCGAAGAGGCTGCCCGGAGCCCGGTATGCTCCACATCGATGGAGTCCCCCATGCGCGCGAGCCTCTTCGCCGCCACCCTCAGCGTAACCCTGGCCCTGAGCCTGCCGCCCGCCGCCGCCTCGCCCGCCGCACCGAAGTACGGGTCCTGGGGCGTCGACTACGCCACCATGGATCGCACGGTTAAGCCGGGTGACGACTTCTTCGCCTATGCCGAGGGGACCTGGCTCAAGACCGCGTCCATAGAGCCGGACAAGACCGGCGCCGGCTACAACTACGACCTGCCCGACCTGGCCGAGAAGGACGTGCTGGCCATTGTCGAGGAGGCGCAGCGAAACCCGACCACGCCCCAGGCGCGGCAGATCGGCGCCTTCTACGCCGCCTGGATGGACCAGCCGGGCATCGAACGCCGTGGCCTGGAGCCTCTCAAACCCTATCTGGCGAGGATCGATCAGGTGGCCACGCCCACCGACCTGGTGCGGCTGATGGCCGAGCCGGCCTACGCCAGCCCGGTCAACATCGACATCGAGCCCGACGAGAAGGATCCCAGCCGCTACACGGTCGGCGCCGGCCAGGCCGAACTCGGGCTTCCCGCCCGCGACTACTACCTGCTGCAGGGCGCCAAGTACGACGCGATCCGAGCCGCCTACCGCGCCTATGTCGTCGGCATCCAGAAGCTGGCCGGCATTCCGGACGCCGAGGCGAAGGCCGACCGGATTATCGCGCTGGAGACCAGGCTGGCGCAGGACCAGTGGGCGCCGGAGCGCCGTCGCGACCCGCGGGCCACCTACAACCCGATGGACAGGGCGCAGCTGACGGCCCTGGCCCCCGCCTTCGACTGGACCGCGACTCTCGCCCATGTCGGGCTCGCCGAGATGCCCACCGTGGTGGTCCGCGAGACGACGGCGGTGGCGGCGGCCGGCAAGCGCGTGGAGGACACGCCGCTCCAGACCTGGAAGGACTATCTCACCTTCCGCTTCATCAGTGACCACGCCGACTTCCTGCCGCACGCCTTCGACGCCGCGCACTTCGACTTCTATAGCCACACCCTCAAGGACGTCGCCGCCCAGAGCGCCCGCTGGAAGCGCGGCGTGCGTCTTCTCAATGCCGATCTCGGCGAGGCGGTCGGCCAGCTCTACGTCCAGCGCCATTGGTCGGCCGAGACCGAGCGCCAGATGGCCGAGCTGATCGCCGACCTTCGCGCCGCCTACGCCGAGAAGATGGGGCGCGCCGCCTGGATGGACGCGCCGACGCGCAAGGCGGCCCTGGAGAAGCTCGCGACGTTCGACCCGCGCATCGGCCACCCGGCCAGGTACATCGACTATTCGCCGATGGCGGTCAGTCCCGGCGACCCGCTGGCCAACGCCGTCGCCTCGGAGACATTCGAGTGGAACCTCGACCTGTCGCGGCTCGGCAAGCCGGTGGACCGCGGGCTGTGGGGCATGACGCCCCAGACGGTGAACGCCTACTACGACCCGACGATGAATCAGGTCACGTTTCCGGCCGCGATCCTGCAGCCGCCGTTCTTCGATCCGGCCGCCGATCCGGCGGTGAACTACGGCGAGACCGGCGCCACCATCGGCCATGAGATGGGCCACGGCTTCGACGACGAAGGCCGCCAGTTCGACGCCCAGGGACGCCTGCGCGACTGGTGGACCAAGGCGGTGGCCGATCGCTACACCGCCCACGCCCAGAGCCTGGTGCGCCAGTTCAACGCCTACGAGCCGATCCCGGGCGTCCACATCAACGGCCAGCTGACGCTCGGCGAGAACCTGGCCGACCTTGGCGGTTTGGAAGTGGCCTACGCCGCCTACCGGCGCTACGTCGCCCGCCACGGCGAGCCGCCCGTCATCGACGGCTTCACCGGCGACCAGCGCTTCTTCCTCGCCTACGCCCAGTCGTGGCAGGGCAAGAGGCGCGAGGGCGCCCTGCGCGAACAGCTGCTCTCCGATCCCCACAGCCCCGACGCCTTCCGGGTGAACGGCATCGTCCGCAACCTGGACGCCTGGTACGCGGCGTTCGACGTGAAGCGGGGCGACGCCCTCTACCTGCCCCCGGCGCAGCGCGTGCACGTGTGGTGATGCCAAGCGCGGGCGGGCCATCGCGGAGGCTCAGCCGTCTGCTTGCCGGCAAGGTGCTGCGCCTGGACCATCCGATCACCGCCAAGGCTGACGACCGGGCCGCCGAGTGCCCCTTTGTCGCGGCGCACGAGCACTAAGGCGTTCGCCGCCGAAGTGGGAACTGGTTCGGCGATCAGCGAACGCCCCAGTGTATGAGTCTGGCGCAAATCATCACCATCCAGGTGATTCCACCTGGATGGCGTTTGCGCTAGCCGACCCCCCGGGAGCCGGACCTCATGCGCCATTGCGACATCGCCGTCGTCGGCCTGGGCCTGATGGGAAGCGCGGCGCTCTACGCCCTCGCGCGGCGGGGAGCGGACGTGCTGGGGTTCGACCCGCTGGCGGTGGGAGAGGCGAGGGGCTCGTCGCACGGCTCCTGCCGCATCTGGCGCCGGTTCAACTTCGAGAGCGCGGCCTATACGGCGCTGAGCGACGAGGCCGTCGCCGGCTGGCGGGCGCTGGAGGCGGCGAGCGGGCGGACGCTCCTCAAACCCTGTCCCCTGCTGGAGGCCGGCCCTCCGGGCTGCGCCATCGTCCGCCAGTCGCGGGCCGCGGCGCTGGCCGCCGGCGTCCTCGGTGGTCCGGCTACCGGCCCCGAGGTCAACGCCGCCTTTCCGGCCTTCCGCCTGCCTGACGACTGGGAGGCGGTGGTCCAGGAGAGCGCGGGGATCCTCCTGGCGGACGCGGCCCTGCGCGCGCTTCGCGAGGCCGCGGCGGACCGGATCGTTCCGCGGGCCGCGCGGATAGAGCCGACCCACGCCGGCGTCCGGATCATCACCGCCGAGGAGGACGTCCTTGCCGGGCAGGCGATCGTCGCCGCCGGGCCCTGGATCGGATCCCTGGTGTCGGAGCTGGCGCCGGTCCTGACCGTGACGCGGCAGACCGTGGGATGGTTCAGGCCTTCAAAACCAGCGGCCGTGGCGACCGGCGCCTTCCCGATCTTCCTGCTCGAGGGGCCCCGCGGCGTGGTCTACGGCTTTCCGGACTTCGAAGGGCGCGGCGTCAAGGCCGGGCGACACGATCACGGCCCGCCGGCGTCGCCGGATGACTGGGACGTGGCGCCGAGCGATGCGGAACTGGCGCCGGTCCGCGCGACGCTCGAGGCGCTCATCCCCGCGGCCGCCGGCCCCATCCTCGAGCGTGAGGTCTGCCTCTACACCAATACGCTGGCGGCGGATGTTCGCCCCGACCAGGGCGAGGAGTTTATCATCGATCGCCTGCCGTCGGACCCGCGGATCATCGTCGCCTCTCCCTGTTCAGGCCATGGGGCGAAGTTCGCCACCGCCATCGGCGAGATCCTCGCCTCACTTGCGCTCGACCGGACGTTCCAGGCGGACCCGGCGTTCCGCCTCGACCGGTTCTCGGCCTTCTCGCGACTCTGACCCCCCGCCGGCGCTGGGGTGTCGGCCGCTCTCGTCGCGTGCTAGTCCCGCACCAAGAATGCCGACACTCACCGCCGCCCTGCCGCGGGCCGTCCGGCTCGGCCTTTTCCGCATTCATGTCGACAACGGCCTCTCGGTCGCCGCCGGCCTCACCCTGGTCGGGTTGGCGTTCGGCGCCGTGTTCGGCTTCGCCGCGGCGGTCGCCGCGGGCGCAGGGGCCCTGTGCGTCAGCGTGGTGGATCAGCCCGATCCGCTGCCGCGCAAGCCTTGGATCCTGGCCGGGGCGCTCCCGCCCACCACCCTCGCCACCCTGGCCGCGACCCTGAGCCACGGCGCGCCGTGGGCGCTGCTGGCCGGTACGGCCCTGGTGGGGCTGTGGACGGGGCTGATCTCGGTCTATGGCCAGCGGGCGCTCGGCCTTGGCATGGCGACCGTGCTGGCCTTCGTGTTCGGCCTCGGCGTCCCGGCCGCCGGCGCGCGCGACGCCCTCCAGCATTCCGCCCTGTTCCTCGGCGGCGGCGTCGCCTACGCCCTCTATGCGGAGGCGGCGGCGCTGGCGCTCGACGGCCGGCTGCGGCGGCTGCTCCTGGCCGAGACGCTGCGCGACCTCGCCCGCTACCTGCGGGCCAAGGCCATGGTCTATGATCCCGACGTTCCGTCGCGGGCGGGCCTCGCCGCCCTGATCGAGGCCACCGCCGACCTCGCCGACCGCCTGCAGACGGCCCGCGACGGCCTCTTCCTGCACTCCCGCTCGCCGGCCCACTTCCGCCAGATCGAGATTCTCATCGCCCTGCTGGACGCCTTCGAGGTGTCGCTCTCGGGCGACGCCGATGTCGAGACCCTGCGTGCCTCGAGGCTGACCGGGCTCACGCGGGGGATCCGGGATGTGATCCTGGCCATGGCCGGCGACGTGGAGGCGATGATCCCGGTGGTCGGCGGGTGGCCCGGCCGAGCGCGTGTACCGACCGGCGCCGCCGAGCGGGAGCGGCTGGCGAGGGACCTCGCCCGGCTCGCCACCCACCACGAGGATGGCCCGGCGGCCGACCGCGGAAGGGCGGGGGAAGAGTTGGCCGCATTCCGCTCGACCTTGGCCAAGCTCGGCCATGCCGAGGCCGCCCTCCAGCGCCTGAGAAACGCCCTCGATCCGCGACAGCCGCCAACCGGGGCCGGCGCCACGCTCGATCTGGCTCCGTTCGCGCGAGCCTCGCGCATGAGCCTGGCGGCGCTGAAGGGCCAGTTGACGCTCCGCGCGCCGGCCGCGCGCTACGCCCTACGGCTGGCCTGCGCGTTGACCGCCGGCATGGCGCTGACCCTTGTCCTCCCGCGCCTGGTCCACGGCGGCTGGCTGCTGCTGACCACGGCGCTGATCATGCGGGCCAACTACAGCGTCACCCGCCGCCGCCGCCGAGACCGGCTGATCGGCACCTTGGCTGGATGCGTTCTGGCGCTGGCGCTGATCGACTTTGCGCCGCCGCCGCTGATGCTGGCCGCGATCCCCGTCACCATCGGCGTCTCCCACGCCTACGCCGCCATCGACTACCGGATCACCGCGCTCAGCGCGTCGGTCACCGCACTGCTGTTGCTGCACGCCCAGGCGCCGTCGACGCACCCGCTCCTGCTGGTGCGGCTCGTCGATACTGTGGTTGGCGCGGGCCTGTCGTGGGGCTTCAGCTTCCTCCTGCCCACCTGGGCGCGCGACGCCTTGCCGGGCGCGCTCGAGGACCTGCAGCACACCGGCGCCGCCTACGCCGAACAGGCCCTGGCCCGCGAGCCCTCGGACCAGGCCTACCGCCTGGCTCGAAAGCGGGTGCTGGATGCAGGCGTGGCCTTGACCCGGCTGGCGCGCGACCTGGCCGACGAGCCTGGAACCGATCAGGCCACGCTGGAGCGCCTGAGCGCCCTTCTCGGCGCCAACTACCTTCTCATCGCCGACCAGGCCTCGGTGCAGGTACTGCTCCG
>JAQGIW010000014.1 GCA_028290905.1 Caulobacteraceae bacterium | reverse complement strand
GGCCCTGGCCTCGGCCGCGATCTGGTCTCCCGCCGCCGCCGACTGGATCAACGCCCAACTCGCCGCCCAGTTTGGCGCCTCCCCCGGACTCGACGCGTGGGATCTCGCGGCGGTCGCGATCTGGCCGCCGGTCGCTGTTCTCGTCGCCGCCTGGGCGGCGGGCGCAGCGACCAAGGCGAGGCTGAGGGCGCTCGCTTGAAGGGGCTCGCCGCTGGCATCGTCGCCCTGATGATCTGGACGGCGGGGCTGCTCGCCTTCGCCGACCGCATCGCGCGCCTGAGCCCCGCGCCGACGCCGACGCCGGCCGACGGGGTCGTCGCCCTCACCGGCGGATCGGACCTGCGTCTGCGCGCGGCGACATCGCTGCTCGAGGAAGGCATGGGCCGGCGGCTGCTGGTGTCGGGCGTGAATGACAAGGTCAGCCGCGAGCGCATCTGGAGCGTCACAGGCGCGGCCAAGCCCCTGTTCGATTGCTGCGTCGACCTGGACTTCGACGCCACCGACACCATCGGCAACGCGCGGGAGGCCGCTCGTTGGGCGCGGGCAATGGGCTACCACAGCCTGATCCTGGTCACCGCCGACTACCACACACCCCGCGCCGCGCTGGAACTCAAGGCGGTGATGCCCGAGGCTCGCATCAGCGTCTATCCGGTGGTCACCCCCGACCTCGATGCCCGGCACTGGCCCGACACCTCGGCGGGCGCCCACCGCATGGTGGCGGAATACATGAAGTACCTCGCAGCGCTGGGCCGCGAGGGAGTGATCGCCCTAGGTCCCCGCCCGCATGGACACGGGGCAGGAGGGCAGGACCCCGGCGCCCGTTATCCGCACGCATGATCCTGGTCCGCTCCCTGGCGTTCGCCGTCGTCTTCTACCTGTGGTCGATCGTCTGCGGTCTCGCCATGACCCCGCTCCTGCTGGCGCCCCGCCGCTGGATGATCAAGGCCATGGCCCTGTGGGGGGGGGTGGTCATCGCCATGCTGCGGCTGATCTGCGGCGTCAGGGTCGAGTTTCGCGGCCTGCAGCACCGGCCGACCGGCCCCGCCCTGGTGGCGGCCAAGCACCAGTGCATGTTCGACACCATGGGGCCGCTGACGGTGTTCCCCGACGCCTGCTACGTGATGAAGCGCGAACTGCTGAAGATCCCCTTCTACGGCTGGTTCAGCCTCAAGGCTGGGATGCTGGCGCTCGATCGCAAGGGTGGAGCCGGCGCCCTGCGCAAGCTGATCGCCGAGTCCAAGGCGCGCCTCGCGGAGCCGCGCCAGCTGGTCATTTTCCCCGAGGGCCACCGTATGCCGCCGGGGGCCAAAGGCGACTATCAGCCCGGAGTCGCTGGCCTATATCGCGAACTGGGCCTCCCCTGCACGCCCATGGCGACCAATTCCGGCGTCCACTGGCCGCCGCACGGCATCCTCCGCCGGCCAGGCCTGATCGTCTACGAGTTCCTTGAGCCCATCCCGCCGGGCCTGCGCCGGGCGGCGTTCATGCGCGAGCTCGAGACCCGAATCGAGACCGCCGGCCAGCGGTTGCTGGAGGCGGACGGTTCCGCGCCGAAATCTCGATCAGGCTCTCCGCTTTGAGTTTGGAGGCGATTCAGACACAAGGCGGAGATGCCTTGCGTCATCGCGCTTCGGGCCGCATGAGCCTTCACGCCGCCCGGTCCTCGAGGTGGATGACCCGCTCCATGAGCCGCTCCATGGCGCGGTCGCGGATCCCCTCGGCGCGCAGATGATCCACGAGGTCGCTCAGGTAGTCGATGTTGCGGCCCGACAGGCCTCGGGCGCCGGCGATCAGTCGCGCCTGGCGCTCGGCGTCGAGAACCCCGGCCCACTGGGGATGTCCTGTGTCGGAGAGGAAGGTCGTCGCCGCGGTGCGGCGGCCGTCGGCGAGGCGCACGGCGACCCGGGCCTCGACATAGGTCTCGGTGGGCTGCTCGCGCTCGCGCAGATAGGCGTAGGTCTCCGGCCAGTCCTCGTCGGCGACGCGATAGGCGGCCCCGCGCACCGAGCCGCCGGGCGCGAGGCCGAGCACCAGACCGGGTCTCTGCGGGGTGCCCCGATGATGGACCGAATAGATGCAGAAGGCCCTGCGACGGCCGTGCAACACCGCCGCGACCCGCTCCACGAAGGGAAAGCCGGGCCGCCACATCAGGGAGCCGTAGCCGAACACCCACGGGCCGCTTTCAACGTCCATCGTCATCGCGCACAACCAACGCCCCTGTATCGCCGGCGCCCCTCTTCATGACCCAGCCCGATCAGCGCAAGCCCCTAGCGTCACCCAGACCCAGGCGCCTGGGCCTCTACGCGCCCTTCGTCCTGCTGCTGGCCCTGGCGGCGGCCTGGAGCGTCGGCTGGTTCTGGCTGCGCGGTGAGGTGTTCCGGCGGATGGACGAGGCGGCGCGGTCCTGGGAGGATTCCAGCTACCGCGTCGACTGGTCGGACCGGGCGATCTACGGCTTTCCCTTCCGCCTGGACCTGGAGGTTAAGGGCGCGCGTCTACGGGAACAGTCCGGCTGGGGCCTGGCCGCCCCGCGGCTGGAGGCGGAGGCCTTCGTCTTCGCTCCCGATCACTGGATCCTCGTGGCGCCCGACGGGGTGGTGCTCCATCGCCGCCTCGGCGGTCCCGTGGCGATCGGAGCGCGGGTCCTCAGGGCCAGCGTGTCGGACGCCGACGCGAGCCCCCCGCGAATCTCGGTCGAGGGGCTGGGGCTGACCTTCGGCACCCCCGCCGGCGCGAAGCCGTTCGGCCTGGCGAGCGCGCAGGAATTCCACCTGCACACCCGCGCTGGTCCCCACGACCAGGGCGCGGCCTATGTGGAAATCGACAAGGCGGTCCCCATGGGCGCCGGCCTGCTGAGCGACATCGCCGCCGGTTCGCCCGTGACGATGATCGGCGATGGCCTCTTCACGCAGGCCGGGGCCCCGGCCGGCCGGGGCTTCGGCGGCCTCCTGCGCGGCTGGAGCGAGGCCGGCGGAACCCTGACCGTCCGCCGCCTGAGCATCCAGGCCGGCGCCGCCAGCCTTGACTCGCGCTCGGGAACCCTTGCCGTCGGCCCGGACGGACGCCTCGCCGGAAGCCTGGAGGTAAGGGTCACTGGGGTCCCCCGCGTCCTGGGAGCGCTGGTCGCCGACGCCCATTTGGCGCCCGAGGTGGCGAAGGCGGCCCGGGCCGTGCTGGCCGCACGCGCCCTGCGTGACACCGCGACGATCACCATCGATTTCCAGGCGGGCCAGACCACCCTCGGCCCGGTCGCCATCGGTCCGTCCCCCAGAATGTTCTGACATGGGGCGGCTCGGCCCGATGTCAGAACATTCCGGCTTCAACGCGCAGAGCCTGATTCCGACTTCGAAACGAAGTCATCAGGCTCTGGGATTTATTGACAGCCCGTTTCGATCATCGCCATACCCCGCCATGACCCCCAAGCCTTCGCTTCCCTCCCCCCGTCCGGGGATAGACGACATCACGCCCTACAAACCTGGCAAGGCGACCGTCGAGGGCGTCGAACACCCGGTCAAGCTGTCGGCGAACGAGAACATCCTGGGCTGCAGCCCGCACGCCCGGGAGGCGTTCGTAAGCGCGGCGAGCGATCTGAACCTCTATCCCGACGGCCGCGGGAACAGGCTGAGGGCGGCAATCGCCGAGCGCTACCGCCTCGAGCCCGAACGGCTGATCCTCGGCTGCGGCACCGACGAGATCTTCGCCCTCCTCAATCAAACCTACCTGCGGGCGGGCGACAACATCGTCCAGGGCGAGTACGGCTTCGGCGCCTACGCCATCGGCGCGCGCGCCAATGAGGGCGAGGTGCGCCTGGCCCCGGAAACGAACTATCGGATCGATGTGGACAAGTTGCTGGAGTGCGTCGACGAGCGGACGCGCCTGGTGTTCATCGCCAATCCGGCCAACCCCACAGGCACCTTCATCCCTCTTTCCGAGGTGGAGCGCCTGCACGCCGGGCTGCCGCGGGACGTGCTGCTGGTGCTGGACGGCGCCTACGCCGAGTTCAACAGCGATCCGACCTTCAGCGACGGCGTCGACCTGGCGCGCGGGGCGGAGAACGTCGTCGTCACCCATACCTTTTCCAAGCTGCACGGCCTGGCGGCGTTGCGGGTGGGTTGGGCCTATGCCCCGGCCGCGGTGGCCGCGGCGATCGACCGCATCCGCCTTCCGTTCAACACCTCGATCGCCGGCCAGGCCGCCGCCGTCGCGGCCCTGGCCGACGAGGACTTCCAGGCCCGCTCCCTCGCCCTTGTGGAGCGGTGGCGGCCGTGGCTGACCCAGCAGCTCGGCGGTCTGGGGCTGGAGGTCGTCCCACCGGCGGCGAACTTCGTCCTTATAGGCTTTCCGCGCAGCGGTGGGCGCATCGCGGGCGAGGCCGAGGCCTTCCTGGCGCGACGTGGCCTGATCCTGCGAGGCGTCGCCGGCTACGGCTTGCCGGACCACCTGCGGCTGACCATAGGCCTGGAGGCGCACAACCGAGCCGTGGTCGAGGCCCTGGCCGAGTTCCTGGTCCGGACATCGGCGCCCGCCGAGGCATGAGCAGCATCCTCTATCCTCGCATGGCGGTGATCGGCTGCGGCCTGATCGGCTCCTCGGTGATCCACGCGGCCCGGGCCTCGGGGGTGGTGGGCGAGGTCGCCGTGGCCGACGCCAGCGCCGCCGCGCGCGAACGCATCGTCGCCCTGGGTTTCGCCGACGAGGTGACGGCCGACGCGTCCGACGCCTGTCGCGACGCCGACTTGGTGGTCTTCGCCACCCCGCCCCTCACCATCGGCGTGGTGGCGGCCGAAGTCGCTGGCGCCCTGAAGCCCGGCGCCACGGTTACTGACGTCGGCTCCGTCAAGGCCGCCGTGGCGGACGCCTTCGCCAAGGTCCTGCCCGCCACCGTGTTCGCGATCCCGGGCCATCCCATCGCCGGCACCGAGCGCTCCGGCCCGGACGCGGGCTTCGCGACCCTGTTCGAGGGCCGCTGGACGATTCTCACGCCCCGCCAGAGCGAGGATCCGGCCTACGCCGCCGCCACGGCCCGGCTCACCGCCTTCTGGGAGTCCCTGGGGGCGCACGTGGAGACGATGGACGAGCGCCACCACGACCTGGTGCTGGCGATGACCTCCCACCTGCCCCACCTCATCGCCTACAACATCGTCGGCACGGCCGCCGATCTCGAGGAGGTCACCCAGGCTGAGGTCATCAAGTATTCGGCCGGCGGCTTTCGCGACTTTACCCGCATCGCCGCCTCCGACCCGATCATGTGGCGGGACGTGTTCCTGGCCAACAAGGACGCGGTGCTGGAGATCCTGGGCCGTTTCACCGAGGACCTGCAGGCCTTGTCGCGGGCCATCCGCTGGGGCGAGGGCGACAAGCTGCAGGAGTTGTTCACGCGCACCCGGGAAATCCGCCGGGGCGTCATCGCCGCCGGCCAGGAAACGCCCGAGCCGGACTTCGGGCGCCAGCGCCGCACGCCGTAGAGCCTGATGACGTCTTTTGGACACAGGGCGATACCGCCGCCCATCGCCATGCTCTAGCCTTCGCGCGTGTCCCTACGTCCGCCCGACTGGCTGCTCTTCATCGGCCTGGTCGCCACCCTGATCGGGGCGGCGATCGTGGGACAGTTCATGGGCGCGCCTCCCTCGCCGCGCCCCGCGCCGCCCGCCCCGGCGCTGAAGTCCCGGCCCGGGGACTTTCCGCCGGCCTCGCCGTTCGATCCCACGATCATCGTGGACGCCCCCTCAGTCTCGAGGCCGGGCGCGGGAACGGCGTTTTCCATCTCGTCCGGCGGCATGTGGCTCACCGCGCGCCATGTGGTGGAGGGCTGCGCCCGCACCGCCATCGTCGTCGGCAAGGGCCAGGGGGTGGCCGCCGAGGTGCGCCTGGATCCGCACGGCGAGACGGCGGTGCTGATCACCCAGGGCGGCGCGCCCGCCCTGCCCCTGGCCCCGCGCCGGAGTCTCAAGGCGGGCATGACGGCCTTCCACGCCGGATTCCCCCACGGCCATCCCGGGTTCGTCGCCTCCCGTCTCGTGCGCCGGGAGACCCTGGTGCTGCGGGGGCGCCATACCCGGCGGGAATCGGTGCTGGCCTGGGCCGAGAGCGAGGACCAGGGTCCGTTTCCTCGAAGCCTGGCCGGGCTGTCCGGCGCCCCGGCCCTCGACTCCTATGGCCGGGTGATCGGAGTCACCATCGCCCAGTCGCCGCATCACGCCCGCGTCTACACCACCACCCCCGGCGCGCTGCGCGCCGCGATCGCCCGCGCCCACATCCAGCCGGCGACCGGCGCGCTCGCCGCGCCTATGAGCGCGGGCAGCTACGGGAAGATCTCCAGAGACCTGCGCCGCGACCTGCGCATCGTCCCCGTCGTCTGCCTGGGGGCCTAGACTTCTGTAACTGGCGCCGGCCGGCGAAGGGCGAGGATCAGGCAGAGGAGGATCGCGGGGAGGCCGATGGCGGCGGACAAGAGGTAGAACAGGCCATAGGCCTCCAGAAGACCGCGCCCCTGGTGCAGGGCGTCGACGATAACGCCGGAAAAACCCTTGAGGGTCTTGCCGGTCCAGGTGAGGGCCGAGGTCAGCAGGGCGTACTGGGTCGCGGTATAACCAAGGCTGGTGAGGGTGGACATGAAGGCGACCAGGGCCACGCCTGAGAAGGCCATGGCCAGGGCGTCGAAGGCCATGATGGCCTCGAAGGCGGTGAGCCGTACAGGCCCCGCGGCCAGCAGGGTGAAGTCGCCCCCTCGCCAGGCCAGGAGGGCGAAGGCCGCCACCGCGATCGGCTGGAGGATGGCCCCCAGAACCAGGGTGCGAAGATTGCCGAGCCGCACCGACGCGGCGCCGCCCAGCGCGATGCCGGCCAGGGAGCCGCCGAGCCCTATGGTGGCGCGGACGGCGGCGATGGTCGGCTTGCCGATGCCGAGCGCCTTGTAATAGGGGTTGCTCATCGGACCGCGCATGTAGTCGCTGAGGTGGTAGAGGGTGATCATCCCCAGCATCAGGGCGGCCAGGCCCCAGCCGTGGGCGCGGAAGAAGGCGACGAACGGCCCGACGACCGCGTCTCCCACCGCCTGCAGAGGGTGGACCCGGGCAAGCGCGCTCTTGGCCTCCATGACCTGATCGGCGCGGGCCGGCTCGCGCGCCAACAGCGCGGCGGCGACGCCCACCACCATCAGGGCGCCGTAGAGGCCGTAAGAGACGGGCCAGCCCACCGCATTGGCCAGAAGCAGGATCAGGGCCTCCGTGGCGATCAGGGCGGCGCGGTAGCCGAGGCTATAGGCGGCGGTGAGGAGGCCGAGCTCATCGGGGTCGGCCGCCGATTCGATCCGCCAGGCGTCGACCACCGTGTCCTGGGCCGCCGCCGAAACCCCGGTGAAAAGGCCGAAGGCGATCAGGGCGCCCAGGTGGGTGCGAGGTTCCGAGCAGGCCATGCCGACCAAGCCCGCCCCGACGCCCACCTGGGTGGCGATCATCCACCCGCGGCGGCGGCCGAGGGAGCCCAGCAGCGGGGTCTTCACCCGGTCGACGACCGCCCCCCACAGGAATTTCACCGAATAGGTCAGGGTGATCCAGGACAGGAAGCCGATCATGGCCAGCTTCACCCCGTCCTCGGCCAGCCAGAAGGTCAGGGTATTGCCGATCAGCATGAACGGCAGGCCGGACGAGAAGCCGAGCGCGAGCATCAGGGCGACCTTGGGCCGCGACAGGGCCGCCAGGACATCGTGCCGCCGGCGTCGCGCGGGCGAGGCCGGCCGGGCATCGGGAGCGTCGTTCAGGGGGATGGCGTCGGGCGTCGCATCGGGCATGGGCGTCGACCCTGGCCTGCGTCGGCGGCGCCGTCCAGAGATCGCCAACGGCCCGGAGACCCGAGAGCGATCAGAAGCGGGGCCGCTCCGGGGGCGCCCGGTGGCAGGGTCCGCGCATGGTCACGCCGTCGGCCTGGTTGTGGAAGAAGTACGTGCCCGACACCCGGTCGACGTAGGAGTCCTTGCCGCCGCCGGACTCCAGGCGGATGCGCTGGCGGTCGGCGGAGAGGAAGGGGTACTGGTTCTTGAAGACCCAGCCGCGTCCGACATTGTCCGAGATGCGCACCGTCTTGCGCCCCAGGTCGATGTCGAGCCGGCGGCCGATGACGCGGTGGGCCGTCCCCTTGGTTTCCTGGACTCGGCAGACCAGGCTCAGCACTTCCGCCGAGGCCGTCCCGGCGGTCGCCAAGGTCGCCGCGCCGAGGATCAGGGCGCGGATCAGGGCTTCGGTTCGCATGCCGTTGGTTCCTTTGAGTCTCAGGCTTCGGCCGAGCCGAGCACCTTGCCGGGATTGAGAATGTCGCCGGGATCGAGGGCGGCCTTCAGGGTGCGCATCACCGCCAGCTCCTCCGGCGAGCGCGACCAGGGCAGGAACGCCCGCTTCATCAGGCCGATGCCGTGCTCGGCCGAGATCGAGCCGCCCCTGGTGCGCAGGGGCGCATAGACCGCCTCCTCCAGCGCCCGCCGCGCGGGTCCCGTCCGGTCGACCATGGGGGCGATCAGGTGCAGGTTCCCGTCGCCGAGGTGCCCGAACACCACCAGCCGATCGCCGTCGGCTCCGCCGGCCGACATGGCCGCGCGGACGTCGGCGACATAGGTCTCCATCTGCGCGATCTTCAGGCTGACGTCGAAGGCCAGGATCGGGCCGTCCCGGGAGGTCTGGCCGACATCGTCGCGCAGCGCCCACAGGGCGGCGCGCTCGCTGTCCGACTTGGCGATCACCGCGTCGACGATCTCCCCCTCCTCCAGTGCGCCGGCGAGAACCTGCTCGAATCGCTCGCCGTCGGAGTGGATGTCCCCGCCCATGGCTTCGGTGAGCACATAGAAGGCGTGGCCCCGGGGCAGGGGCGGCGTTCCGCGGGCCGGGGGGGTGGTCACCAGCTTGTAGAACTCGGGCCACAGCACTTCGAAAGCCGACAGCGCCCCGCCAAGGCCGCGGTCGAGACGACGGAGGAGCGGCGAGAGGGCCTCGAAGGTGTCCACCGCCAGCATCGCGACGTTGTGGCTCGCCGGCTTCGGCCGCAGACGCAGCACAGCCCGAGTGACGACGCCAAGCGTGCCCTCGGTGCCGATGAACAGCTGCTTGATGTCGTAGCCGGCGTTGTTCTTGATCAGCGGGTTGAGGGCGTCGACCACCGTGCCGTCGGCCATCACCGCCTCCAGGCCCAGCACCATGTCGCGCATCATCCCGTAGCGCAGCACCCGGTTACCGCCGGCGTTGGTGGAAATGTTGCCACCGATCGTGGCCGAGCCGCGCGAACCCAGATCCAGGGGCAACAGCAGGCCGGCGGCCTCGGCGGCCTCGCAGGCGGTCTGCAGGACGCAGCCGGCCTGGACGCGCATGACGCCGGTGGCCGGGTCGATCTCCTCGATGGCGTTCATCCGCTCAAGGGACAGCGCCAGGGCGCCGTCGGCCTGGGCGCCGTCGACGAGACCGGTCCGGCCGCCCCAGGGGACGACAGGCTGGCCCGCCGCCCGGGCCAGGCGAAGGATCGCCGAGACCTCGACGGTGGATCGGGGACGCAGGACCGCTACCGGAGAGCCGAGCCGCGTCCAGGGGCTTTTCGCGAGGTCCTGGGCTTCCGCGCCGGTGACCACGCCGCCGGGGCCCAGGGCGGCGCTGAGGTCGTCGAGCAGGGTCGCCATCATCCCGGTCTCCTCTTTAGTTCCCGGATCGGGCCTCGTACGGGGCCGTTGCGTTCGCCCCGGACCGGCGCATGATACCAGGGCTTGGGTCCGTCGTTCCCTTGATGACGTCAAAGAGCCGCCCGCCGCAATGGCCTATCGCAACCCCCGCGCGCACCTCGCCACCCACGAGGTGACCAACCAGCCGGGCCCCCTGGAAGACATCGACCTGTTCACCGCCGACGCCATCCTGACGGCGGCTAGCAGCTGGTCGGGCGCTGGCGCGCACCGCGAACGCCTCGCCCGCTTCGGAGCCAAGGTAGGCTCGGCCGAGGTCCAGGCCTGGACTGTCCAGGCCAACCGAGCGCCGCCGGAGTTCAAGCCGTTCGACCGCTTCGGCCAACGGATCGACGAGGTGGAGTTCCACCCGGCCTATCATGCCCTGATGGCGCTCGGCCTCGAGGAGGGGGTGTCGGCGGCCGCGTGGACGGTGGACCGCGCCGGCCATGCCCTGCACGCCGCCCTGCTGTTCCTGATGGGCCAGGCCGACTTCGGCGTCACCTGCCCGATGTCGATGAGTTATGCGGTGGTGCCGGCCCTGCGCGTCGAGCCCGAGGTGGCGGCGGAGTGGGTCCCACGGGTCACCGCCCCCGCCTACGACCCGCGCTTCGTCCCGGCCGATGAGAAGCGCGCCGCCACCATGGGCATGGCGATGACCGAGAAGCAGGGCGGCTCGGACGTGCGGGCGAACACCACGCGCGCCCATCGGCAGTCGGACGGCGACTACGCCCTCACCGGCCACAAGTGGTTCTGCTCGGCGCCGATGTCGGACGCCTTCCTCACCCTGGCCTACGCCGACGGCGGGCTCACCTGCTTCCTGGTTCCCCGCTGGCGCCCCGACGGGGAGCGCAACGCCATCGAGATCCAGCGGCTCAAGGACAAGCTGGGCGACCGCTCGAACGCCTCCTCCGAGATCGAATACCGCGCCGCCTGGGCCCGGCGCGTGGGCGACGAGGGACGCGGCGTGCGCACGATCATCGAGATGGTGCAGCTGACCCGCCTGGACTGCGTCATCGGCTCAGCCAGCCAGATGCGCCAGGCCGCCGCGCTCGCCGCCTTTCACACCCAGCATCGCGCCGCTTTCCAGCGGCGGCTGGTCGACCAGCCGCTGATGCGGGCCGTGCTGGCGGACATGGCGCTGGAGGTCGAGGCTGCCGTCGCGCTCGCCTTCCGCCTGGCCATGGCCCTGGACGCTGCCGGCGATGCCGGCGAAGCGGCCCTGGCGCGCATCGGCCTGCCGATCGCCAAATACCTGGTCACCAAGCGCGGGCCGGCGGTGGTCGCCGAGGCCATGGAGTGCCTGGGGGGCGCCGGCTATGTCGAGGAAAGCCCCCTCCCCCGGCTGTTCCGCCAGTCGCCGCTGAACGCCATCTGGGAGGGCAGCGGCAATGTCATCGCCCTGGACCTGCTGCGCGCCCTGCATCGGGAACCCGCTGCGCGCGAGGCGCTGCTGGCCGAAATCCGCGCCGGACCCGCCGCAGACGAGGCGGAACGCCTGCTCGGCGCCCCCCTCGCAGAGGGCGAGGCCCGCCACCTGATCGAGCGCCTGGGCGTCGCCCTGGCCGCATCCGTCCTCGCCCGATTTGCCCCGGCGGCGGTGGCGGACGCCTACGCCGCCCGTCGCGTCGGGAACGCCAGCCTCACCTTCGGCGCCGGCCAGGGCGCGATCGACGAAGACGCACTCCTGCAGCGCCTTGCGCTGAATGTCTGAGCGTTCCGCGAGACACCATTCGTAGAACACGTCATAAGAATTTTGCTGGCGCGGACCAGCCTGCGGTCGTAGCCTGCGGTCAAGGCAGACAGCGCCAACATCGAGACGTCAGGGAGAGTGCGCCATGGGCCTGAAGACGCCCGAGGAGTATGTCGAGAGCCTGCGCGACGGTCGGGTCACCTTCTGGGACGGCGAGCGGATCGACGACATTACCAAGAGCCCGAAGTTCCGGGTGCCGATCGAGGTCGCCAAGCGCGACTATGTCCACGACGACGCCGCCCGCACCGAGGTGATGACCTATGTCACCGAAAAGGGCGAGCGGGCCCACCGGGTGTTCCAGATCCCGCGCAACGAGGACGACCTCGTCAAGCGGGTCAGGATGATGGAGGAGATGTCCATCGTCGGCGGCGTCACCGGGGTGATGATGGCCCTGATGAGCGCCAAGGACGATATCGCCCTCGTCAACGAGCAGTATGCGGCCAACATCGAGCGTCTCTACCACCACGTGCGCGACAACGACCTGCGCGCCGCCGAGGTGATCACCGACCCCAAGGGCGACCGCAGCCGCCGGGCCCATGAGCAGGATGACCCGGACCTCTACGTCCGCATCGTGAAGCGCACCAACGAGGGGATCGTGGTGCGCGGGGCCAAGCTGCACATCTCCGCCGCCTCCCTGGTGCACGAGCTGGTGGTGATGCCCACCAAGGGCATGCGCCAGGACGAGACCGACTATGCCGTCTCCTTCAGCGTGCCGGTAGGGACGCCTGGGGTGAAGATCATCAACCGCAGCTTCGCGCCGCCGTCCCTCAACGAGTTCGACTATCCGGCCAGCGCCCACCACTCGATGCCCGAGGGCTTCGTGGTGTTCGACGACGTGTTCGTGCCGTGGGAGCGGGTGTTTCTGGCCGGCGAGAGCCAGCTGGCCTCGCGGCTCGCCCAGTCGCTGGGTCTGTGGGAGCGCACCGGCGGGCTGGTGGCCGCGGTGAACGAGTCGAAGCTGTTCGTCGGCCTGGCCTCCCTGGTCAGCGAGATGCAGGGCAAGGATCGCGACGCCCATGTGCAAAGCACCATCGCCGAGCTGATCTGCTACGCCCAGATGCTGAAGATGAGTCTCGACTACGCCTGCGCCAACTACGAGACCACCGCCGGCGGCATGGTCTATCCCAACTCCCTGGCGGTGAACGCCGCCAAGTACTACTACGCCGACAACTACCACACGGCGGTGAAATATCTGCAGGACCTGAGCGGTGGGCTGGTGGTGACCTTGCCCACCGAATCCGACCTGCGTAATCCGGAGAGTGGGCAGTACATCCGCAAGTACCTGCGCACCAAGTCGAACGTCGACGTCGAGACCCGGATGCGCGTCTACAATTTGATCCGGGACATCACCGCCGACGCCCTGGGCGGCTGGCGTCTCGTCGTCGCGCTGCAGGCCGGGGGCGGCCTCTCGGCCCAGCGCACGATGATGAACCGCATCTACGATCTCCCCGGCGCCAAGGCGATGGCCCTGTCCGCGGCGGGCGTGAGATCGCCCGAGGCGTTGGCGGCGGAATGAGGGCGGCTCAGCCGTAGGCTTGGCCGAACGCCACGGCGGCGCCGAGGAGGCCGGGCTCGGGATATCTAATCAGTTTTACGGGCATGGCGGCCATGCGGGCCTCCATGCGGCCCTTGGCGCGGAAGCGGGCGGCGAAGCCCGAGGCGGCCAGGCGGTCGGCGATGCGCAGGCCGAGGCCGCCGGCGATGACCACGCCCTGCGCGCCCTGAACGAGAGCGATGTCTCCGGTCGCGGCGCCCAGGCACTGGCAGAAACGCTCGAAGGCCGCCGCCGCCAGGGCGTCCTCGCCGCCGAGGGCGCGGGCCCACAGGGTCTCGTGATCCACAGGGTCGCTGTCGCGGCCATCGAGGTCGGCCAGGGCCGCATGGATGGCGGCGAGGCCAGGACCGGACACCACCCGCTCCACCGAGACCCGGCGATGCAGGCCGCGCAGGCGGGCGAGGATCCGATCCTCGAGGGCGTCGACGGGCGCGAAGTCGGCGTGGCCGCCCTCGCACTCGATGACCCGCGCGCCCTCGGCTGAACGCGCCACGGTGGCGACGCCCAGGCCAGTGCCCGGGCCGACGATGCTGATCACGCCGGGGTTCGGCAGGGGAATGTCGGGCCCGCACAGGTGGCGGAACCAGCGCGCATCCAGGTGCGCCACGGCGTGGCCCACCGCGCCGAAGTCGTTGACCAGGCTGAAACGGTCGACGCCGAGGTCCGCCGGAAACCGGGCGGGGCGGAGAGTCCACGGGTGGTTAGTCAGCTGCAGCACCTCACCACCGATGGGACCGGCGACCGCGACGGCGGCGGCGCGCGGCAGGGGCCGGCCCAGACGGGCGGCGAAGGCGCTCCAGGCCCCGGCAAGCTCGGCGTGGTCAGCCGTCTTCAGGACCAGCTCCTCGGCAAGGCCCGTGACCCGGGAGCCCTCGAGCGTGGCGATCGCGAAGCGGGCGTGGGTTCCGCCGATGTCGACGGCGACGATTTCGGTCATCCTTAGGCGCTTGTCCCTTGGGGGCTCGTCGAGGGGCGAAAGGCGGTGTTATCACCTGAGCCGAGAGCCGGCGCCATGAACTCGCGAGCGTCGGGCTGGACGAGGAGAATACAATGACGCTTGTCCGGGCGGAGCCCCTCAAAACTATTTTGACGACCCTGCTGGAAAGGGCGGGAACGGAACTCGAACGCGCCGGTGTCTGCGCGGAACATTTGGTGCTGGCCAACCTGAAGGGCCACGACTCGCACGGGGTCGGCATGGCCCCTTCCTATGTGCGCTGGATCGCGGCGGGGAAGCTCTTTCCCAACGCCCGCCCTCAGGTCATCCACGACAAGGGCGCGGTGATGGTGGTGGACGGCCAGTTCGGCCTGGGCGCGCCCGTCGCAAAGGAAACCATCGAGCTGGCCATCGCCCGGGCCAAGCAGACCGGCGTCGCCTGCGTCGCCCTGCGCAATTCCTGCCACATCGGCCGCATCGGAACCTATGGCGAGCAGTGCGCCGACGCGGGCCTGGTCTCGATGCACTATGTGAACGTGGTGGGAGCGGGGCCGGCGGTGGCGCCCTACGGCGGCCGCGAACCGCGCATGCTGACCAACCCCTACTGCTGCACGGTGCCCCGCCCCGACGGCGACCACATCGTCCTGGACTTCGCCACCAGCGCCATCGCGATCGGCAAGCTGCGCGTGGCCCACATGAAGGGCGAGCCGGCGCCGCACGGCGTGCTGATCGACGCCGCCGGCTTTCCGACCACCGACACCAACGCCTTCTTCACCCCCGGCGCGGGCGCCTATCTGCTGCCGTTCGGCCAGCACAAGGGCGGCGGGCTTCAGGTCCTGTGCGAACTGCTCGGCGGGGCGCTGGCCGGCCAGTGGACCATGCAGCCGGGCTCGGACCGCCACTACGGCGCGGCGGTCAACAACATGCTCTCCATCGTCATCGACCCCGACGCTTTCGGCGGGCGGGAAATCTACGAGGCGGAAGCCGGAGCGATGATCGACTACGTTCGCGGCACGCCGCCGAGCCTCGGCATAGACCGAACCCGCGTGCCGGGGGATCCCGAGCGCGAGGTCCAGGCCCGGCGGCTGGCCGACGGCGTGCCGATCGACGACGGCACCTGGCGCGACATCCTGCGCGCCGCCGAGAGCGTGGGCTTCACGGAAGCCGAGGTGATGGCGCTCGTCTGAAAGCGCTGGTCAGGCGATCCCGCCGAGGAACCGCCGCAAGCGTCCGACCACGGCTTCGGGCTGCTCCTGCTGCACCCAGTGGCCGGCGCCCTCGATGAGCCGGCAAGACCGCATGGCCGTGCAGCCCGTTCCTTGCATGCGCGCGAAGGCGCCCGGCGACTGGTGGACGCCCCAGTCGCTGGCCCCGGCGATGAAGCACGAAGGGACATCGATCGCTCGCCCCGAGAAGACCTGCATCTCGGCGATGAAGCGCGCCTCGCGCTGGGCGCGGTACCACTGCAGCCCGCCCTGGAAGCCGGTGCGGGCGAATTCCTGGGCGTACACCGCGAGCTCCCCGTCGGTGAGCCACGCGCAGGCGGCGATCTGCTCCGGGCTCGGCGCCTCGGCCGCGGCGGTGTCGGCCATGCCGCGGCCGAGCTCCATGACGTAGTACTCAGGCAGCTTCGCCAGCTCCTCGGGCGCCCAGGAAGCCAGGGAATAGGGCTGGTTGGCGGGCCAGTCGGCGCTCTTGGCGTGATAGTAGGCGCGCAGGAAGGCGTGGATCCCCTGAGGGCAGAGGGCCATGTCGTCGGCCGCCTCGCGGGTGGAATAATAGGCCTGATAGTGCCGGCGCGGCCGTGGCAGGGCGGCAAGGCCTGCGTCCAGCGCTTCGAGGAACGGCCTCCCTGGGGCGGGCGGCAAGCGGTCGGTGTCGAACGGCAGGGACGGCGGCCCCGGAAACGGCGCGCTCATCAGCGCGACGGAGCGGAAGACGTCCGGCCGCAGGAGCGCACACCAGGCCGCCACCGGCGAGCCGAAGTCATGGCCGATCACGCCGGCGACCTCACGGCAGCCCAGGGCCGCGACAAGGCCGATGGCGTCGCGGACAAGGTTCAGCATCCGGAACGAGGCCAGATCGCCGTCGTAGGCCCCGTCCCAGCCGGTGGTCCGCCCATAGCCCCGCTGGTCCGGCGCGATCACGTGCCACCCCAGGGCGGCCAGGGGAGCGATCACCTTGCGCCAGCTGTAGGCGAGCTCTGGAAAACCGTGCAGGAGCAGCAGGGAGGGCCGTCCCGGCGCCTCGAACCCGGCCTCGAGGATATGCACGCGAAGGCCGTTCACCCCGTCCACGAAGCGGGAGCGCACGCCTGCGGGCAGGAGATCGGCCGACAGGGGATCCATGGGGTTTGGCTCCAATCGGGGTCTCGCGCGCCCGCTGAAGCTACCGTAGACTGCCGCAAAGGCGGCGCCGAAGGAGAAATCGGAGATGCACGAGGTGACAGCGGCGGAGGAGGTTCCCCTGGGCGCCGACCAGGTGTGGAGCGTGATCGGCGACTTCTCCGGCATCCGCAAATGGGCGCCGGCGTTGGAGAACGAGAGCACCGAGCAGACCCCGAAGGGCAAGGTCCGCACCCTGACCCTGCCGGGTGGCCGCACCGTCAGTGAGCTGTGCACCGACGAGGGGCCGCACCACTACAGCTACACGCTCGATCGGCCGGACCTGAAGGCCTACTTCTCCACCATCTCGGTGAAGCCGGTCACCGCGGACGCCTCGCGGATCGAGCTGGTTGTCAAGTTCCTGCCCAACACAGAGGGCGAACTCGCGGAGAAGAGCGAGCAGCTGACCAAGTTCGTGCGCGGCAACCTGAAGGCCATGAAGCGCGCCCTGGGCGTCGAGGCGCGCGCATGACCCTCGCCAACATCCCCGACCCCGAGGAGCGTGCCCGGGTCGTCGCCCAGGACCTCGAGAACGTCCTGCACCCGCTCGTCCAGCACCGGGCGCTGGAGAAGAGCCAATTGGTGATCGTGGGGGCCCAGGGCTCCACGGTGGTGGACGCGGACGGCTCGACCTACCTCGACGCCATGGCGGGCCTGTGGTGCGTCAACATCGGCTACGGCCGCAACGAACTGGCCGACGTCGCCGCAGAGCAGATGCGCGCCATCGCCTACTATCCGCACACGGCGATGAACCTGCCGGCGGCGGAGCTGGCCGAACAGATCAACGGCCTGATGGGCGGCGGCTATCACGTCTATTTCGTCAACTCGGGGTCCGAGGCCAACGAGGCCGGGTTCAAGTTCGCCCGGCAGTACGCCAAGCACGAGTTTTCGAGCGAGTTCCGCTTCAAGACCATCTCGCGCTACTACGCCTACCACGGCACCACCCTGGCGACCCTGGCGGCTGGCGGCATGGGCGACCGCAAGGTCAAGTTCGAGCCGTACGCCGGCGAGTTCGTGCACGTCCCGGCGCCTACCTGCTACCGCTGCCCGCTGGGGCTCAGCTATCCCAGCTGCGGTGTCGCCTGCGCCAAGGCCATCGAGAGCACCATCCTGGGCGAAGGACCGGAGACGGTCGCCGAGGTGCTGGTCGAGCCGATCATGAGCGGCGTCGGCGTCGCCGTGCCGCCGGACGAATATCTGCCGATGGTCCAGGACATCTGCCACCGCTACGACGTGCTGCTGCACGTCGACGAGGTGATCAACGGCTTCGGCCGCACCGGCAAGATGTTCGGCCACCAGAACTGGGGGATCAGCCCGGACATCATGGCTGTCGCCAAGGGGATCATCAGCGCCTACCTGCCGCTGGGCGCGGCGGTGGTGAAGAACAAGGTGTTCGAGAGCTTCCTCGGCGAGCCCGCCGACGGCCGCCAGGTGTTCCAGGTCAACACCTATGGCGGCCACCCGGCCGCGGCGGCGGTGGCGGTGCGCAACATCGAGATCCTGATGGAGGAGAAGCTCGCCGAGCGCGCCGCGACCATGGGCGCCTATCTGATCGATGGCCTCAAGGGCCGGCTGATGAAGCACGCCATCACCGGCGACGTGCGCGGCAAGGGCCTCCTGATCGGCGTGGAGCTGGTCACCGACCGCGAGAGCAAGACACAGCTTGCCGGTCCCCTGGTGCAGGGCGTGGTCGATTCCTGCCGCAGGAACGGCGTGCTGGTCGGCCGCTCCGGCGGCGGCGCCCGCCACTCCAACACCATCGTCCTCTCGCCGCCTCTGATCATCACCCGTTCGGAGTGCGACACCCTGATCGACGTGCTGGACAGGGCGCTCGGCGAGGCGGCGGCCAAGCTGGACGGCGCCTAGGCGCGCGCGGAACGCCGGCCCAGGGCGCGGCGGGCGTGGCGGCGGTGATCGTGGTGGGGGCGGGGAACGCGGCCTTCGCGGCCGCCGTCGCCGCCGCCGAGCGGGGCGCCCGGGTGACCATGCTGGAGCGGGCGCCGGAAAGCGAGGCGGGGGGCAACACCCGCTTCACCGCCGGCGCCATGCGCTTCGCCTACCGTAGCGTCGACGACCTGCGCGACCTGATGCCGGACCTCACCGACGAGGAGGTCGCGCGCACCGACTTCGGCGCGTATCCCGAAGAGCGGTTCTTAGAGGACATGGGCCGCGTCACCGACTACCGGACCGATCCGGATCTCTGCGAGCTGCTGGTGCGGGAGAGCCGCGCGACCTTGCTGTGGATGGCCGGAAAGGGGATCCGCTTCAATCCAATCTGGGGGCGGCAGGCCTTCCTGGTCGATGGCCGCTTCACCTTTTGGGGCGGACTGACGGTGGAGGCCAGCGGAGGCGGCCCCGGGCTGGTGGCGGCCTGGACGGCGATCGCCGCCAGGATGGGGATCGAGATCCGCTACGGGGCCCGGGCGCTCGCCCTCGTCGCCGACGACGACGGGGTCAAGGGCGTGCGCGTCCGCCAGGGCGGCCGGACCAC
>JAQGIW010000002.1 GCA_028290905.1 Caulobacteraceae bacterium | reverse complement strand
CGATGTCTCGTTCTACCGCTTCCTCGGCGATCGCATCGGCGTTCCAACTGCGCCAGCCGTGCCCAGCCTACCCCACCTCGTCACGTTGGCCGCCGCTTAGCCCGCACGGGAATTTGCCCCGGTTACGGAGATGATCTCCTAAGCCGTTGAAATTTTGGCGCACTCGACAGGATTCGAACCTGCGACCTCTGCCTTCGGAGGGCAACCCTTCCGAGGTCCGTGAGATTTCAGACCGGGTGGCGTGGGACACATGACAGACCCTCGACACCAAGAAGCGGACCTTGGAACTACGGCTAGGAGCCATTTTCTGGCATCCGGTCCGACGGGGTCATCGTGGGCGACGGCTGAGGGGTAGCGGCCATCGCGCCCAGGCGGGTTTTGACGCAGCGCTGTCTCGTCACTCCGGCCAAGCCAAGCGCGCGCACGATCACCGGGCGGCGTCCAGCGGCAAGCCGGTCCGCCAGGTCCCAGGCGGTGATGTGGGCGGGGGCGGGCTCCACGGCCACCTGCAGCCGGTCGAGGGGGTCGTTGGTCGGGTCGGGAACGATGGCGGCGGTGACGCCGGGCCGCCCCTGCAGCGTCTCCCGCCAGAGATGCAGCGCCTGCGTCTCCCGCGCGCGGACGGCGGCGTGGTCGCGCCGCTCCCAGGCGTCCAGCTCCGCGATGGCGCCGGCGACGCCCTCCTTGCCGATCTTCATGCCGCGGCCGATCCCGCCGTTCTGCAGGAAGGCGGCGCGAACGAGGTCGCGGCGACCGGCGACGATGCCGCCGGTCGGTCCGCCCAGGAACTTGTGCAAGGAGTAGAGCGCGAGATCGGCGCCGGCGGTGAGCGGGCGGGTCAGTGTCGTGGCAATCTGCAAAGTTTCTTGTTGACCTGCAATATGCAAAGCCCTACTCTATCTGCAAATGTCGAAGTCAGGCCCCACCTCCGCCCCGGCGACCGCCCCCGATCCGCCCGCCGACGACCGGTCAGCGGTGGTCGAGGCCGACCGGCTGGCGGCGTCCGTCGCCCGCGCCGAGCGGCGGCTGCGGGTGCTGGAGGAGATCGCCGAGATCGGCATGCGCCTGATGCGCAAGTTGGACGACGCGCCGGCCAAGGACGCGGCGTCGGACGCGCCTCGTCCTGACCCCGTGGTGACTTTCGCCAAGCTCTCCCGCGCCGTGCGCCTGACCCTCGATCTGGAAGTGCGCGCCGAAGAGGACCTGCGCGCCGCGCTGGCTGGCGAGGTCAGGGCGCACGAAAGGCGCCGCGAAACGCGCGATCGGCTCGCCGATAAGGCGAAAGAGCTCGTCGGCGAGGCGGACGAAAGGGCGCGGCAGGAGGCCCGGCATCGGGTCGAGGACCAGCTCGAGATCGCCATCATGCGCGAGACCGAGACCGAGAAAGAGTATTTCGAGCGCTCCGCCGCCATGGACGAGCGCCTCGATGAGGACGACGCCTACGACGACGTGCGGGGCCAGCCCTTCCGCGACGTCGTCGAGCAACTCTGCAAGGATATCGGCCTCGACCCCGACTGGTCGGACTGGACCGACGAGGGCTGGCCCGAGCCGCCGGTGGGCGGACCGGAGGCCCGTCCCCGCTGGTCGCCCTTCCGCGAGCCCAGCCCCAGGCCGATCCTCAAGCAGAACCAGAACTACCACCACCAGACATACGAACTCGCCAAGCCGCCGCCCTAGCCGCGACGAGGGCCTGCCCTCCGAAGCCCGCAGGGCGTAGGAGGGCGTAGGAGAGGCCGGGAGGACCCCCGCATGATCAACCGCCGCGTCGTCCTGGCCGCGCATGTATCCGGTATGCCCCGGGAGAGCGACTTCCGCATCGACGCCGTCGACCAGCCGCCGCCCGGCGAGGGCGAGGTCGTGGTGCGCAACCACTATGTCTCCGTCGATCCGGGCATGCGCGGGCGGCTGTCGGGCGAGGCCAGCTACACCGCCCCCGTGCCGCTCGGCGATGTGGTCGGCAGCGCCACCGTCGGCCGGGTCATCGCCTCGAACAACGACGCCTGGCCCGTGGGCGAGTGGGTGGCCGGGGCGTTTGGTTGGCAGGAGCTGGGTCTCTCTCCGGGCGGACGCGGCATCCGCCGGATCCCCGAGGGTCCGATCCCGCCCTCGGCTCACATCGGCGTCCTCGGCATTCCCGGCCTCACTGCCTATTTCGGGCTGCTGGACATCGGCCAGCCCAAGCCCGGGGAGACGGTGCTGGTCTCCACGGCCGCCGGGGCGGTCGGATCGGCGGCGGGGCAGATCGCCCGTATCAACGGTGCATCTACGGTGGGAATCGCTGGCGGCCAAGCCAAATGCCGGTGGCTTACGGAAGAGCTCGGCTTCGACGCCGCCATCGATCGCCTGGCCGAGCCGGACATGGCCGCGGCCGTGGCGCGGGAGTGCCCGGACGGCGTCGACGTCTTCTTCGACAATGTCGGCAACAGCCTGATCGACCCGATCCTCCCCCTGATGCGCCAGCACGGGCGCCTGGTGATCTCGGGCCAGACGGCGGACTACAACCTCGGGCGGGAGGAGCGGGTAGGGCTGAAGAACACCCGCTCGTTCATCACCGCGCGGCTGAAGATGCAGGGCCTGGTCGTCTTCGACTACGCCCGCGAGTTCTCCAAGGCCTGGACCGAGCTCACCGGCTGGATCCAGGACGGCCGCCTGAAATACCGCGAGGACATCGTCGACGGCCTGGAAAGCCTCCCCGCCGCCTTCGTCGGCCTCTTCCAAGGCCAGAACTTCGGCCGCAAGCTGGCGAGGTTGGTGTCCTGAAAGCCCCCATCCCCCCTTCGGGGTGCTTCCCCCAGAGGGGGAAGAGAGTTCAGCGAGCGCCTCTCCTCCCGTTGGCGTGGGGGAGGGGGACCCCGAAGGGGCGGAGGGGGGCTATCCGCTGTTCCGCAACCCCGCGGCGATCCCGTTGATCGACATATGGATTCCCTGGCCGATCTCGGCGTCGGTCTCGCCGGCGCGGTGGCGGCGCAGCAGCTCCACCTGCAGGACGTTCAGCGGATCGATGTACGGCAGCCGCAACCGAATCGACTCCGCGAGGCGCGGGTTGTTCTCCAGCAGCGCCTTCTGGCCGGTGACCGCCAGCACCGCGTCGCGGCTCGCGTTCCACTCGGACTCTATGCGCGGGAAGATCGCGGCAGCCAGGGCCTGGTCCTCGACCAGCTCGGCGTAGCGGGCGGCGATGGCCAGGCTCGACTTGGCGAGCACCATCTCCAGGTTGGAGACCACCGAGCGGAAGAACGGCGAGGCCGCGTGGACCCGCGCCAGGGTCTCCAGCCGCCCCGGCCCCGCCCCCGTGGTCGCCGCGCCGAAGCCGTACCAGCCGGGCAGCATCACCCGCGCCTGCGACCAGGAGAACACCCAGGGAATGGCGCGCAGATCCTCGATCGCCGTCGACGGCGTGCGCGAGGCCGGGCGGCTGCCGATCTTCAGGTCGGCGATCTCGCGCAGGGGCGTCGACTGCCGGAAGTAGTCCTCGAAGCCCGACGTACCGTAGACAAGGTCGCGGTAGGCGGCGAAGGCCTCGCCGCTCATCGCCCCCAGAACATCGGCGAACGCGCCGTCGGCGGCGTCGGCCTCGTGGGCCATGTCGGCGGTCAGGGCGGCGGCGGCGATGGTCTCCAGGCTGATCAGCCCGCCCAGCGGATGGCCGTACTTGGAGGCCACCACCTCGCCCTGCTCGGTGATCCGGATGCCCCGGCGCACCGCCCCGTCCGGCTGGGCGAGGATGGCCTCGAAGCTGGAGCCGCCGCCCCGGCCCACCGCGCCGCCCCGGCCATGGAAGAAGCGCAGCTCGACGCCGCGCTGCGCCGCCAGGGCCAGCAGGCCGTTCAAGGCCGTGCGGATCTCCCAGTTGGAGGTGACGTAGCCACCGTCCTTGTTGCTATCGGAATAGCCGATCATCACTTCCTGCAGCCGCCCCTGCCGCTCCAGGATCGCCCGCGCCACGGCCAGGTCGAACCAGTCCGACATCACCCTGGCGCTGGCCCGCAGGTCGTCGATGGTCTCGAACAGGGGCACGATGCGCAGGGCGCAGTCCGGCGCCTCGCCGGGGGTGAAGAGGCCCGCCTCCTTCAGCAGGATCGCCACCTCCAGCATGTCGGAGACGCTGGCGGCCTTGGAGATCACATAATTGGCGATCGCCCCCGGGCCGAACTGGCGGCGCAGGCGCGCGGCGGCGTCGACGATGGCCAGCTCCCGGGCCGTCTCGTCCCCGTAGTCGCGGTAGGGCGAGCGGAGCAGGCGCGGATTGCCCAGCTCGGCCACCAGCACCGCGATCCGCCGGCTCTCCGGCAGGCCCAGGTAGTCGGCGACGACGCCGGCCGAGGTCAGCAGTTCGGCCACCACCCGCTCGTGCACGTCCGAGTTCTGGCGCAGGTCGACCACCGCCAGGTGGAAGCCGAAGCTGGCCACCGCCTCGCGCACGTCCAGCAGCCGCCCCTGGGCGATGTCCCCGGCCTGGTTGGCGGTGAGGGAATCCGCCACCACCGCCAGGTCGGCGGCGAGGTCCGCCGGGTCGGCGTAGGCGGGCGCGGTGATCGGGCTCGCCCGCACCGGTCCCGCGCCCAGCAGCCTGGCCCGGGTCGACGCCAGGCGCCCGTAGCAGTTGACCAGCACCCGGCGGTAGGGCTCGTCGCCGCGGTGCGGATTGGCGTCCTGGCCGGTGGCGGCGAGGGCGCTCAGCGCCTCGCTGACCCTGGCGAACTCGTCCGACAGCGACAGCTCCGCGCCCAGGGCGTGCAGCTGTTCCAGCAGCCAGTCGATCACCGCCTGGCCCTGGCGCTTCAGGGCGTAGTCGAGGGTGTCGGCGCCGACGAAGGGGTTGCCGTCGCGGTCGCCCCCGACCCAGGAGCCGAGCTGAAAGCAGGCGGGGAGGGGCCCCTCCAGGCCGAACAGCGTCGCCAGCCGCCGCTTCAGGGCCGGGATCTGCGGCAGGAAGGTGAGCTGGAAGAACGAAACCGCGTTGTCGATCTCGTCGGCCACGGTGATCCGCTCGGAACGCAGCATCCGGGTCTGCCAGAGGATGCGGATCTCCCGCTTGAGCGCCGTCTCGATCCCGGCCGCCGTCGCCCGCCCGCCGGCGTCGGCGGCGTCGAGCAGGGCGGCGATGGCCGTCTCGCGGTCCAGCGTGCTCTTGCGGCGCACCTCGGTGGGGTGGGCGGTGATCACCGGCGTGACGACGGCCTGGTGCAGGAACCGGCGCGCCTCGGGCGACGCCGCGTCGAGTTCGAGCCGGGCCAGCGGGCTGGGCTCATTGAGCGCCTCCCGGCGCATGACGTGGTCGTCGGCGATGTTGGCGAGCTGCGAGAAGATCGCGAAGCCGCGGATCAGCAGCACCATGTCGCTCAAGCGAAGCGCCTCGAGCGCCTCGCCCAGCCCCGCGTCCGCCTCCCCGCGCCGGTGCTCGCCCACCGAGCGCGAGCGGATCCGTTCGATCTGGTCGAAGGTCGACTGCCCCTGGGTCTCGCGGATCACGTCGCCCAGCAGCCGCCCGAGCAGCCGCAGCACGGCGCGGCTGGCGTCGGCGGTCCCGGCGGGTTCGCGCGATATTGAAGCAGTCTGGTCCAGGGAAGGGGCCTCCATGCTCCGGAACTCTACTACGCTGAGAGGCCTTGCCCACCGCCCAGGCACGGAGCAGGCGCTTTCGGCCCGCTCCTGCTTCTATTCCGGACACGCCACCGGGCCATTTGACTTCACCGTCGAACGCGCGTGACCTGCGGGGGGATGGTGGGGTTCCGGAACAGATTGAGGGGCGCGGCCCTCGGCCTCCTGGCCGTGCAGCTGGCCGCCTGCGCCAGCCTGCCGAAGGAGCAGGCGGCCGCCTTCAAGACTCTGGCCTCGGGCAGCCGGGCAGGTTTCGCAGCCCTCTCCGGAGCCCAGGCCCAGGATCTGGCCGACGAGCAGCTGGCCCTGGCGGCCGACGGGCGCAAGCGCATCGATCTCGCCCCCGCCTGCCTCGCCGGCGACAGCGTCACGGGCCCCTGCTTCCTGGAGGTCGGCAATATCGCCCTCGCCTCCCACACCGAGCGCCTGCGGGCGCTGCTGGGCGGCGTCGGCGGCTATGCGGGCGGGATGAGCGACCTCGCCGCCGCCAAGGATCTCAACGCCGCCGCCGAGGCGACCGGCAAGGTCTCGGCCAGCCTGAAGTCCCTGGTGGGGGCCGTCTATCCCGCCGGCGCCGGGGCGGCGGGCGCAGCGGTGGACGCCCTGACCTTCGGCGCCCAGCAGCTGCGCATCCGCCAGCGGCGGGCGACGATGCTGCGCCTCGGCGCCGCGGCCGACCCGGTGATCGCCGGGACCGCCACGGTGCTCGGCGAGGAGGCGACGCAGCTGCGGGGCATCCTGCTGGACGTCCGCAAGACGCGCCTTCGCCATGCGGTCGAGGCGCTGGACGCCTACGACGCCAAGCCCGACGCCGACCCGGGCAAGGCGAGGGAGGCGCGGACCCGGTTGATCGCCCAGGTTTCGGCCGCCGCCGCCGCGGTCGGCCAGGCCCGCGCCATCCGCGCGGACTTCACTCCCCTCAGCCGCTCGCATCGGGCCCTGCTGGCGGCGCTCCGCGATCCCCGCGCCGACGTCACCACCAGCGTCGCCGAGGCGCAGGCGTTCCAGGACGCCCTGAAGAGCATGACCGGCCTCGAGCCACCGCCCCCTCCGGACAAGCCTTCCGGCGGCGACGACAAGGAGAGCGACGATGGCCGCTAGCGGCGACGCCCAGTCCCTGATCGACAACCTCGACGCGGTCCAGACAAGCCTCTCGGACGCCTGGACCGCCGCCCGCGACGCTGGCGACCTCGCGCGCGAGATGCAGCTGGGCCAGCAGGCCGACCGCGCCGCCGACCAGCTCGAGGCGGCGCGGCAGTCGCTGCTGGCGGCCATCGACAGCGGACAGGACGTCACCGACCTCCTGGCGCGCATGGCCCAGGTGAACGCCCAGCTTCAGTCCCAGCAGACCGCGTGCGCAGCGGGGAACGCCGACATGGACGAAGTCGGCGCCTGCCTCGACGGCGTCGACAAGGTCATCTCCGCCGCCAAGACCATGACCCGGTAGCGGAGCGCCGGCGCTCCGGCTCAGATGCCCAGATCGAGCAGGTTGTAATCCTTGATCTCGGCCCTGGCCGCCTCGTCCCAGCGCCAGACCTCGCCGCTCTGCGCGTGCGGCGCGTAACTGAATGACGGCTCGTCCGGGAAGCGCTGGCGGCGCGCTTCGATGGCGTAGCCGATCAGGCGGGCGCGGCGGCGAATACGCTCGGCGTCGTAGACCGCAGGCGCGTTGTGCACGCCCCCGCCCATCACCCCCAACACCGAGCGCCGGCGATGGAAGCCGAAGTTCACCGTCACCCGCCAGTCGGGGCTGGTGTTGGCGAACGAGCCGTGGACGGCCTGGCGGTTGGTGATGGCCACGTCCCCCGGCTTGCACACCAGGGGGACGGCGTCCGGCAGCCGCTCCGTCCCCGCCGCCGCCACCCAGGCCTTGATGTCGGCCTTGCCGGGGCGGTGCGATCCCGGCACGACCCACAGGCCGTTGGCCGGCGTGCAGCCGTAGAGCTGCGCCATGAAGTTGAAACCATGCGAGCCCTCGTCGAAGTCCGGACTGTCCCAATGGGTCCAGCCGTCCTGGTGCCAGGCCACCGAGGCGCCGAGCCCCGGCTCCTTCATCCACAGGCCCTCGTTGAACGGCGCGAAGTCCTCGCCGTTGACCGCGGCGGCGACAGCGAGGAGGCCCGGGTGGCCGTAGACCCGAAGGCAGGCCTCGGAGAACTGCAGCGAGCCCAGGATCAGATAGACCACCTTGTCCGGCGCGCCGGCGGCCGGGCGCGGCTCGAACATCTTCACCGGATAGCGGCCGTGCGCCGCCTTGGTGCCGCCGACCGGGTCGCTGAGCGGCTTCCCCCACACGAGGTTCAGCCCCTGGTGGCCATGGCCGAGAGCGGGGCGGCCCTGACGGTCGACGGGATTGCCCGGTTCGGTCGGCAGGCGCGAGCGGATATCGAGGAAGTCCGCCTCGATATCCGCCAGCTCTTCGGGCCCCAGCACTCCCTCGAAGACGTAGAAGCCGCAGCGGGAATAGGCCTCCAGGATCTCGGGATGCAGCGCGCCATCCGCCGTGAAGCGGATCGGACCGCGGTTGCCGAGCGCCACGGCGCGCCGCTCGCCGTCGCGGCAATAGGCGCGCATCGCCGCTTCCTCGGATCCGTAGTCGGCCGTGATCGGTCCCAGGGGCTTGTTCATGATGGTCTCCTCGTCAAGGTCACTCCGCGAGAACCGGGTGGGCCAGCTCTTCGGCCTCGGCCGCAAGCTGGCGGAGGGTCTCCCGGTGCGAGGCGCGGTTGATCCGGTAGCCGAGCAGCAGGGTCAGGCCCAGGGCGTGCAGGCAGATGATCGCCGGCGCATAGGTCAGGGCCAGGTTCCGGGTCACGTCCGGCGAGATGGTCGCCGGATTGGCGTGCGGCGTCAGGCCGATGGCGGTGATCAGCAGCGAGGCGGCCAGGATGCCGAACCCCGATGTCGCCTTCTGGATGAAGGCCGCGGCGGCGAAGAACAGGCCCTCCGACCGCCGGCCGGTCTTCAGCTCGGCCGCCTCCACCACGTCGGCGACCATCGACGACCCCATCGTCTGGTAGACGATGATGAAGGTGGTGGTGGTGATCGCGGTGCAGAAGATGGTCGCGACCAGGGCCGGCGAGCCATTGGCGGGCATGAGTCCCGCGAGGCGCAGGAACAGCGGTCCCAGTCCGAAGATCATCGACAGGATGGTGAAGACGATGGCGGTCGTGCGCTTGCCGAACTTCCGAGACAGCGTCGGCGCGACGGGAAGGGCGATGATCGCCGACAGGAACACGCCCAGGGTGAAGAGCGAGATCTGCTTGGCGCTGAAACCCCAGAAGAAGGTGTTGAAGTAGTTGTTGAGCGAGGCGCCCAGGCCCGTGGCCAGGGCCGCGGTGATCCCGTAGGCGAGCAGGAACAGGAAGGAGCGGTTCGAGAGGGATTCCCGCATTTCCCGGAGCATCTGGCCCAGCGTGAGGTGGCGACGTGGCGGCGGAGTCTTCAGCTGAGGGATGTAGCGGTGGGTGCCGGCGGTCGACACCAGGATCGAGACGAAGATCACCGCCGAGGCGACCATGCCATAGTGGGCGTAGCCGAGCGGATTGAGCTGGCCGACCTTGTGGGTGGCGTCCGGCCTCAGCAGCACGGCGAAGGCAAGCAGATTGATCGCCAGCCCCCCGACCCAGGCGAAGAAATAGCGGTAGCTGAGCAGGATCGAGCGCTCGTCGTAGCTGGAGCTGAACTCGGCGGCGAGCGCCGAGCTCGGCACCTCGTAGAACGACACGATCCCGCGGATCAGGATCGCCATGCCGAGCAGATAGAAGAAGAGCGCCTTATGGTCCCAGTGCGGTGGGTTCCACAGCGCCGCGTAGCAGATCGCCATCGGCAGGGCGGCGGCATACATCAGCGGGTGGCGCCGGCCCCACCGCGTGCGCAGGTTATCGGAGAACTGGCCGATCATCGGATCGATCACCGCGTCGAAAACGAGGGCGATCATCAGGGCCAGGCCCACCAGGGGGGCCGGCAGGCCCATCACCTGATTGTAGAACAGCAGCAGCAGGTAGCTGAAACCGTTGTCCTTGACCCCGAAGGCCACCGAGCCGAACCCGTAGAAAAGCTTCGAGCTGGTGTCCAGGCGGCGCTCCGCGTCCGCCGGCCTGGACTTGGAGGGAACGGGGGCAGTCGCATCCGCCGACACGGGAATGACGGTCAAGAGCGGGACCTTGCAACCGCGGTCGCGGCGGGGGGCTTCATCGACGACGTTCCTCCCTGTAGGGTCGGCTTTCCGCCATTCGCGCAAACTGTCCCGCCGCCGTCAATCCCAGGCGCGACCCGGGGCGGCGCGGGGCGCATGGATGATTTGCATGGCTGACGGCGCGCCCGACTATCCCCTGGCCGGTTTGAAGGTCCTGGACCTGTCGCGGGTGCTGGCGGGCCCGTTCGCCGGGCGGATGCTCTCTGACCTGGGCGCCGACGTGGTCAAGGTCGAGCCGCCGGACGGCGACGTCACCCGCTTCTGGGGCAAGGTGATCGGCGGGGTCCCCGGCTACTATCACCAGCAGAACGCCGGCAAGCGGAACATCTGTGTCGACCTGCGCGCCCCGGGAGCGCGGGAGCTGGTGCTGGACCTGGCGAAGCGCGCCGACATCCTTATCGAGAACTACCGCCCCGATGTCATGCCCCGCCTGGGCCTGGGCTACGAATCGCTCAAGGCGGTCAATCCGCGCCTGATCATGCTGTCGATCTCCGGCTTCGGCCACGATGGACCCGAATCGCGGCGGCCGGCCTATGCCCCGATCGTCCACGCGGAACTGGGCCTGATGTCGCGCACCATGCGCCGGAACAAGGTCAGCCGGGGCGACCTGCCGCTGTCGGTGGCCGACACCAACGCCTCGCTTCACGGCCTGATCGGCGTGCTCTCGGCGGTGATCATGCGCGCGCGGACGGGGCTGGGCCAGCACATCGATATGGCCATGGTCGACGCCACCCTGGTGACCGACGACCAGATCCACTACGAGCTCGAGAACGCCGAAGACACCATGGGCTTGCCCAACGACGTCTGGGAGACCGGCGCCGGCCCCATCCTCGTCTCTGCCGACTTCCGTCACCTGTGGCGCAGCCTGACGCGCGGCGTCGATTTCCCCGATCCCGCCGAGGGTGTCACCGACCTGGAGACCAAGATCACCGCCCGCCGCGGCGCCGTCGACGCTTTCATGCGCGGCCTTGCCGATTGGGACGAGGTCGAGGCGGCGATGGCCGGGATCAACATCGCCTGGGGACGCGTGCGGCGAGGCCACGACCTCGGCGACCAGCCGACGCTTCGCCATCGCGGCTCGATCGCCCAGATCGACGACCGGGCCGGGGGAACCCGCCCGATACCGCAGTCGCCCTACCGTTTCTCGGCCGCCCGCAGCGGCGTGCGCGGCGGCGCCCCGCACCGGGGCGAACATAACCGCGAGGTGCTCGGCGAATGGCTGGGCCTGGGAGACGCCGGGGTGGACGCCCTGACCGAGGCCGGCGTCCTCGCCGACCAAGTCCCGCAACTCGCCTGAGGGCTCAGGCGTCCAGCCGGTAGAAACGGCTCGCGGCGCCTCTGAACATCTGGTCCTTCTCGGTCTCGCTGAACGGCGCGGCCAGCCGTTTGAAGGCGTTCCACAGGGTGCGGTAGGAGAGGCTCGGCTTGTCCACCGGGAAGTTGCTCTCGAACATGCAGCGGGCCGGGGAGAAGAGGTCGATGGCGGCGCGGTAATAGTCGCCCTGGGCATCCACGAAGGCGTCCGAGCTCGGCGGGGCCTGCGCCTTGTCCCAGCCGTAGCCGTTGATCGGCATGGCCATGCCGCCCAGCTTGGCGAACACGTTTGGGCAGGCGGCCAGCGGCGCGATGTCGCGCCGCCAGTCGGCGAACACCTCGGCGCGCCGGTCGGCGTAGGGGCCGATCCCCAGCGGTCCGCCGAAGTGGTCGAGTACGATCATCGTCTCCGGGAAGGTCCGGGCTAGGTTGGTCAACTCGGGGAGCTGGGGATGATAGAGCCAGGCGTCGAAGGAGAGGCCGAGGGGCGCCAGCTGCGCGAAACCGACCCGGAAGTCCTCGTCGAGATAGAGGTGCGGCGGCGGCCGATGGTGCGAGACGCGAATGGCGTCGGAGGGGTCCCAGGCCGCCGCATGCCGGATTCCGCGGAATAGGCCGCCGCCGGCCGCGATGTGAGCGGCCAGGACATCCTCGATCCGCTCGTCTAGCAGGTCGGCGGCGCCGACGATGGCGGCGATCCGTGCGCCGTTCCCATCGCCAGACGACTCCGCGACACCCCGGACGAAGTCGGTCTCGCCGACGCACCTCATGTGTGCGGGCCCGCTCTCGCGATAGCCGGTGAGGCATTCGATGAACGCCGTCGCCTCCACCCGATGGCCGGAGCCGGTGTCGGCGCGCAGATCGTCCAGTAGATAGGCGGGCCGTTCCTCGCTCGGCCACAGGTGATGGTGCGGGTCGACGATGATCCGGTCCGGCTCCAGGATCGGCTCGAGGGTCTGCGGAACGTCCAAGGCCGCCTCCTCAGGTCAATGGCCCGCGGGTCTCGCGGCACCGTGCGCGTCCAGCTATGGCTGGCGCGACTTCAGGAGGAAACCCGAAATGACCGAGGTCGTCAAAATTGCGGACGCGGGCCACGTGCGCACGATCACGCTCAATCGGCCCGACAAGAAGAACGCGCTCAGCGACGAGCTCGCCTGGGGTGTGGTCGGCGCCATCGAGGAAGCGGCCAGGGTGGACGACGTCTGGGTGATCGCCATCACCGGCAGCGGCGACGCTTTTTGCGCCGGCCTTGACCTGACCGGCGCGCCGCGTTCCTCGCCGCTGTCGCCGCAATCGGCGCAGCTGGACGACGTCGGCTGGGTCGGCAATTTCCTGCTGGCCATCCGCAAGCGCTGCGACAAGCCGGTGGTCGGCGGGATCAACGGCGTGGCTGTGGGAGCCGGCCTCGGCCTCGCCATGGCCACCGACGTGCGGCTGGTCAGCCGCGGCGCCAGGCTGATGGCCGGCTACACCCGCATCGGCGGCTCGCCAGACGCCGGCCTCACCATCACTCTTCCCCAGGCCATGGGCTACGAACAGGCCATGCGCTTCATGATGGAGAACCGCACCGTGCTGGGCGACGAGGCGGTGAAGCTCGGCATGGCCGGTGAGGTGGTCGACGACGACGCCTTCGTGGCGAGGCTCGGGGCCTATTGCCAGCAGCTGTGCGCCTGGTCGCCGATCACCCTTCGGCTCCTCAAGCGCGGCATGGTCAAGTCCCTGGAGACCAGCGACCTGGAGAGCCAGCTGCGCTACGAGCTGGGCAACATCCGGATCGCGTTCTCCAGCGAGGACGCCAAGGAGGCGCGCAAGGCCTTCTTCGAGAAGCGCCAGCCGGTGTTCTCCGGCCGATAGGCACAGCGCCCACTCAGGCCGGCAGGACCGGGAAGGCGAAGGGCGCGGCCTCCTGGAAAGCCGCCGCGGCCGCCAGCACCTCGGCGTCCTTGTAGTGGCCGGCGACGATCTGCAGGCCGATGGGAAGGCCATCCCCGCTTAGTCCGCAGGGGACGCTGACCGCCGGGTGGCGCGTGAGGTTGAACACTGCCGTGCAGGCCCAGTTGAGGTTGCGCTTGCCGTCTGGACCGTCGGGCGTGTTCCTGCCGACGCCCCAGGGCAGGACCGCCAGTGTGGGGCCCACCAGGAAGTCGTAGCGGGTGAAGAACAGGTTCCACCGGTGGGCGATCTCGCGCCGGCGGGCCTGGGCGTTGACGAGGTCCTGCACGGTGAAGGACGCACCGATGCGGGCCTGTTCCAGCAGGCCGGGATCGAACTCGCGGTGGCGCTCTTCGGGATAGAGCTGGAGCAGGCGCTGGATGGACGACATCCAGTGCACCGCCCAGATCATCCCCGCCTCGGCATTGTCGAAGGGCGGCTTGGCCTCCTCGACGACGCAGCCCAGGCTCTCGAACCGTCTGGCCGCCACGCCCACCGAGGCGGCGACCTGCTCGTCCAGCGCGTGGTCGCCCGGGTGGAGGATGAAGGCGACCTTCCGCCCAGCCAGGGGACGGCCGAGCGCCCCGGCGTAGCTCACCCCCTCGGGCGGAAGGGCGAAGGGATCGCGCGCGTCAGGCCGGGCGATGGCGTTCATCATCAGGGCGCAATCGAGCGCCGTGCGCGTCATCGGCCCGGTGTTGGCGAGGTCGCCGTGCATCGAGGCCGGCCAGGCGGGCACCCGCCCGAGGGTCGCCTTCAGCCCGACCAGGCCGCACATGCTGGCCGGAATGCGCACCGATCCGCCGCCGTCGGTGCCGATCGCCAGCGGGCCGAGTCCGGCGGCCACCGCCGCCCCGGCCCCGCCCGACGAGCCGCCCGGCGTCCGCTCGAGGCTCCAGGGATTGCGGGTGATCCCGTGCAGCGGCGAGTCCGTGACGCCCTTGTAGCCGTATTCCGGGCTCGCGCTCTGGGCGAATACGATTGCGCCCGCCTCGCGCAGGCGGGCCACGGCCGGGGCGTCCTCCACGGCAAGCGACTTGTCGGTGAGCCGGCTCCCCATGGTGAGCGGCCAGCCGGCCGTGCGGACCAGTTCCTTGATGCTGACTGGCACGCCGTCCAGCGGGGAGAGGGGAGCCCCCGCCCGCCACCGCGATTCCGAGATGCGCGCCGCCTCCAGGGACGGCTCCGCGTCGATAAGGGTCAGGGCGTTCAGCCTGGGGTTGATCCGTTCGGCGCGCGCCAGGACGGCGCTCATCGCCTCTACTGGGGAGGCCTGCTTGGACGCGTAGAGCCCGCTCAGCTCGGCGGCGGTGGCCTGGGTCAGATCGGTGGTCATGGCGGGGCTCCAGGCGCGGCGACGGGTGAAATTGTGGGCGGGGCGCGACTGTAGCGGTGGCCGCGGCGCGACGCCAAGCGGCCGCGGTTCCTGCGAATTCTGCGGAACACTTTTCGCGAACGTCGCGTTGATGGCGCCTCCAGATCCTGAAAGGACTCCCATGCGCATTGCCCTAGCCACACTGGCGGTGCTTTCGCTCGCCGCCTGCTCGAAGCCGGCGACCCAGTCGCCCGACACCACTCAAGCCTCCAATCCCGCCCCGGCCGCGCCTGCGGACTCCGGTCCGACCCAGACGCAGGCCCCACCCCCAGCTCAGGCGGACGCCTCCAACATGGGGAACGCCGCGGTCAAACCGGCTCACCAGGAGACCGGAGCTCCGCCCTCCGCCGGCGCCAATTCGTTCACCGAGGCTCAGGCGAAGGAACACCTCCGCAACGCCGGCTACACCAACGTGACCGGCATGACGCAGGATTCCAGCGGTGTGTGGCACGGCACGGCCAGCAGGGGCGGCAAGACCTCCTCGGTCTCCGTCGACTTCAAGGGCGACATTTCCAGCCAGTAGCCGCTCTCAACCCATTGTTCCGAAAGACCTGAAACATGACCAAGACCATCACGAAACTGTTCGACAACTACGCGGAGGCCCAGAAGGCCGTCGAGGACCTGAGGGCGTTTGGCATCCTCGACTCCGACATCAGCGTCGTCGCCAGCGCGCCGGCCGATGTCCGGGACCGCGCCGGCGACCCTGCCCTGGCCAGAGATCGTGACGTTGGAGATCGTGACGTCCGGGCGGACGAGCGGGCGAGCGAAGCGGGCCATGACGCCTCCAAGGGCGCGGGGATCGGCGGCCTGCTCGGCGGCGTTGGCGGCCTGGCCGCGGGCGTCGGCCTGCTCGCCATTCCGGGCCTGGGGCCCGTGGTGGCGGCCGGCTGGCTGGTCTCCACGGCCGTGGGCGCGGCGGCGGGCGCCGCCGCAGGCGGAGCGGCCGGCGGCATCATCGGCGCCCTGACCCACGCCGGGGTCAGCGAAGAGGACGCCCATGTCTATGCCGAGAGCGTGCGGCGCGGCGGCGCGGTGGTCAGCGTGCGTGTCGACGACAGTAAGTCGAACGAGGTCGAATCAATCCTCAATGCGGCCAACACCGTGGACGTCACCCAGCGCCGCTCGGCCTATCGCGCCGAGGGCTGGTCGGCGTTCGACGCCACGGCGCCGGTGACGGGCCGCGACTTCGACTCCGACCGCGTCGGCGACCGCCGACTCGGCTAAGCTGGGCTGACCTTGGCCGCCTCGCGGGTTATGGATGCGGGCGGCCCACACACCGTGACACAAGGGAAACGCATCATGATCAGGACTCTGCTCGCCGGCGCCCTCGGCTTCTCGCTTCTGATGGGCGGCGCGGGCGCGGCCGACGCCCGGGGTTGCATCAAGGGCGCGGTGGTCGGCGGCGTGGCCGGTCACTTCGCCGGGCATCACGCCTTGGCCGGCGCCGCCGCCGGCTGCGTGATCGGCCACCACATGGCGCACCGCAAGTCCGCCCGCCACTACCGGTGACGGCGAACGGCGGCCGGCTCCTGATCGACGGCCTCGGCTCCGCCGCGGCCGTCTGCTCGATGGTCAGTTTCGCGCCGCAACTCATCAAGATCTGGCGCGAGAAGGACGCCAGTTCGGTGTCCCTTCGCATGTACCTGGTCACGGTGACAGGCTTCACGCTCTGGCTGAGCTATGGACTGGTGATCGGCCAGTGGCCCATCGCGGTCTCCAACGCCGTGTGCCTGGTGATGTCGGGAGCCATCCTGGTCCTCAAGCTGCGCCTGGACCGCAAGGGTCGGGCCTGAGCGCATCCTTTCCAACGCTGAGGCGTTTTTCAGAAACGGGTCTCGCCAGTTCCGGAAGCGCCGCGCCGTTGTGCGGAAGGTCACGGCCATGGCGCCCCAGGACCGCTTCCATGCGGAACCTCGCGCAAGTCCCGAGGCGGCCGCCGCCATCAGGAGAGTCGGCCAATCCAGGCCGCTGTCGAACTTCAAACGGAGCGTATTCGATGTCCAAGAACCCCTCTGACGATGGCATGCAGGGCGAAGGCAACTATGCGGCCGCCCGTCGATTCCGGAGGGCCGAGGAGGCCTTCGTGAAGGAGGGGCCGGTGGAGCAGAAGGCCCGCGAAGCTGCCGACGCGCTCGATGGTCCCGAGGCAGGTGACCTTGAAGCAGCCCGCCGATCCACGGCGGCCGGCGATGTGCACGAGCCCGAAAAGGGGTCGCGCCGCAGTGGGGAGAATCCCCCTGACGCCAGGCTGGACGATCGCCTCAAGGAAAGCTTTCCCGCGAGCGATCCGGTTTCGACCTCGCCGGGCTCGGACTGATCGACCCCGGCCCCGTCCGGCCGTTCGCGATTCATGCAGGAGTATCGACCGATGACAACGGACACCCGCGACCGGGCCGCGGTGGAAAAGGAACTCTGGCGGGAGCTGGAGAAGAGCCGTTGCGGCATGCTGGGCGCGGGCCACGTTCCCCGTGGACACTTCGTTCCGATGACGGCCTTCGCCGAACCGGAGTCGGGAAAGGTCTGGTTCTATACCAGCCGGGGCGGCGACCTCGCCGGAGTGGGCGAACGGGGCGCTCCGGCGATGCTGATCGTCATGGCCAAGGACCAGGAACTCCAGGCCTGCATTCGCGGCGAGCTCCGCACGACGTCCGACACCCTGCACCGCGACAAGTTCTGGAGCCCGGCGGTGGCCGCCTGGTTTCCCAAGGGCAAGGACGACCCCAACCTGGTGCTGCTCTGCCTCACCTGCGAGGACGCCGACGTCTGGGTGTCCGACGCCGGCATGCTGAAGTTCGGCTGGGAGATGGCCAAGGCCAATCTGATCGGATCCACGCCCGACGTGGGCGGCCACGTTCGCCTGACTTTCCCGTGACGAGGCGGCCTCGATGAGCCACGACCTTCTCGAGGATCTCAAGGCGCTGCACACGGCGGCCATCGATGCGCGCAGCGGCTATGAGGAAGCGCGCGACGACGCCGAGGGCCGCGATACCAGGCCCCTGTTTCAGGAGCTGATCGCCGTGCACACCAAGAACGCCGACGACCTCTCGCACATTCTGCAGCGGTCGGGGGCGCCGGTGGGTGAGGACGGCTCGTTCATGGCCGCCGTCAACCGCACGGTGATGAGCGTGCGCTCGCTATTCGGCGCCCTGGGCGAAGGCGTCGTCCCGGCCCTCATCGAGGCCGAGAAGCACAACCTTGCTCGCTACGACGATGTCCTGAAGTCCGAGGAGGCGCCTCCCGACGTGCGAGAGGTGCTGGCGACGAATCGCGAGCGCCTCGAAGCGGCGATCGACCGGATGCGCGCGCTGAAGGCCTGACGCTCAAGGCTGGGCGGGCAATTCGAGCTTCGACACGCAGACGAACAGCACCCTGGTCCCGGCGTGATGCTCAACCATGATCGGCCTCACCTTCGGTGACTGAACAGTGGCGCGATTCGCCGGACGAACGCCGGAACGGATCCATGGCGGAAACTGCTGGCGTGAGGGCTCAAGCCATCTCGGTGGGGGCGGCGTCGGCGCGGGAAAACAGGATTTCCGCACGCACGCCGCGTCCGGGTTGCGAGGCCACCTCGATCGTCGCATGGGCGTTCTGCTGCAAGGATCGGACGAACAGGGCTGGCAGGGTGCCGGCCGTCGGCCAGACCGAGTCCGGCGGCAGGCCGACGCCGTCGTCGGCGACCACCACGCGCCAGCCCGCCGGCTCGATGAGGCCTTGCAGTTGGATCGTTCCGCCTTCCCGGCCGGGAAAAGCGTGCTTCAGGGCGTTGGTGAGCAGTTCGTTGACAACGAGCCCCGTCGGCATCGCGACGTTGACCGAGACCGGCAAGGTGTCGACCTGGAGGTCGAGGTGTATGCCTTCGGTGGCCTGGGCGCGCATGGCCGCCGAGGCGACCTGGCTGAGGTAGACTCCCAGATCCACCCTGTCGGCGGTCTCGGTCTCCATGAGCGAGTGGTAGAGCAGGGACAGCACCCCGACGCGCCCGGCAAGCCTGTCGAAGCGCTCGCCACCGGCCTCCTCGGGCAAGCCGCGCGCTTCGAAGCGGATCAGGGACGTGATCAGCTGCAGGTTGTTCTTCACCCGGTGCTGCAGCTCGCGAAGCTGCTGGTCCTTGGCGGCGACCTGGCTATCCAGAACCTGATCGCCTTCTTCGTCACGCGAGGTCCTGGCCACCAGCGCCACCAGGCGGAAGACGGCGGCGCCGTCGTCATCTTCGATGACGTTGGACCAGACGTCGAGGCGGATGGGCTCGCCGGACGGCTCGGCCCTGAAGGCGCCGATGTAATCGCTGGCCTGTGTAACTGCCGCGGTCAGCGAGCGGCCGTCGTCGTCCTTGGCCTCGCTCAGGATTTCCCAGCCCCCTCCGCCGATCTCGGCGATCGGAACGCCGGTGAGCCGTTCGAATTCGGGATTGGCGTAGACGACCCGCTCGGTCGGGCCGAGTTCGGCGACGGCGACACCCACCGGCACGTGATCCAGGAACTGCTTGAACCGGTCGCTGCCCAGGGCGTCGGCGAGGTCGGGCGTGTCGAGCAGGGTCTCGACACGCGTCTCGTCCCGATCACCGCTCATGGTCGAAAACACAGGCGGGGAGGGCGGCTCATGGGCGTAATTGGCGCAGAACGGGGACCATTGTCCATCATGCATCACGCATTTCGATTCGGCCTCGCCGCAGAACGGGCGCCGGGCGGGTGTTTGCGACGCAGTCCAGGAGAGACGGTTGCGCCAACCCCGGGGGTTCGGCAAAGGACGCCACGTGGCCCGCCTGCTCACCTACAATGTGCACCGCTGTGTCGGGGTCGATGGCAAGCTGGACGTTGCGAGGGTGGCGGAAGTCATCGCCGCCCAATCACCCGACATCGTCGCCCTCCAGGAGGTCGATGTCGGACGCGCCCGCACCGGCGGTGTCGACCAGGCCGAACGCCTGGCTCAGCGACTTGGCATGGCCTTCCACTTCCACGCCAACGTGAGGGTGGAATCCGAGCTCTACGGCGACGCCCTGCTCACCATCCGGCCAGAGCGGCTGGTCAAGACCGGACCGCTCCCTGGGGACCCCCGATTCCCGCGCCTCGAGCCGCGCGGCGCCCTCTGGGTGGCGATCGATATCGACGGTGTGGAGCTCCAGGTGATCAACACCCACCTGGGCCTCGTCCCACGCGAGCAGCGGGCTCAGGCGCTGGCCCTGGCGGGGCGGGAATGGCTCGGCGGCGAACAGAGGGCTAACCCGCTGATGCTGGTCGGCGACTTCAACGCCACGCCCTTGGCGGCGGCCTACCGCACCCTCGCCTCGAGCCTGACCGATGCGCGTCGCGCGGCGCCGTTCGCGCGCGCCCTCCCCACCTTTCCCTCGCGCATGCCGATCCTGGCCATCGACCATGTGTTCGTCAGCCCGGGGATCCGGATCCAGTCCGCCAGGACCGCCCTGGACCCCCTCTCGCGAACGGCCTCGGACCACGTCCCGCTGATCGTGGATTTCCGTCTCGACCGGTCCTGAGAGCTTGGATCAGACCTCGGCGGAGCGGCATTCGCGCTCGATCGCGTCGCGGCGCTTCCATGGCCTGAAGGAGTCGGTGGGTCCCATCGGATCGCCGATGTGCCAGTGGGCGATCATCGCCGCCGGCGGAGGCAGCGGCTTGGGCGTGATCGGCTGAAGGCGGCGGAGGCCGGACTCGCGCAGCGACTCCACGGCGCGAAAAACGCCGCCTTCCCTGGCGATCGCGTCATCGATGACCGCGCCGGCGCAGCCCAGCCAGTGGGCGAGTACGTCGGTCCGCAATCGGGTGATCGTCGCGCGTTGGCTTTCCGCTGTCGGGCCGTCAGCCTCGATGGAAAGATCGCACTCGGTGTCGAAGCCGAACGAGCGGTTGTTCATGTTGGCGGAGCCGATACGCACCAGAACGTCGTCGATGATGGTTACCTTGGCGTGCACGATGATGTCGCGCCCGAGCGCCGTGACCGGACTGTAAATCTGGAACCGCCCGAACCGGTCCGCCGCCCTCAGCCGCTCGATGAACCGAGCCCGGGTCGGGTCCATGGTGTTCTGGTCGAAATAGCTGGGCGACCGGGTCGTCGAGACCAGGACCACATCCGGTCCGTCCGGCTCGCCGAGGCGCGCCGCCAGCGCGCGCGCCATCAGTTCGGAAGTGAAGTACTGGTTTTCCATATAGATGCAGGACTTCGCCGCGGCGATGCCGGCCAGGTGGAGCGCCTCGCACTCGCGGACCTCGGGCGCGCCTCGCCACGCGGGTTCGGTGCGTGACAGGCCCACCCGGGCAGTCTCGAAGAGGGGCTCGACTCCGGATGGCCAGGCGGTGGGCGGCGAGGGCGGCGGCGGTTCGAGGGCCTCGCCGGTGCAGCGTCGCCAGCGTCGCCGAAAGAGCTCGCCCAGGGCCGAGGCGGCCGGTCCGTCCACCAGGGCCATGACCTCGTGGCGATTGGCGTAGTATCGCCCACGGTGGCGCGTTCGTTCCCTGCGCGGGTCGTCGTCCAGGTGACGTGAGGTGTCCCACCGATCCTGTCCGATGTCCGCGCCGCCGCAGAAGGCGACCGCGTCATCCACCACGATAACTTTCTGGTGGTGGCAGGCGCCTTGCGGACAGGCTCCGTCGAGTACGAACTTGACCCGGCTGCCGGCGAAGACTCCGCGATCCACGATGGGGAAGAACTTCTGAGTCGCCGCCACAGGCAGGGCCGACTGCCAGCAGAGGATGCGGATGTCCAGCTCCGGCTCGGCTTCCGCCAGCTCCTTGAGAAAATGGGCAATCCCTTCCACGCCGCGCTTCACCCGGCCCGGCGTGGGGCGGAGTCGGGTGTCCGGCTCGAAGGCCCAGTTCAGGAAATGGATCGATCGTCGCGCCCTGGTCATCGCATCCATGGCGGCGTCGTAGTAGGCCTGGGTGTCGATGAGCACGGTCGCCCGACCCGCCGTGGCGACCCTCCAGCATCGACTTCCTTTTTCCAATAGCAAGCGGTGCTTCCTCCGGGGCCAAGCTCGTTTAATGCGCGAGACGACCCTCGGCTCCAACCATCGCGGCTTGGAGCGCCAACTGGCAGCGCGCGCGCCGGATCAGCTCCGCATCGCGCCTGACTGCAGGCGAAGGATTGCGACCTCGATCAGTCCGGCCCGGATGCGCCGCCTTCGATCACAAACTCGCGCCCGCCGGCAGGCGGGCGACGAGGTGGCAGTCCAGGCGACCGCCGGGGCTGAGCGCGGCGCGGGGCTCAGTTCGTCTGGCGGGCCCCCATCTGCGACATGAGTTCCGCCTTGCGCGCCTCCATGCGGCGGCCGGCGTCGTCGAGATCCTCGCTGCCCTTTTTCGCCTGGTTGAATATTCCGCCGGGCTGCTCTTCCTCACGTACATGGTGCTTGATGTATTCTCCCAGCACTTTCACCTTGGCGTCATAGAACTCGTCCGATGGCTGCATCGCCTCGATCTCGGCGATAAGTTTCTTCGCTCCGTCGTGCTCGACATAGGCCTCGTCGAGAAGATCATCGTCAACTTCGCCGCGCTCCTCAGGGTAGAATATCTCTTCCTCGATCTGCGTATGCACCTTGAGCGCCAGGGCGATCCTGTCGAATAGGTTACGCTTCTCCGCTTCGGATTCGAGTTGTTCGTACTCGTCGAACCAACTCTCCACCTGCCGATGATCCTTCTTCAACAGGGTGATGGCGAGCGGATCGCGGGCTCCCGTGCGCCGTGTACGCCGAGCTTTGGCGGTCTTCGCGCGGGCGGTCGATTTCGAGTGGGCTGTCGGTGAGCTGGGCATGAGTCCCTCGGATCTGGTGATCGCCGCGAAGTGTCGCGGCCTGACCAAAATCCCTCTCGCGCCGGGGGGTTCCCGGTCGATTGACCCGGAACACTTTGCCGCGTCGCGTGTTCGCGGCGAAGGACAAAGGGTCATTCATGGCGAAGGACATCGAGCTGGGTCTCACCGTAGTCCAGTGTCAGCCGGAGGAGGCGCCGGCCCTCACTCCGGGCCTCACCTATGTGTCCAGCGATGAACCGGGAATTGCTCGCCGGCGCGCGGGGAGGGGCTTCGTCTATCTGGATCCTGATCAGCGCCGCATCACAGACGCAGAAGTCATTGCGCGGATCCGGGCCCTGGCGATACCGCCCGCCTGGCGGAACGTGTGGATCTGCGCGCGGCCGCAAGGCCACCTCCAGGCGATCGGCTTCGACGCCCGCGGTCGAAGGCAATACCGCTATCACCCCGAATTTCGGCACATGCGGGAGGGGGCCAAGTTCGAGCATCTGGTGACGTTCGCCGAGGCGCTGCCGTCGATCCGCGAGCGCGTGGCGCTGGACATGAGCGCGCATGGACTGGGCCGCGAGAAGGTGCTGGCGACGGTGGTGCAGTTGCTGGAGACGACGATGATCCGGGTGGGCAACCGCGCCTACGAGAGGGAGAATCACAGCTACGGTCTCACCACCCTCCAGGGCGACCACGTGCGGGTCGAGGGAACCGCGCTTCGGTTTCAGTTCACGGGTAAGAGCGGCAAGGTCTGGCGCCTCGACGTGCGGGACCGCAGGGTGGCCAAGATCGTCCGCGCCTGTCAGCATCTGCCCGGGCAAACTCTCTTCGGCTATCTCGACGACGCCGGCCATCAGCAGGCCGTCACCTCCTGCGACGTCAATGCCTACCTGAAGCGGGTCAGCGGCCGCGACATCACCGCGAAGGACTTCCGCACATGGGCGGCCACGGTGCTGGCCGCGAAGGCCTTGGCCGAGGCAGGCCCGGCCGAAAGCCACACGCAGGCCGCGAAGGCCATCCGCCAGGTTGTCAAGGAGGTGGCGGCGCGCCTGGGAAACACGCCGACGGTGTGCCGTGCCAGCTATATCCATCCCCACATCGTCGACGCCTACACGAGGGGGGAACTGGCGCCGGATCTCGCGCCCGGCGCCGGCGCCCAAGGGGAGCCGCGGCACGGGCTGCGGCCCGAGGAAAGGGCCGTGCTGGATTTCCTGCGCCGCGGCGAAGGGACGGCGATCTCGCCGCTCCAGTGAAGCCCGTTTTTAGCGTCGAGCGTGAACCCTCCGGCGTCGTCGCCGTTAAGTCACGAATTGGAGACCACGCGGAGAACGACATGCCCCGGGGCTACAAGTCGAAGTATACCGACAAGCAGGAACGCAAGGCCGATCACATCGCGGGCTCCTATGAGGAGCGCGGCGTGCCGGAGACGGAAGCGGAGCGGCGCGCCTGGGCTACGGTCAACAAGGACGATGGAGGCGGCAAGAAGCCGGGCGGCCCGGGGCGCGGCGCCCATACCGGCCATCCCGCGGCCCGCCGCGGCGGCGAACGAGGTGGGCGCGCCTCGGCCTCGCGCAGCGCCGCGGATCGCTCCGCCTCGGCCCGGAAGGCGGCCGCGACGCACAAGCGAAACGCCGAGCATGCTCGGCAGGATTGAGCCCCGTGGCTTGACCCCAACGCGCGTCTATGGTTGCGGGGAAAGGCGAGGCGCGGCGTCATGGTCGGTGCTGGAGAGTGAGTGTGTCCATGGAGTCAAAAAAAACGCGCGGCAAATTCCTGGTCGTCGAAGACGAATTCATGATCGCCATGCTGATCGAGGACTATCTCTCCGAACTGGGCCACGAGATGGCCTGGCAGACGGACAATATTCCCGAGGCCCTGCAGATCATCGAGAGCAATGACGACATCGACGGAGCTATCCTGGATATGAACCTGCGGGGGGAGACGGTCCGTCCCATCGCCGAGGAGTTGAGGACGAAGCAGATTCCGTTCTGTTTCATGACCGGCTATGGCGCGGGGGTGACGACGTCGCATCCCGACGTGCCGATCATCAGCAAGCCCTTCGACATGGCCGCGCTGCGCGACACGATCAGCATCCTCATGGCGGGCGGCCAGCGGGTCTGACCTCCCGACCGGATCGAAATCGCTGATTCGAGCGTTGGCTTTGCAACGTAAACAAGCAAGGCCGGGTGCCCAGTGACCGAGACCGCCAGCGACAGTTGCGAACCCCGGGTCGAGGACGTCAAACAACCCGAACGGCCCAAGCTCCTGCAGATCCTCGGACCCGGCCTGATCACCGGCGCCTCGGACGACGACCCCAGCGGAATCGCGACCTATTCGCAGGCGGGCGCGCAGTTCGGCTACGACCTCGGCTGGACGCTGCTGTTCAGCTGGCCCCTGATGTGCGCCATCCAGGAGATCAGCGCCCGCATCGGTCGCGTCACCGGCCGCGGCTTGGCGGGCAATCTCAAGCTGCACTATCCGCTGGCGGTGGTCAGCGGCCTGGTGGCCCTCCTGGTGGTGGCCAACGTGATCAACCTAGCCGCGGACCTTGGGGCGATGGGCGCGGCCCTCAGCCTCGTCGTCGGGGGCCCGAAGCTGGTCTATGTGGTGGGGTTCGGACTGGTATCGGCGCTCCTGGAGATCTTCGTCCGGTATTCCCGCTACGTCTCCGTGCTTAAATGGCTGACGCTGTCGCTGTTCGCCTACGTCGGGGTCGCCCTGGTGGTGAAGATGCCGTGGGCGACCGTGCTCTACCACCTGGTCGTTCCGAACATTTCCTTGCAACCCGGCTATCTCACCGTGGTGGTGGCGATCCTCGGCACCACGATCAGCCCCTACCTGTTCTTCTGGCAGGCCGAGGAGGAGGTCGAGGAGGTCAAGGAACGCCCGGACGCCAAGCCGCTCGAACGCGCTCCCGAACAGGCCACGAGGGAGTTCGGTCGCATCCGGGTGGACACCTATCTGGGCATGGCGTTCTCCAACATCGTGGCCCTGTTCGTGGTGCTTACCACCGCCGCGACGCTGCACGCCCACAACATCACCGACATCCAGACGTCCGCTCAGGCTGCCCGCGCCCTGCGCCCCATCGCCGGCGAGTTCGCCTTCCTGGTGTTCGCCTTGGGCATCATCGGGACTGGCCTGCTGGCTCTGCCGGTCCTGGCCGGCTCGGCCGCCTACGCGCTCGGCGAGTTGTTCGGATGGCATGTCGGTCTGGCGCGGAAACCGCGGCGGGCGAAGGCCTTCTACGGCGCTATCGCGGTCGCCGGCCTGATCGGCATCGTCCTCAATCTCGTCCACCTTGACCCGATCAAAGCGCTGTTCTGGAGCGCGGTCATCAATGGCGTCACGGCCGTGCCGATCATGGTGATGATCATGCTGCTAGCGAGCCACAAGACCTGCATGGGCGCGTTCGCGATCCGCACCGGCCTTAAGGTAGTCGGCTGGCTGGCGACCGCCGTCATGGCCGCCGCCGCCGTCGGGATGTTCGCCACCATGGGTTCCTAAGGTTTGACGATCCCAAGTGGCTCGCCCGGGGTCAGCCCGCTCGGCCTCCGTGGGCGGCCAACAGGTCGCTCATGTCGTTAGCGTGCTCCTCCTCCACGGACAGGATCCATTTGATCATGCGCGCGGTGGTGGGGTCGTCTTCGCCGAAGTAGTGGACCAGCTCGCGGTAGTGATCTACTGCGATGCGTTCGGCGACGAGGTTCTCGATAATCATGTCGACCAAGTCAGGGCCGCCTTTGTATTCGGAGGCCGAACGGCTGGCGAGGCCCTCCGGGTTGAAATTGGGTTGGCCGCCGAGCTGGTTGATCCGCTCGGCCACGGCCATCATGTGCTCCTGCTCTTCCTTCGCATGCTGCGCGAATTCGGCCTTGACCGATTCGCTGGCGATGCCGGTCGCGGTGACGGCGTGCATGGTGTAGCGCAGGATGCAGACGATCTCCGTGGCCAGCACCGATTGCAGAATCTCGACCGTCTGTTTCGGATCCCCCTTGTAGGTCGAGGTCACCGCGCCCTCGGCGATGTTCCTCCGCGCCCGATCCCTCAGGGTCTTGACGTCGCTGAGGAAAGGCTTGTCCGCCGTTCGCGAGCCTTCGGCCATTTTGCATCTCCGGATTGGATGCGGGCGAAGGCCGAGGGATCTCGCAGCCGTCCCCGCGGGAATCGGCTGGGAGAACGCCGAAGTGGTCGAGTAGTTCCCTGGCCGCCCGCATGAAATGTCCCGCGTCCTTAGAAATACGGGTCGAGAACGCCGCCCCCGTAACATAAATCTGCGCGGCCGGTTTAAAGGTCCGTAGATCTTAAAAGAGTTCACTGTGCGTGTCTTAATCGTAGAAGATGACGCTCTTGTCGCGGTGACTGCGGCGGGCGCCCTGGAGGACGCGGGCCATGAGGTCCTCGGTCCGGCCTATGACGCCGACGAGGCTTTACGACTGGTCCGGGCCAGCCCGCCCGACCTGGCCCTGGTCGACATCAATCTCTCGGGCCGCGAAGAGGGGCTGGCCCTGGCGCAACAGTCCAAAGATGACCTCGGGGCGCCGTCCATGTTCGTGAGCGGCGAGGTGGCGGCGGCCCGCCGGCGCGACACCTGCCGGCCGCGCTCGAATTGTTCGCCAGCTATTGATGGGCGGCGATGGCCCGCGCCGTGAGCTTGACGGAACTGAACGTCATCCATGGCGTTTGCCGAACATCAATCAACGGGAGTATGTCGGATGAGTAAGGAAAGAGTGGAAGGCGTGGCCCAGAAAGGTGTGGGCGCGGTGAAACAAGCCGCCGGCAAGGCGGTCGGCAATGAACGACTGCAGGCGGAAGGCGCGGCGGACAAGGTTGCCGGAGCGGCCAAGGAAGCCGTGGGCAAGGCGAAGGACGCGGTTCACAAAGCGACCCGCTAGCGCTTGTTCAACACCCAGTATAAACTTGACGCGGCCGCGGGCTCGCCCGCGGTCGCGTTCGTTTGACATTCGAGGCCCCGTCAAGCGTTGCTGGAACTTCCGTGGCCAGTCGCGTTGCGCCCCGGCGCTCGCGCGCTTAAATGCCGTCGAAATCGGATTGCGAGCGTCCCCGAAGTCGCGACGCCCCTGGAGGGATGATGAGACGATTGGCGGAAGCGCTCGCGCCGGACCTGCCGTACGTGCGCCGCTACGCGCGGGCGCTGACAGGCGATCAGGCCACGGGCGACAGGTACGTCCGGGCCGCCCTCGAAGCAATTGTCCAGGGCGATCAGGTGCTTGATGAGGCACTGTCGCCTCGCGTGGGCCTCTACCGGGTATTCGAAGCGATCTGGAAGAGTTCTGGCGCCCTGCTGGAGACCCGTCAGCCGGAGGACGGATCGCCGGTGTCGAAAGCGGTGGCGGCGCGTCTGCTGAGGATCGCGCCGCGATCGCGGCAGGCGTTCCTGCTCGCGGCGATGGAGGGGTTCACGCACGCCGAGGTCGCCGACATCCTCTCGACCGACATCGCCGAAGTCGAATCGCTGATCGCCCAGGCCCAGGGCGACATCGACGCCGAACTCGCCACCGATGTCCTGATCATCGAGGATGAGCCGATCATCGCGGCCGACATCGCCGCCCTGGTGGCGGAGCTGGGGCACCGGGTGACCCAGATCGCCGCGACGCGGCGCGAGGCGACCGCCTCGGCCATCCGACAGCGACCCGGGCTCATCCTGGCCGACGTTCAGCTGGCCGATGGATCGTCCGGCATCGACGCGGCCAAGGAAATCCTGGCCATGATCGACGTGCCCGCGATCTTCATCACCGGCTTTCCCGAGCGCCTGCTCACGGGCAACGGCTTCGAGCCGACGTTCGTGATCACCAAGCCCTTCGCGCCCGCCACGGTGAAGGCCGCCATCGGCCAGGCCCTGTTCTTCCATCCGCAGAGCAAGGCGAAGATCGCCTGACGCGGCTCAGCCGCTGTCGGGCTGTTCTTCCGGGACTGCGGCGGCGCCCGCCCGTTCGTCGATCGCGGCGAGCACGGTGGGACGTCCGTGGGCCGCGCCATTTCGGCGGAGACCCGGTCCAGGCGGTCCGAGACCTGAGGATGGTCGCGACGGAGTTCCTCGAGCAGGGCGATGATCTTCGCGCTCTTCTTGTCAGCCAAGATCGCCAGTTCCAGAGTCAGTTGCCCGCGCCGCTCCGCGAGTTGGTCCTCATGTCGCTGGGTGACCAGGATGAGGACGGCCACCAGCAAGGCCCCGCAGGTGGCGGCCAGCTCCAGCCAGCCGAAGGAAGGTTGATCGATACCCCGCCGGCTGACCGCCAGCGTGACGCCGATCCATACTGCCATGCCTATACTCAGCGTCAGCAACGCCGCCGGGGTCGCGACCAGCGCGGTCAACTGATCGATGGCTCGCTGCAGGTAGGACGCACTGCGGTAGTGGGCAAGATGGAATTCCGCGAGTTCGTCGACCGACTGGGCGACGTGTTCCGACAGGTCGGCGTGCGCGGCGGTCGAGGCCGTATGTGTCTGATTCATCGAAGGACTTTTCGGAGTGCGGCCTCGTGGGCCGGGGAAAGCGCTGTGCAGCCCCTAGCTCTCTAAAACGGGGCGAGGCGCGGGCGGGTTCCCCCTGGCGGCGAGCGCCATGGGGCCGGCGCGCAGACCGGGAGAAGTCCGACTGCCACCGCCTACTTTTCGGTGAGGTTCCACACGCCGTCCCAGGCCTCGGCGGGCGGTGTCGCCCCGAGGAGGTCGCAGCGCCGGCGGTAGACCGCCGCGGGGCCGTCGGTCGGATAGAGCTCCAGCGCCGCATCGAACGCGCCGCGGGCCGAGGTCCAGTCCCGCGCCCGATAGGCGGCGACACCCGCAGCGTGAAGCTCCAGCAATGTCGCGAGCCCCGGTTCGTGGGCGCGGTGGCCTAGCGATTCATAGACGGCGACCGGACGGTCCTTGCCCTTGACGCGGATCAGGTCGAGTTCGCGGAGCGTGGCCGGACACCGCAGGTCCCGCACGGTCATCTCAGACAGGATGATCTTGGCTCCGTACTGCTTGGTCACCCCCTCCAGCCGCGAGGCGAGGTTCACGGTGTCGCCGACGACCGTATACTCCATCCGCCGGACCGAGCCGATGTTGCCGATGACCGTGGGCCCGGTGCTGAAGCCGATGCCAATGTCCAGCGCCGCCTGGCCGGCGGCGACGCGGCGGGCGTTAAGTTCCGCCAGGCGCCCCATCATCTCGTCGGCCGCCGCCAGCGCATTGTCGGCATCGTTGAGTCCCACGAAGGGAGCGCCGAACAGCGCCATGATCCCGTCGCCGATGTATTTGTCGAGGATGCCCCCGTTCTTGAAGATGACGTCGACCATTTCGGTGAAATACTCGTTCAGCAGGGAAATCGTTTCGCGCGGTCCGAGCGCCTCGGCGATCGAGGTGAAACCCCGAATGTCAGTGAACATCACCGTGAGTTTCTGTTCCTTGCCGCCCAGTTCGAGCTCACCGGCGGACAGGAGTTGGTCGGCGATCTCCTTGGACATGTAGCGCGACATTGTGGAGCGGACGCGCTTCTCCTCGGTGACGTCCTCGAGCACGATCATCGAGCCGATCCGGGCCTCGGTCACATCGATGAGGGGCGTGGCGGTGAGATTGACAGTGGCAAGGCCGCCGTCTCCCCGCGCCACCTCCACATCGATCGCCAGGGCCGTCTCGCCGGTTGCCTGGGTCTTGGCGAGACTGTCGGCGATCCAGCGGTTGGGACCCGTGAACAGCTCGCCCGCGCGGCTGCCGATAAGGTCCTCCCGCGACAGGCCGAGCAGGGCCTCCGCCGCGGCGTTGGCGGTGACGATGCGCGCGTCAACGTCCGTCGTGACGATGCCGTTCGAGGTGCTCTTGAGAATGCTCTCGTTGTAGTTCTTCATGTTGAGCACGTCGTCGAACAGCTTCGCATTCTCGAGGCTGACGGCGACCTGGGCGGCGAAGGCCTTCAGCCTCGACTCGTCCTTGGCGGTGAACACCCCGTCGCGCTTGTTCAGAGCCTGGGCGACGCCCATGCGGGCGCCGGCTTTGTTGGTGATCGGTACGCACAGGATGCTGCGCGTGGTGAACCCCGTCCGCCGGTCGATGTCCTGATTGAAGCGCGGGTCGGCGTAGGGATCGGTGATGTTCTCCGTCCGGCCGGAGGTGAACACCGCACCGGCGATGCCGCTGTGCGTCGGCAGCCGGATCTGCCGCGTCTCGAGGCCGTCGGCATAGAGCGTGAAGAGCTCGTCGCGCTTGTCGTCGTAGACGAACAGGGAGGCGCGCTCCGCGCCGAGCAACTGGGTTGTGGCCGCCATGATGCGCGCGATGAGCACCTCGAGCAGCAGCTCGCCGGCCAGGTTCTGGGTGACTTCCAGGATCTGCTGCTCCTCCAGAAGTGAAGTCAGCATCAGTCCGAAGCCACGGTTCAGGTCGGCGTATTCATCGGTGCTGAGCACCTCGAGCTTGGCGTCGTCGAGCTGACCGCTTTCGACCCGCCGCATGGCCTCGATGAGCCGAGCCGCCGAACGTGACACCTCGCTGGCCGTAAGGACGGCCATCGATACCGCGCCAAGGACGCAGACCGCGACCACGCCGGCGCCCCAGACATAGAGCGAGGTCATCTCGGCGCCGGGCACGGCGAACCCGTGCGCGGAAATCATCCGGTCGAACTTGTAGAGGAACGAGACCGCCGAAAACATCAGCGGCAGCGAACTGACGAAGATCGCCAGGTACAGCAGCTTGTTGCGCAAGGGCACAGAGATCAGCTTCGCCTGCTGCGCGGTGGGGATCGGGCCGCCCAGGGCGCGGGAAATCCGCTCCACGAGAGGCTCGATCGTCCTGCTCACCGCGAAATACTCGAAAATCGCGTGCGCGGGCGAAGCAAACAGCAGGATCATCGTCCCCAGCGCCACCAACTGCCAGATAGCGATGCCGGCCCCGAAGAGGGTGTTGATCGTATAGATAACGCCGCACAGAGACAGCGTCGCCATCGGGCCGTGCAGCAGGGTGACCCGCACGGCGGAGTACTGGGGCAGGTTCAGCGCCCGCACCAGGGCTGCCCCGAGCGCCGCGTCGTCCGGCCGCTCTCCGCGGTCCAGGGCGGCGAGCACGGGGGTCAGGGGCGCGAGATGTCGCCGGATAACGAAGACATCGATGGAGGTGAAGAACGTCACGCCGAACGGCACCGCCATCCAGAAAATCACCCACTGGCGCCGGGTGAATTCGAGGCCTAGGAGGCCGAGCAGCAAAGTGAGCGCGACGGCGACCATGGTCGCCGAGAGGCAGATGAGGACGAGCCGCCCGATCAGGGCGCGCCCGGAATCCACGGGAGGCGCCTGAGTGCGGCTCGACGAGACGGGCGGCGCCAGCGCGTTCACCGGCCTCTGAACCGCGGTTCGGCGGCGCGCTGCCTCATCATCGCTCCCGTACACTGCCGGCGCTGCGCCCGCGTCGTCTCGGCGCAGTCTAGCCTGCGATCGCCGCGATGCACAGACGGAGCGCGGGCCCCAATCAGCCTATGGTAGAAGACCGTCATGTTGCGTTTGACCGAACTCAAGCTGCCTCTGGGCCACCCTTCCGAGGCCGTCAAAGCCGCCGCGGCCGAGCGCCTGGGGGTTCCGGCGGCGGAGATCGTCGACTGCCAGGTCGTCCGCCGGGCCCACGACGCGCGCCGCAAGTCCGCGATCCTGATGGTCTATTCGGTGGATGTGAGCCTTCGCTGCGAGGCGCGGGTGCTTTCCCGGTTCGGCGGGGACGGCCGCGTCAAGCCGGCGCCGAATACGACCTATCAGTTCGTGGCGCGGGCGACCGGGCGGGAACATCGGCGTCCGGTGGTGGTCGGGGCGGGACCGTGTGGGCTGTTCGCCGGCCTGCTGCTGGCGCAGATGGGCTTCCGGCCGATCATCCTGGATCGCGGAAAGGTGGTGCGGGAGCGCACCAAGGACACGTGGGCCCTGTGGCGGCGGGGCGTCCTCGACCCGGAATCCAACGTCCAATTCGGAGAGGGCGGGGCGGGCACCTTTTCCGACGGCAAGCTGTACAGCCAGATCAAGGATCCCCGCCATCTCGGGCGCAAGGTGCTTACCGAACTTGTGGCGGCCGGCGCCCCGCCGGAGATTCTCACCGAAGCCCACCCCCACATCGGCACCTTCCGCCTGGTGGGCGTGGTCGAGCGCCTGCGGGCCATGATCGAGGGCCTGGGCGGCGAATACCGCTTCGGGAACAAGGTCGCCGATCTGGTTCTGGCCGCCGATGAGGATGGCGGCCGGCAGGTCCGCGGTGTGATTCTGCAAAGCGGCGAGTTCCTTGAGACCGACGCCCTGGTGCTCGCGATCGGCCACAGCGCCCGCGACACCTTCCGCACGCTCCACGACCGCGGCGTCCACATCGAGGCCAAGCCTTTTTCCCTGGGCTTTCGCATCGAGCATCCGCAGTCCGTCATCGACCGGGCGCGTTTCGGAGCACACGCCGGTCATCCGGATCTGGGGGGGGCGGACTACCGCCTTTCGCACGCCTGCTCCAATGGCCGGACCGTCTACAGCTTCTGCATGTGTCCGGGAGGAACGGTGGTGGCGGCCGCCTCGGAGCCGGGGCGGGTGGTGACCAACGGCATGAGCCAGTACTCGCGCAACGAGCGCAACGCCAACGCGGGCCTCGTCGTGGAGATCACACCCGAGATCGACTTCCCAGGGCATCCGCTGGCAGGCGTCGATCTCCAGCGCCATTGGGAAGCCCGCGCCTTCCTGGCCGGCGGCGGGACCTATGCGGCGCCCGCGCAGAAGTTGGGCGACTTCCTCGCCGGCCGCGCGTCGAGCGACCTGGGGGCGGTGATCCCTTCGTACCGGCCCGGCGTCCGCCCGGCCGACCTTTCGGGATGCCTGCCGGACTACGCCGTCGCCGCAGTCCGCGAGGCCCTACCCGTCTTCGGCCGCCAGATTCCGGGCTTCGACGATCCCGACGCCGTGCTGACGGGCGTTGAGACCCGCACCTCCTCTCCCGTTCGAATCACCCGGGGCCAGGACTTCCAGAGCCTGAACACCCGGGGACTCTACCCGGCGGGGGAGGGGGCCGGCTACGCGGGGGGAATCCTCTCCGCGGCCGTGGACGGGATCAAGGTGGCGGAGGCGGCGGCGCAGACCCTCGCCGGATCGTGACCCAGCGCCCGTCAGGCTCCAGGCCGCAATCGCCCGTCCGGCCGGGAGCTGCGCCAGGCGAGCGTCGCCACCCCGTCCATAGGCGTGGCGATCAGTGATCCCTGGGCTGGGTGGCATCCCTTCTTGGTCAGGAACTCCAGCGTCCAGTCGTCCTCGCGCGACGTCCCCGATACCGACGCTTGCGTCACCAGGCGTCTGTCCACCTTCAGTTCCGAGAACGGCAGCTGGGCCAGCTTCAGCAATGAGGAATATCCCACGCCGAAGTTGTTGATGCAAAAGAGAAAGCCATAGATCCTCAGTTGCATCGCCACTCTGGCGATCTTCGCCTGATGGGCTACGGCGTCGGTTTCCTCGATCGCCAGAATAAGCTGTCCCGGGTCGATCCCGAAACGGCAGCAGCACCCGAACAGCCAGCCGGGCAACTGCGGGTCGGACAGCACCGACGCCGACAAGTTCACCGCGATCGTGACCGGCGTGTCCCTGAACGATCTGGCGAACCACGGGAGGGCGTTTTCGATCACCTGCCTGGCCAGCCGGCCGATCAGGCGTCAATATATGCGCGCGAGCGCAAAACGGCGTTACAATGGTGAATTGATGTAAAGTTCAGAATTGATAACAATTGTTCAGTTGCTCAAGACGACATGATCGTGGCTAAGGGAGGTGGGTTCGCGTTTAGGCGGCTCGCGTAGCAGTCACGGGGCAGAGTAACAATGTCTAACGTAAAGCATAGCCTCGCCATCGCGGCAATCCTGCCGCTTTTGGCGGCAAGTTCGGCGGCGTCCGCCGCGATCCTGAATATCACCGGCGTCGGCGTTCAAAGCTACAACACTCTCAATGTGAACGGGGCGAATGTGATCGCCTCGGCGATCGCCCTCACGGTGCAGGGCGACGCCAAACCCCTCTGGGTGTGGTGCGTCGACCTCAACCACAATGTCTACATCGCCAACTACAGTCCCCCGTTGGTGTACAAGACGGGCGTCGTGACAACGGATTCCACAGGGACCAAGTCGGGCACTGGGAATTCGCTGTCGCAGATGGTGTCCGGCGAGATCCAGACCCTGGCCGAGATCGGCACGGGCCTCGCCAACAGCGCCAATCCGAGCGCCGAGAAGCTGACCGCCATTCAGGGCGCGATCTGGGAGGTGGAATACGGCTTCGCGCCCTCCCAGGTGATCGGCACGCCCCAGGAGAACAACGACATCGCCAGCTTTATCGCCTACGCCCAGGCGCACGCCGCACAGAGCTACGCGCAGGCGATCTATCCGGAGGGCCCGAACGGCCAGGGCTTCGGCTACACCCAGGGTTTCGCCACCGGCGTGCCCGAGCCGACAACCTGGGCGATGCTGATCGCCGGCTTCGGCCTCCTGGGCGTCAGCCTGCGCCGCCGCGCAACTGAGCCCGCGCGCGCGGGGCGCAAGACCACCCAAAGGGCCTAGGCGCCGCGGGGAGTCGCGGGTCCGGCATCTCGACCGGGGGGGGATCGCCGCGCGGCTAACCGCGCGGCGATTCTCGTCCGCCTGGGGGGTGACAGAACCCCGCCACCACGGCGGCAGGTTACCCCAAAGGTCGAACCATGCTAGCTTCAGCCTTTCCAAGGCGCCTCAGCGATGGTGACCCCAGCCCGGGCGTTCCGGTCTATCCTATCCTCAAGGTCTCGGTCGTCGTCGAACGCCTTCCGCCGCTGGATCAAGGGGGCGCCGGGCCGGTTCAGGGACCTTCGGCCCGTCGGCGAGGGTTGACTCCGCCGCTCCGCCGCCCCGGGGCGGGATGCAGCCTGAGGATCCTTGCATACTGGACGCCGAACGCATGAGCCGCGGCCGCCGCCCTGGCGCGCCCGGCGAACCGCCGCCCGCGCCGGTCACAAGCCGAGGATCGCCTTTGCCATGATGTTGCGCTGGATCTCGTTGGTTCCGGCGTAGATCGAACCCGCGCGGTCATTGAAGTACTTGGCCGCGGCGATGTGGGTCTCGGGCGGCCCAACCGGTCCGCCGTGGTTGGGCGGGACGTATCCGGGCGTCGGTCCGCCGGTGTGCGTGAGGTGGGGCTGGAAGGGCGCGGCGTACGGCCCCGCGGCTTCCAGGGCCAGTTCGGTAAGGTGCTGGCTCAGCTCCGTGCTCACCGTCTTGAGGAGGGAGGATTCGACTCCCGGCGCGTCGCCGGCCGTCAGTCTCGCCATGATCCGCAGTTCTATGGCCTCGAGGGCGTCGACGGCGATGGCGGCCGACGCCAGGCGGGACCCCGAGCCATCGATCTCCGAAGCCGCGGAGCGGATGCGCGAGAGTCTGGAATTGAAAGACGGGGCGCTCATCCCGCCTCCGCGTTCGAACTGCATCAGGTATTTGGCGACGGTCCAGCCGTCCCCGACCTGCCCGATGACGTTGTCCCTCGGCACGCGCACATCGGTGAAGAAGATCTCGTTCTGGATGTGTTCGCCCGAGAGCGAGATGATCGGCTTCACCTCGACGCCGGCCGTGGTCATGTCGATCATGAGGAAGGTGATGCCACGCTGGCGGATCGCCTCCTGGCTGGTCCGCACGAGGCAGAATATCCAGTTCGCCACGTGCGCATGCGTCGTCCAGATCTTGTGGCCGTTGCAGACGAAGCTCTCGCAATCGGCGCGGGCGCTCATCTGCAGCGAGGCGAGGTCCGAACCCGAGCCGGGCTCGGAATACCCCTGACACCAGAAATCCTCGCCCGAGAGTATGCGCGGCAGGAACCTGGCCTTTTGTTCCGGCGTGCCGTGGCCGATCAGCACCGGACCGCACATCCCTAGTCCCATCGGCGAGAGGGGCGGAGCCCCGGCCAACGCCAGTTCCGTCGCGAAGATCGCCCGCCGGACGATGGACCAGCCGCAGCCGCCATATTCGACCGGCCATGCCGGCGCGACCCAGCCCTTGGCGTGAAGAATGCGCTGCCACGCCAGGCTGATGGCCGGATCGGCGTAGACGCTGGTCATGGTCCTGCCCGCCCGGCGAAGGTCAGGCGTCAGGACGGCCTCCAGGAATTCCCGCACCTCGTCACGAAAGGCGAGATCGTCCGCACTCCAGGCCGTATCCATGCGCCGTCTCCCGTGGTTCGCGCGCGCACGCCTTTCATGGTGGCGCGCCGCTGGCAACAGGCCAGGGCCGTCTAGGCGCGGGCCAGCTCCGCGCGTCGCGCTTCCCTCACGCTGTTCGACTCCGCCGGCGCGGGGGTGACCGGCGGAGGGCTGGTGGCGAGAACGAGGACGCCGAGGGCGGCCGCGATCCCTGAGCCGGCGAGGACGCCGATCTTGGCCGCCGCGGCGAAGTCGCCGTGTGGGAAGGCGCTGTCGGCCATGAGCAGCCCGACCGGATCACTGACGCCGCACAGCATGGCGGCGCCGAAGAAGGCCCGCGGGGTGGTGTCTTCGGGCATGACCGCGATCCTGGCCTTCACCGCCGCCAAGGCCGCGAGGCAGATACCCAGCGGCTTTCCCGCCACCAGCCCGAGGACCACGCCGAGGATCACCCGCAACACGCCCGGCGAGTTCAGATCGACCCCGAGGGGGATGCCGGTGGCGGAAAAGGCGAACAGCGGCAGGATCACATAGGCCGCCCACGGCGCGACGGCGCGCTCCACGCGATCGGCAGGAGAGAGCAGGCGGGCGCTGGCGGCCGAGAGGTTGCGGCTGGCCCAATCCCAGATCGGTTCCTGCTCCACCGACGCCGTCTGGCCCGGGGAGGCGCGCGTCTTGCCGCTCGCCTCGAGCCTGGCCTCGTTCTGGGCGTGCTCGAGAGCGGCCAGGGCCGTGGCCGCCTGGGCGAGCAACGGTCCGGCGGCGGGTGCCGGCCGGGTCGGCAGGAAGATGGCGAGCACCACGCCGGCCAGGGCCGCGTTCACCCCGGCGGCATGGAGCGACAGCCACAACGTCACCGTGACCACCAGATAGGGCCAGCCGGCGTAGACGCGCCCGCGGTTGAGAGCCGCCATCAGGCCCACGGCGCCGGCGGCGGGCAGGAGCCAGAGGGCGTGGAAATCCTGCGGATAGAAGACCGCGAGGATCAGCATCGAAACGATGTCGTCGACCACCGCCAGGGCGGCCACGAACACCTTCAGGCCGGTGGGCGCGCGCCGTCCCAGCAGGGCGAGGATGCCCAGGGCGAAGGCGATGCCGGTGGAGGTGGGCGCCGACCAGCCCGGCGCGGTCGGCCCCTGGTTCAGCGCCAGGTAGATCGCCGCCGGCGCCACCGTCCCGCCGATGGCGCACACCACCGGCAGCACCGCCGCGCGCCGGTCGGTCAGCGCGCCAGCCGTCATGTCGCGCCGGATCTCCAGGCCGACGAGCAGAAAGAAGAGGGTAAGCAGGCCTTCGGAGCACCAGTCGCCCAAAGTCAGCGCCAGGGACCCCGCGCTGGCGCCGATCCCGACCGGCGTGTCGACGATATGCCGATAGAGGGGCGCGAGCGGGGTGTTGGCTATGACCAGAGCCGCCGCGGCCGCGGCGATCAGCACCAGGGCCGCCGAGGCCGGCAGACTCGCGAAAGCCCGGGCGGTGCGCTGGACCTGCGTCCCCACCGGGCGCTCCAGAGCTTCGAGCATGGAATAGAAGTCCCAGGCGCCGTCGTAGCGCTGGCCGTCGACGAAGATGGTCGGCGTTCCGGTGACGCCGTTGCGACGGCCGTCGGCGAGGTCCTCCTCGACGCGGGACCGCACGCCCTGGTCCGCGAGATCGCGCTCGAAGCGGTCCATGTCGAGGTCGATCTGGCGCGCGGCCTCGCGCACGTGCGCCTCCGTCAGCGGCGGTGGGCGCTCGTAGAGCGCGTCGTGCATCTCCCAGAAGCATCCCTGCCGGGCGGCCGCTTCCGAGGCGCACGACGCGAATTCCGCGCCCGGGTGGGCCTTCTCATTGGGAAAGTGTCGGAAGACATAGGCCAAGCGATCGCCCATCGCGTGCCGCAGCCTCTCGACCACATGGCGCAGACGGCGACAGTAGGGACAGAGATAGTCGCCGTAGATCAACAGGGTGGCCGTGTCGCGACCGCCGCCGCCCCGCACGTGGTCGCGCCCGGGATCGACCGGGCGCTGAAGCGTGAGCTGGGCGCCGGGCTCGGCCAATCCGGTCTCCTTCTCCGGCTGTGATCCTCAGACGAAACGGGGGATCGGCCCAACCTGGGGCGTCGTGTCCTCGCCCAGATCGAGGAACACCTCGTCGACATAGCACCATCCCCAGCCTTCGGGCGGATCGTAACCTTCGATGATCGGATGGCCTGTGCCGTGGAAATGAGCCGTGGCGTGGCGGTGGGGGGACTCGTCGCAGCACCCCACGTGGCCGCAGGCGCGGCAGAGACGCAGGTGCACCCAGGGGGAGCCGATGGCGAGGCATTCCTCGCAGCCGCGGGCGCTGGGGGTGACGTGGCGTAGCCAGGCGCCGTGGCTGCAGACGTCGGCTGGCATCACGGACTCTCCGTTTGCGCGGGCGCACGGCGCGCAAGATAGGCGTGTACGGCGTCCACCATCTGGGCGCCCCTCCGGATCAGGCTACGCCGAACGCGCATGACCGCGGCATTTCGAAGCGGCGCAGCCTCTCGATGCTTTCGCGCTGCGGTGTCCGGAGCATCTGCGCACGAGGCGTTTCGGTCAACGGTGGCGGCGCGTCGGCCATGAATGAATCCTAGGGCGACGACACGGTCATCACCAGAGGCCCGGCGGTGAAATTCCTCCATCGCCGTCGGGTCACGCCGCGGTGCGGACCCCGGTGATCCAATCGCCGCGCCCCGTCGTAGACCGTGTCAGCTTGACCCCGAGCGTCTGCCGAGGGCCTCGAGCCTTGGCCGAGGAGGGCCTTGCGCCTCTGCCCCGACGGGCTCATTTCAGGGGCGGCGCCGGCTCCTCGAAAAAGCTCGAATCTCCGCCAACGCAAATTGAGGGTTGGCTATCGGCTCACGTATGCCATGTTCATGGATGCAACGGCGAGTCTCGTCTTTTTTGGGGCGACGGCACGGCCGGAACAGTCCGACGCTGGCGGCGTTGGTCGTGATTATCCCAGGGACGCGGCGATATACACAATGGGTGAGGCTTCCGACATCGACAAAGGGGCGCCGTCGAGAGCGGGACTCCCGCGACGTCTGATTCTGGGTCGCCCCAAGTGGACGAACATCGCCCTGATCGCCAGCGTGGTCATATTCTGGGCGGGCGTGATCCTGAAGCTGTTGAGCTGACGCGGGAGAGCCGGGGGCTCGCCAGGTTCGCCCATCTTACAGGACTCTTCTGAACGGGCGGTTGAGGAACTCCATGATGGGACCCTCCGGCCTGTAGTAGCGCCGGGGCGTCCAGTCCGATCGCCCACCAGCCCCGCTGCGAGCGCGCGGGAAGTGAAAACGCCGCATGGGCCGAGCCCCCGCCCTTCTCAGGATCCGGGCCGAGGTCCCGCCAGCCCGCGGGGTTGATAACGGCGAGTCGGCCTGCCAGGTCGTCCAATGCTCCGGCCGCTGAGCCGGCGTCTCTCCCGAATTGACAGTAGCGCCGCCCATAACGAGGGGAGGGGTGTCAGGTTGCCGGCGAGGGTTCATCACCGGTTCATCACGGGTTCACTGCGGGTTCATCGCCAGGATTCTAAGTTTCGCATACCGCGACTTACGGCATCCTTCGGGGTCGCAAATGCGTTGATGGGGTCTGTCCGGGATGACTGGCCCCGCAAGGAGAGACGAACAATGTCCAGATCTAGGGTAATTGCCGGCCTCGCGGCCGCCGCCTTCGCCACAGCCATGGCGCCGTCCCTGGCCCACGCCCAATCCGGCTGCATGGAGAGAAAGCACGACAGCCGGGTTCTCGGTACGGTGGTCGGCGCGGTCGGCGGCGCTTTCCTCGGCAACGCCATTGGCGAGCACGGCGGCAAGCCTGGCGGCACGATCATCGGCGGCGTCGGCGGCGCGGTGGCCGGCAACGCCATAGGGGGCGCGTCAGTGAACTGTGGGCCCGACAGATACGGCTATCGGTCCAATCGTTATGGCTACTACGACAGTCGCGGGGGTTGGGTCCCCAGAACCCGCACCTCATACGGCTACTATGACGCTTATGGCCACTGGGTCGATACGTCCCGCCGGGCCTATCCCTCTTACGGGTACGGCTATGATCAGCGCGGCTCCGATGGCCGGGCATACAACCAGGGCTACTACGATCGCCCCGCGTATAATCGGGATCCCTACAACCAGGGCCCGTATAACCGATAAGGACGACAAGGCGGTCGCGGCGTACCGCTCGGATCGCCACGACCGCCTAACCGTCAGCGGCCGGTGAAGACGGGCTTCCGCTTCTCCCGGAAGGCCGTGACCGCCTCCTGGTGATCGGCGGTGGCGCTGGAGAGCGCCTCATAGCCCAGGGACGCGTCCATCATCTCCTGGGCCAACTTCCGGAGGGGGATGTTGGCCACGGTCTTGGTCCAGCGGATCGCCAGCCCCGCGCCGTCCGCCAGCTTCGCCGCCATCGCCACCACCTTGTCGTCGAGCCCCTCGGCCGGGACGACATGGTTGATCAGGCCCAGCTGCTCGGCGCGTTCGGCGGTCAGCAGGTCCCCGGTCATCAGGAGCTCCTTGGCCCGGGTGAACCCGACGAGCTGGGGCCAGATCACCGCGCCGCCGTCGCCGGCCACCAGTCCCATGCGCACATGCGGGTCGCCAATCCGCGCCGTATCGACGGCGATGACGATGTCGCAGAGCAGGGCGATCGTCGCCCCCAGGCCCGCCGCCGCCCCGTTCAGGCGGCAGATGATCGGTTTTTCGAGTTCCAGCAGGCTGAAGACGATCCGCTTGGCCTCCGCCGCACAGTCGCGGAATTCGCCCGGGTCGTCGATCATCGCCTGCATCCAGCCGGCGTCGCCCCCGGCGCAGAAGGTCGCGCCGGCGCCCGTGAGCACGATCACGTCGGCGCCGCCGTCACGGCTGATGTCATCGAACACCGTGGACAGTTCGCGGTGCATGACCTTGTTCACCGCGTTGCGGGTGTCGGGCCGGTTCAGGGTCACGCCCAGCACCCGGCCGCGGCGCTCGAAGGCCAGGGTTTCGTAGGCGTCGTAAGCGGGCATGGTCGCCTCCAGAGCTCTGCGGGCGGCCCGTCGAGGCCTGCCCGATCCTGCCTGACAGCGTCGCCACGGAATATGGTGGAATACTGGCGAGGTCGATGTGGAGGACCGGGATAGACCCGCGTCGCATCGTGGCGCGCGCTCGCCCTCGCCGCCGTCGCTCCGGCTAGCCACTGAGTCGCGGGGTGGACACGTGATGGCTGGCGGTGGTGTCAGTCTAGTGGCAACTCGTCTCCGGCATGCGACAATCTTTAGCGCGTTCACCTTGCTTCGGCTTGGCCAACGGGTGAAGCATCGCCCTCCGGCGTGATCGGGATACATGCTCCGCGGATTGATTTCTCTCATCGTAGCCGCCCTGGCCTTTGGCCGTGCCCTCGCCGATCCGCCGCCGGCGCCGGCGGCGGACAAGAGCGGCTACTCAGTGCTGAATCCCACGCCCAAAGATCAGCTGCGCGCCCTTTGCACCGATCGGCCGACCAAATCGACCGGCCCCTGCACCGTGGACGCGGGCCATTGGCAGGTTGAGAGCGACCTTTACAATATCACGGTTCAGCGCGGCGGCGGGATGACCACCACCACTGAGCTGTTCACTAACCCGACGCTGAAGCTCGGCTTGACCAACACCGTCGATCTCGAGGCCAGCATGACTCCCTACGAACGAGTCACGGTCAAGGACCACGGCGTCACCACGCGGGCGAGCGGTGTCGGTGACCTCTTCCTGCGCCTGAAGGCCAGCCTTATCGGCGACGATGGCGGACCGGTGGCCATAGCCATCGAGCCATTCGTCAAGCTGCCGACAGCCAACCGCGCCATCGGCAATGGAGCGGTGGAGGGGGGGCTGATCGCGCCGATACAGCTCAACCTCCAGGGCGGCTGGCAGCTGCTCTTCGATCCGGAGGTCGATCTGCTGGAGAATGCCGCGGGCGGCGGAAATCACGCCAACGCCATCGGCCTGGTGAGCCTGGGCAAGCCGGTTTCCAAGACCGTCACCCTCTCGGCGGAGCTTTGGACCGACTCCAACTTCGATCCCGCGGGAAGGACCAGCCAGTTCTCCGCAGACCTTGGCGCGGCGTGGATCCCGGCCTTTGCCCCAGACGTACAGTTCGACGGGGGCGTGAATCTCGGTTTGAACCGGTCGACCCCGGATGTTCAGGCGTACGTCGGCATTTCGCACCGCTTCTGATCGCATCGGGAGGGCGTTTGCGCGCGGGCTTTTTGAGAGCAGACTGCGCCATGGATGTCTTGGGGGAGGACGGCCGATGAATCGCCCGTGGGCCGTGCTGATCCTTCTGCTGGCGGTGCTCAGCGCGTTCCCTGGCCGGGCGCAAATGACGCCGGTGATCTTCCCCCAGCTCGGCCATTCCGGAGACATCAATGCGGTCGTCTTCTCGCCCGACGGGCGGGTGCTGGCCTCGGCCAGTTGGGACAACACCGTCAAGCTCTGGGACCTGGCCAGCGGGCGCGAGCTTCGCACCCTGAGCGGCCATACCGACCTGGTGAGTTCGGTGGCGATCTCGCCGGACGGCAAGCGGCTCGCCTCGGCCAGCCGGGACCACAAGATCAAGCTGTGGGACATGGCCACCGGCCTCGAGCTGCAGACCTTGAGCGGCCATGCCGATCCAGTGTCCTCGGTGGCGTTCTCGCCGGATGGCAGGCTGCTGGCCTCGGGGAGCGGCGACAAGACCGTCAGGCTGTGGAGCCTTCCCGGCGGGCGCGAGCTTCGCACCCTGAGCGGACATGGCGGCGGCGTCGACCATGTCGCCTTTTCGCCGGACGGCAAGCTTCTGGCTTCCGCCAGCGCCGACAAGACCATCAAGCTGTGGAGCGTCGCCACCGGCGCGGAGATCCGCACCCTGAAAGGCCATGTCCAGTCGGTCTATGGACTCGCCTTCTCCCCGGACGGCAAGACCCTGGCCTCGGCCGGAGCCGACAACGCCATCAAGCTCTGGGATGTGGCCAGCGGGCGGGAGCTGCGCACCTTGGCCGGCCATACCGCCGAGGTCTTCGCCGTCGCCTTTTCCCCGGACGGCGCCCTGCTGGTCTCCGGCAGCGTCGACAAGACCATCCGGGTCTGGGACGTGGCCAGCGGCCGCCAGCTGCGCGCCGTGGGCATCGCCGGCGGGGTGAGCGTCGTCGCCTTCTCCCCGGACGGCAAGGTGCTGGCCTCAAACCGCGGGGAGGACCCCGCCATCAACCTTTGGGCGACCGGCGATTGGACGCCTTTGCGCACCCTGAGCGGTCACACCTCAGAGGTCTATGCCGTCGCCTATTCGCCGGACGGCGAGACCCTGGCCTCGGGCAGGCGCGACACCGTCGTCAACCTTTGGGACGCGGCAAGCGGCAAAAGCCCGCGTGTCCTGCCGGGGCACGCCAATTCCATCTACGCCCTGGCCTTCTCCCCGGACGGCAAACGGCTCGCTTCAGGCGACGCCGATGGCGTTATCAAGCTCTCCGACCCGGCCGGCGGGCGCGAGCTTGGCTCGTTGAAGGGGCCTTTGTCCGCTATCGAGACCGTCGCCTTTTCGCCCGACGGCAAGATCCTGGCCTCTGGCGGTAGCCTGGGAGGGACCAACGACAGCCCGGTCGTGCTCTGGGACGCGCTCACCGGCCGCCAATTGCAAACCTTGAGCGGCCAGAAGACGGCGGTGAATTCCCTCGCCTTCTCGCCGGACGGCAAGCTGCTGGCCGCCGGCGACGCCGACAACATGATCGCGCTCTGGGACGTCGCCAGCGGGGACACACTACGCAGGAGCGGTCACGCCAACCGCCCCGGGACCGTCGTCGACGAGGTCCAGTCCCTGGCCTTCTCGCCGGACGGCAAGCTCCTGGCGTCGGGACACTACGACGACAGCGTCACGGTCATGGACGTGGCCAGCGGCCGCACGCTGAAGACCCTCATCGGTCACGCCAGTCCGGTCCTCACCGTGGCTTTTTCACCCGACGGGACGGTGCTCGCTTCGGCGGGCGCCGATCATGTGGTCGTGCTCTGGGACGTGGCCAGCGGCCGCCAATCGAGGCGGCTGGTGGGTCATCTGGGCGTCGTCAACGCCATCGCCTTCTCGCCTGACGGCAAGACCCTGGCCTCAGGCGGCCTGGACGGGGCGATCCGACAGTGGGATGTGGCCTCGGGCAAGGAACGCGTCGCCCTGATCGGCTTCGATGACGGCTCATCCATCGCCTTCACCCCCGAGGGCTTTTTCGACTCCTCCTCCGCGGCGGCGGAAGACGATCTGAACGTGCGGATCGGCGACCGGGTGTTCGGCATCGCCTCGTTCCGCGAAAATTTCTACCGGCCCGACCTGGTCAAGGCCGCCATCGGCGGTGAGTCGCTGGCCCCCTACGGCAGCATCGCCACGGTCAAGCTCTCACCCATCGTTCAGCTCGCCGATCTGCCGCGGGCGGCGAGCGGCTCCGAGCTGAACCTGACGCTGCGGCTGACCGACGGCGGTGGTGGCGTCGGCATGGTCCGGGTGTTCTCCGGCGGGGCGGTGATCCTGCAGGACGCCCGGCCGCACACCGCCGGCGATCTCACGCGCCGCTACGCCGTGCCGCTGTTCGACGGCGTCAACGAACTCCGGGTCACCGCCGCCAACGCCGACGGCACCATGTGGAGTGACGCCAAGGCGACGGTCAGCGCCAGCGAGGCGATCGACGCCACCCCCGCCAAGCCGAGCGGGACCCTCTATGCGGTGGTGGTGGGCATCCAGGACTTCCCCAACGCGCTTGCCAGCAACGCCTTGCACTACTCGGTCGCCGACGCACAGCTGTTCGCCGACACCCTCCGTCGATACGCCGGGCCCCTGTTCGCCAGGCTCGATATCCGCCTGATGACCACCGTGGCCGAAACTGACAGCGCGCACCTCGTCAAAACCCTGACAGACCTCCAGGCCCGCGTCGGCCCTGCCGACGAGTTTGTCTTCTATGTCGCCAGCCACGGGATCATCCACGAAGGCGAATACTATCTGATCACCTCCAACGTCAGCTCCGATCCCGCACGCCTGAAGGTCGACGCCATCAGTCGCCAGCAGTTGACCGACCTGCTCGCCAATATCCGCACCAGAAGAAAGATCGCCATCCTCGACACCTGCGAAGCCGGCGCGCTGCGCGAGGCGTTCACCGCCACCAGAGGTATGAGCGCCAGAACGGCGGTGACCATCCTCAGCCGCTCGATCGGCCTGACCGAGTTGGCGGCGACCACCACCAACCAGGAGGCTCTCGAGGGCTACAAGGGTCACGGCCTGTTCACCTGGGTCCTCACCGAAGGACTGTCCGGCAAGGCGGCCGACAGCGCGACGGGGATCGTGCGCAGCGACCTGATCGCCAGCTATGTCGATGCAGAGGTGCCGCCCCTGGCCAGGAGCATGCAAAACCGCAACCAGCAGCCGACCGCCAATCAGAGTGGCGCGCCCTTCGCCCTCACGACGGTGAAATAGGGGCAACCACCGACGGTATTTCGCCTGCGTCGAGGACGTGTCCCGCGGTGCTACTCAAAGATGGCGAATAGCTCGGCGACGGCTTTGGCCTGTCCACCGCTGGTGGATGACGGGACGATGATCGGGGTGGTGATGCCGGCGTCGAACCAGGCCTCGACGCCATCCCGCACCTTGGTCGGCGAGCCGAACAGACAGTTGTCGGCAAGCCAGCGGTCGGTCATCAGACCGGGCAGGCTGGCGAAGTCCCCGGCAGCGATCGCCGCTTCGATCGCCGCCATCTCCTCCACGTAGCCGGCTTCCTTCCAGTAGTTCCGGTAGTTGGGCAGCCGGCAGTAAAGCGCCAGGGTCTTCTTCAACACCGCCTTGGCCGCAGCCTCGTCGGCGTCGATAACGGTTGGGACCATATCTCCGAGGAAGAAGCCCGCCTCGCGCTTCTCCTGGGGAATCGTTTTCAGCTGGGTAGGCATGTAGCTGCGACTGCCGTTCGCCCAGACCGCGCCGTCGCCGATCTCAGCGGCCAGCGCCAGCATCTTGGTGCGCAGGGTGGCCAGCACGATCGGCGGCAGCGGGCCGGTGGTGGCCTCCGCGGTGCGCATCGCGGCGACATAGGCGCGCATATCGCCAAGGGGCTTGCCGACGTTGAGGCCATGGGCGGCGTGCACCGGCGCGTGCGTGACCCCGATGCCCAGGCGGAAACGTCCGCCGCTGACCTCGTGGATGAACGCGGCGCCCCGCGCCAGTTCGGCGGGCAGCCTGAAATAGATGGGCTGGATCGACGTGCCCACGTGGATTGTATGCGTGGCCTGCGCGATGGCCTGACACAGCGCCAGACAGTCCGTTCCGCCGGCGGTCGGGCAGTAGATCCCCTCAAATCCGCGCTTCTCGGCCTCCTTGGCGAGCTCGATCACCTGAAGGCGGCGGCCGGAGGAGGCGGCGAGGCCGATGGCGGGCATGCGGGTCACAGGCGTCGTCCTCCCGCGGCTGCAGCCGCTTTGGACGCAACACTGGCGCCCCGCACCGCCGGGTCAACCCCGGCGCCGGAAATAGCGCCTACAGCCGCTCGATCTCGGCCTGCGGTTCGAGCACCACCACCGGGATCTCGCGGTCGGTCTTGGCCTTGTAGGCGGTATAGGGCGGGAAAACGCTCTCCATCATCTTGAACAGCCGCTCGCGCTCGGCGCCCTTCGCGGTGCGCGCCTTCCCCCGATACTTCTTGCCGCCGATCTGAAACTCCACCTCCGGGTTGGCCTCGATATTCAGGTACCAGGCCGGATGTTTCGGCGCCCCGCCCTTGGACGCGACGATCACGAAGTGGTCGCCGTCCTTGCCATAGATCAGGGGGAGCAGCTTGGCCTCGCCGCTTCGCCGCCCGGTCGTCTTCAGGATGAGCGTGGGTGTCTCCGCGGAGCCGCCCGCGCTACTGAAGTCCACGAAGTGGCCTTCAGCTCCATCGGTCTTCTGATAGAGTTCCCGATGGGCTTCCATCCAGCCCGGACCGCCGACCTCGATCTTGCTAGCCATGCCTTCGTCTCCCGCTTCCCTCAGCATCGCCCGCCCCATTCCACCCTAGCGCTTCCGTGGCGTCGCGGCGAGCGGTTCGGTGTTTGGGGCGCTTCGGAGAGGCTGAATCTGGGCTTGCCGCCCAGAGCAGGATGATTTTAGGCGGAACCGCCTAAAATCTGAATCCTGCGCCAGGATCAAAAGTTTAGAACCTGATTCAGGTAACCGGGGCAAATTCCCGTGCGGGGGGCTTTTAAAAGCCGAGCGGTCGTGATTCATCCTGTGGATGAC
>JAQGIW010000308.1 GCA_028290905.1 Caulobacteraceae bacterium | reverse complement strand
GAGAAGTCGAGCCGCTCCTTGATGTTCACCGAATAGGCCGTGCTCTGCAGCGAGACGCCCATCTGCTCGGCGATGGCCATGTAGAGGTTGGCGAACACCTCCAGCCGCACCGGGTCGCAGATGGCCGCGCCGGCATCGGGCCGTGCTGAGGCCTGGGTGCGGGTGAGGACGAGATCGCCGTTGTCGCGAACCGCCGCCGACCAGTGCGGCTCGACGATGGTCGTGCCCGTGGCGTCGAAGACGATCGCCGGGCCCTTCACGACACTCCCCGAGCGTAGGCTGGTGCGATCCAGAACCCGCGTTCGGCGAGCCGCGCCGGCCATCCAGACCTCCGCCTCCATCTCCGGTTCAGGCGCGCCCCTCTCGCGGCCCAGCACGCGCGATCCTGATCGGGGCTGGCTCTCGACCAGCTCCACCTCCACCGATTCCACCACGATGACGGCGCCGGGCATGGCGAAGGCGTAGCGCTGCGCATAGGCGGCCTGGAAGGCGGGCTCGAGGCCGGCGAAGGCCTCCAGTTCGATGGGAATCGTGGCGTCGGCGCCCCTGTGCTTCAGATGGACCCTGCGCTCGAACCGCCGCTCGCCCCCGGCCGCGGGGCCTGCCTCCGCCAGCAGCTGGGCCTCGGCGTCCGCGATGGCGCGAGACACCGCGTCTTCGGCCTCGCCGAGGACCCCCTCGATGGCCCGGTGGGCCAGGCTGCGATGCTCGGCCTGGCCGATGCCATAGGCCGACAGCACGCCGGCGAGCGGGCTGATCACGATGGTGGTCATGCCCAGGGCGTCGGCCACCAGGCAGGCGTGTTGCCCCCCCGCGCCGCCAAAAGAGACGAGGGCGTATTCGGTCAGGTCATAGCCCTTGGCGACGGAGACCCGCTTGATCGCGTGGGCCATGTTGTCGACGGCGATGGCCAGGCATCCTTCGGCGAGGGCCTGCGGCGTCAGCCGGCGCCCGGTGGCTGCGGCGACCTCCTCGGCGAGCGCGCTGAACCGCGCCTCCACCACCTCGGCGTCGAGCGGCAGGTCCCCCTCCGGCCCGAACACTGGCGGAAAGAACGCCGGGCGCAGCTTGCCGAGCATCACATTGCAGTCCGTGACCGTCAGCGGCCCGCCCCGTCGGTAGCAGGCCGGCCCCGGGTTGGCGCCGGCCGACTCCGGACCGACCCGCAGGCGCGCCCCGTCGAAGCGGCAGAGGGAACCGCCGCCGGCCGCGACCGTGTGGATGTTCATCATAGGCGTCTGCAGCCGCACGCCCGCGACGGTGGTGTCGAACACGCGCTCATAGGCGCCGGCGTAATGCGAGACGTCGGTGGAGGTCCCGCCCATGTCGAAGCCGATGACCTTGCCGAAGCCGGCGGCGCGCGCGACCTCGACCATGCCGACGACGCCGCCTGCGGGACCCGACAGCACCGCATCGCGCCCGCGGAACGCAGCGGCCGGCGCGAGCCCGCCGTTCGACTGCATGAACGACAGGGGCGCATCGGGGGGAAGAGACGCCGCGACGCCCCGCACGTAGCGGCGCAGCGGCGGCGAGAGGTAGGCATCGACCACCGTGGTGTCGCCGCGCCCGACGATCTTCATCAGCGCGCTCACCCGGTGGCTGGTGGAGACCTGATCGAATCCCAGCCTCAGCGCCAGGCTTTCCAGCGCCAGCTCGTGCTCCGGATTGCGGTAGGCGTGCATGAGGACGATGGCGATCGACCCGAAGCCGGCGTCCCGGGCCGCGGCCAGGTCCTGCTCGGCGGCGGCAAGGTCGATGGGCGTCCGCACCCCGCCGTCGGCGCCGATCCGCTCGCCGATCTCGATCGTCCGACCATAGAGCTGGCTCGGCAGGTCGATGCGGCGGTCGAAGATGCGGGGCCGGGCCTGGTGACCGATCCGCAGCAGGTCGGCGAAACCCGCGGTGATCGCCAGCGCGGTCGGGTCGCCTTTCCGTTCCAGGAGGGCGTTGGTGGCGACGGTCGTGCCGAGCTTGACTTCGCGGATCGAGGCCGCCCGCCCCTCGCCATGGCGCTCCACCAGCAGGCGGATGCCGTGGGTGGCGGCGTCGTCGTAGCGCTCGGGGTTCTCCGACAGCAGCTTCTCGACCACGATCTCGCTTTCGGGCGTCTCGGCGACGATGTCCGTGAAGGTGCCGCCCCTGTCGACCCAGAAACTCCAGCCGTCGGTCACGCCCGCTCCTTCGAAGTCGACGCCCGGCTGCGAGCGGGTGCGACAAGCGATTTTGCGCGATCACCTCGATCAATAGAAGTACGAAGCCTGCCTCACGCGGAGCTTGCCATGAGCTATCCGATCAAGGCGGTGGTGTTCGACTGGGCCGGCACCATGGTCGATTTCGGGTGCATGGCCCCGGTGGACGCGCTGATTGAGGCGTTCGCCGCTCACGGCGTCGTGCTTTCCGCGATCGAAGCGCGCCGCGACATGGGCCGGGCCAAGCACGACCATGTCCTGGCGATTCTGGCGCAACCCTCGGTCGCCGCCGCCTGGACCGCGGCCAAGGGCGCCCCGCCTGTACCCGCCGACGGCGAAGCGATCTACCAGGCGCTCGAACCTTTGATCGAGGCGGCGGCGACGCGTTGCGCGGATCTGATCCCCGGCGCCGCGGCGGTCGCCGCCGACCTCAAAGATCTAGGAGTCAGAATCGGCTCCGGGACTGGCTACACCCGCCAGATGATGTCCGGCATCCTGCCGAGGGCGGCGGCCCAGGGCTACGCCCCGGAGGTCGTGGTGTGCGCCGGCGAAACCCCATCCGGGCGCCCCGGCCCCCTGATGACCTGGAAGGCGCTCATCGCGCTGGACGCCTGGCCGGCGCGGGCCTGCGTCAAGGTCGACGACGCCACCGTGGGGATCGAGGAAGGCCGTCTCGCTGGGTGCTGGACCATCGGGCTGGCGGCGTCCGGCAACGGCGTCGGCCTCAGCCTGGCGGACTATCGCGCCCTGGCCGAGCCGGAACGGCGCTCGCGGGTTGCCGCGTCCGCCGAACAGCTGAAGGCGGCCGGCGCGGACTATGTGATCGACACAGTCGCGGACATCCGGCCGGTGCTCGACGACATCGCGGCGCGCATCGTAGCCGGTGAGCCATCACGCCCGACCGCCTCTTCGTTCTACAGCCAACTGTCCTCGAAATACGGGACGGACATCGATCTCGAGGCCGTCATCCACGAAACCCGGCGCGAGGACTCTGGCCTGGATCTTTGATCTTTTTTCGCACGCCCGACGGGTATGATCGTCGCTTGGCGCCGCTTCGCGGGGTGACCGCGGGAGTATCCGGATTGTCCGATCGAAAACGTCACCTTATCTAGGCGACTGACGCCCACCGTCTTCAGCCAGATTGTCCAAGATCGCTGCCGCCGGGCGATATAGCGAGAGGGCCCATGGTTCAGTCGCGACAGTTGCGGATCAACGGTGAGACGAAGTCCGTCGACGCGCCCGACGACATGCCCCTGCTGTGGGTGCTGCGCGACATCTTAGGGATGACCGGCACGAAGTTCGGCTGCGGCATCGCCCAGTGCGGCGCCTGCACGGTGCACATCGACGGTAAGCCCGTGCGCTCCTGCCTGCTGCCGGTGAGCGCCGTGGGCGACCGGGCGGTGACCACGATCGAGGGCCTCGCCGCCACGCCCACGGGCGCCAGGGTGCAGAAGGCCTGGCTCGACCTGGAGGTGGTCCAGTGCGGCTATTGCCAGTCGGGCCAGATCATGTCGGCGGCCGCCCTGCTGGCGGCGATCCCGACGCCGGACGACAGCGACATCGACGCCGCCATGGCCGGCAACATCTGCCGCTGCGGCACCTATGTGCGCATCCGCGCGGCGATCAAGCACGCCGCGGGCGGGGCGGCCACATGAGCCCCCCCGACGACGCTCTCACCGACGACGCTCGGGCGACCTCCCGCCGCGGGGTGCTGAAGACCGGCCTGGCGGGTGGCGTGCTGCTCGCCTTCTACCTGCCCGTCCGGGCCGCCGGCGACCTGCCCCTGCGCCTCGCCAACGAGCCCAACCAGGGCCCCGACGATACGGCGGGCACGTTCGCCCCCAACGGCTTCATCCGCATCGCGCGCGACGGCAAGACGACGCTGGTCATGCCCCAGGTGGAGATGGGCCAGGGCGTCTACACGTCGATCGCCATGATCCTCGCGGAGGAACTCGACGCCGACTTCTCCAAGGTGGTCCTCGAGCACGCGCCGCCCAACGACAAGCTCTACGGCAACCCCCTCTTCGGGATCCAGGCCACCGGCAATTCCAACTCGATCCGCTCGTGGTGGATACCGATCCGAAAGGCGGGCGCGACCGCGCGCGCTATGCTGGTGGCGGCGGCCGCCCAGAAATGGAAGGTCCCTACCGAGAGCTGCAGCGCCACGAACGGAAAGGTGATCCACGCCGCCAGCGGGCGCGCCCTCGCCTACGCCGACCTGGTCGAATCCGCGGCGCGCGTCTCGCCGCCCAAGGATCCGCCGCTGAAGGATCCCAAGCACTTCACCCTCATCGGCAAGCCGCTGAAGCGCTTGGATACCCCCACCAAGGTCGACGGCAAGACCGTCTACGGCATCGACGCGCTGATGCCGGGCATGAAGTTCGCGAGCATCACAGCGAGCCCGGTGTTCGGCGGCAAGGTCGCCCACGTCGACGACACCGCCGCCCGGGCCGTGCCGGGGGTGCAAAAGGTGATCGTGCTGGACGACATGGTGGCGGTCGTCGGCGACCACACCTGGGCGGCGATGAAGGGGTTGGCCGCGCTCGACGTCACCTGGGACGAGGGAACGCATGCCGCGGTGACCTCGGAGGCCATCTGGCGGGACCTGCGCGCCGCCAGCGCGCGTCCCGGCGCGGTCGCCAAGTCGGTTGGCGACGTCGAGCGGGGCCTGGGACAGGGCGACCGGCTGGAGGCGGCCTACGAACTGCCTTTCCTCGCCCACGCGACGATGGAGCCGATGAACTGCACCGCTCAGCTGAAGGGCGGGTCCTGCGAGGTGTGGCTCGGCACCCAAATCATGACCCGCGTGCAGGGAGCCGTGGCCAAACAGCTCGGCATCCCGCCCGAACGGGTGACGGTGCACAACCACTTCCTGGGGGGCGGGTTCGGGCGTCGTCTCGAGTCCGATATGGCTGTTAAGGCGGTGCGCGTCGCCCAGCAGCTGAACGGTGAGCCGGTCAAGGTGATCTGGACGCGCGAGGAGGACATCCGCCAGGACATCTATCGCCCGGTCTATCGCGACACGATCTCGGCCAGCCTCGCGGGCGGGAAGATCCAGGCGATGAGATACAAGGTCGCCGGCGCTTCGATCATGGCGCGCTGGTTTCCGGCCGGGTTCCAGAAGGGGATCGACATCGACGCCGTCGATAGCGCGGTCGACACGCCGTACGACATCCCCAACCTGAGCGTCGAATATGTGCGCGCCGAGCCGGCGGCGGTACCGACCGGCTTCTGGCGCGGCGTCGGACCCAACAACAACGTCTTCGCCATCGAGAGCTTCATGGACGAAGCGGCCCGGAAGGCCGGCCGTGATCCGATCGCCTTCCGCCGCGACATGCTCGGCAAGTCGCCCAGGCTCAGAGCCGCCCTCGACCTCGTGGCCGAGAAGTCCGGCTGGGGCCAGCCGCTGCCGCCGCGTACGGGTCGCGGGGTGTGCGCCCAGCCGTCGTTCGCCAGCTTCATCGCCACCGTCGTCGAGGCGGAGGTGGCCGAAGACGGCGAGGTGCGCCTGCGCCGCGTGACCTCGGCGGTGGACACCGGCATCGCCGTCAACCCCGACACCATCGTCGCCCAGCTGCAGGGCGGCCTGATCTTCGGCCTCACCGCCGCCCTCCACGGCGAGATCACCATCGACGGTGGCCGGGTGACGCAGTCGAACTTCCATGACTACCGGGTGCTGCGCATCGACGAGGTTCCCCCGATCGAGGTGCATATCATCGCCAGCGGCGAGGCGCCGGGCGGCATCGGCGAGACAGGCTGCACCGCCGGGCCGCCGGCCCTGCGCAACGCCCTCTATGCGGCGACCGGCATCCCGCTGCGGCGGCTGCCGATCGATCGCGAGGTGCTCGCGGGGAGGAAGAAGGCGTGAACGCGCGCGGCCTCCTCATCGGCCTTGCCGTCGTCGTCGCGATCGGCGTGGCGGCTGGCCTGTGGATCATCAGCGGCCCCGGTCCCATGGCCTTCGCGGGCGGCGGCAAGGTGGCGCTGGCCGACTACCACAGCCCCAGCCCCGCCGGCGCGCCGGCCTCGCTCGCCAACGCGACCCTCGTGCAACGCGGCGAGTACCTGGCGCGGGCGGCCGACTGCCTCGTCTGCCACACGGCGCGGGGCGGCAGGGCCTATGCCGGGGGCTACGCCTTCGCCCTGCCGTTCGGCACGCTCTACTCGACCAACATCACGCCCGACCGGGAGACCGGGATCGGCGCCTACAGTGACGCGGACTTTCTCGCCGCCGTGCATCGCGGCGTGCGCCGCGACGGCGCCCGGCTCTATCCGGCGATGCCCTTCCCCAGCTACACCTACATGACCGACGCCGACGCCCTGGCGATCAAGGCCTACCTGTTCAGCCTGCCGCCCGTTCACGCCCCGAACCGGCCGGACAGACTCGCCTTCCCCTTCGACCAGCGTTGGCTGATGGCGGCGTGGTCGCGCTTCTTCAATGCCGACACGCGCTTCCATCCCTATCCGTCGCAGAGCCCCGAGTGGAACCGGGGCGCCTACCTGGCCGAGGCGCTGGCCCACTGCGGCGAGTGCCACACGCCGCGCAACATCGCCTTCGCCCTCGACAACCGGCGCAAGTTCGCCGGCGCGGTCACGGCCGGCTGGCGCGCCTACGACATCAGCAGCGACAAGGGGACGGGCGTGGGCGGCTGGAGCGAGACCGAACTGGCCGCCTATCTCGCCGCCGGTCACGCCGCCGGCCGCGGCACGGCCACCGGCCCCATGGGCGAGGCGGTGGACCAGAGCTTCAGCACCCTGGCGCCTGAGGATCTTCGCGCCCTCGTCGCCTATGTGCGCAGCGTTCCGCCGAAGGCCTCCCCGGACCTGCCCGCGACGCTGGCCGGGCCCGCGTCCGGCTGGCCCAAACAGGGCCCCGCCCTGGCCGACGCGCGCGGTAAGCGGATGTTCGAAGGCGCCTGCGCCAGTTGCCACGACTGGACCGGCGTCAGCCCTCTCACGCCCATGGCGACACTGACGGGGTCGCGCGCCGTGAACGATCCCAGCGCGGTCAACGTGGCCCAGGTGGTGATCTCGGGGGCCCGGCGATGGACGCCGCAAGGCGTCGTGACCATGCCGGCGTTCGGCCATGCCTATTCGGACGCCGAGATCGCCGCCGTCGCCAACTACGTCACCGCGCGGTTCGGGGCCAAGCCGTCGCGGATCAGCGAGGCCGGCGTGGCGGCGCTGAGGCGGGCTACCGCTCAGTAGCGTCCGCCTGTCGCCGCACGGAAACCCTCGCTACCCGGTCGGACATAATTCCGTGACCAAGGACGTGTTCCCCCTCGGCGTGCGCTCGTTACCGCTCCTGGACGCGATCGGCGGAATTGCCGCCCTTGTCCTCGCCCTCGCCGCGAGCGCGGCGCACGCGACCCCGCCGCCCCTCCCCACCTTCCCGCCCCTGTACGTCGACTGCCGGGGCGAGAAGACCGCCTCCCCCACGGTGGTCTTGGAGGCCGGGGCCTTTGGAACCTCGGCCGACTGGGACTTCGTTCTGGACGACCTGGCCGCGGGTGGGCGGGTCTGCGCCTACGACCGGGCGGGCCTCGGACGCTCGCCGCCGCGGCCGGGAGAAAAGGACGTGCTGACCAAGGCCGGCGAGCTGAACGGGCTGTTCGACCAGCTGGGCGAAACAGGACCGGTGATCCTGGTCGGCCACTCCAACGGCGCTCTTTATGTCGAAGCCTTCGCCAGCCTGTGGCCCGAGCGGGTGGCGGGACTGGTCTATGTCAATGGGGTGGGGCCGGACGACCTCGACGATCCACGTCTGCTGGCCGACCTCAGGGCCGAGCGGCGGGCGTCGAACCTGGCGGTGACGGCCGGCGACGCGGGGCTCTCGTCCCTGGTGGCCGACGAACTGGCGATGGGCCTGAAGGGCGAGGCGGCGCGACGCAAACGCTGGGGCCTGACGAGCCTGGCGCGCCTGAAGGTCGCCCGCGACGAGGATCGCCTGATCGTCCCCGGCCTGGACGCCGCGCGCCGGCTGGGCGACGCGACGCGGCACATTCCCACGGTGGTGATCTCCGGCGCGCCCTACCCCGACCAGCCGCTGGCCAAGGCCTGGCGGACGTCCGAGGTCGCCCCGGCCCTGCGGGCGGACCGGGCGTGGATCCTGGACATGCCGGGCGCCACCCACGTCTCGCCCCTGACCCGCGACCGGGCCTATGTCACCGCGGCGGTCGGCTGGCTCCGGAGCCTGTCACCCCCGGAGCGCGTTCCGGAAAGTGGGAACTGGTTTCCGGAACAAACGCGCGTCAAGACAAAGAACTAGCCTGTCACCAGGCGCCAACGTTGGGCATTGAGGTCCACGGCTCGGCCGGCGCCAGGGACGCGTCCTTCTGCAGCAGCTCCACCGACACCCCGTCCGGCGAGCGGACAAAGGCCATGTGACCGTCGCGCGGCGGCCGGTTGATGGTCACCCCGGCGTCCATCAGGCGCTGGCAGGTCTGGTAGATGTCCTCCACCTGATAGGCCAAGTGGCCGAAGTTGCGGCCGCCGGTATAGACCTCCGGATCCCAGTTGTGGGTCAGCTCCACCATCGGCGCGCGCTTGGCCTTGGCGGCCTCGACATCGTCGGGCGCGGCCAGGAAGACCAGGGTGAACCGCCCGCCGGGGTTGTCGACGCGCGAGACCTCCTCGAGCCCGAGAGCGCCGCAGTAGAAGCCCAGCGCCTTGTCGAGATCGCTGACCCGCACCATGGTGTGGAGATATTGCATCGTCGTGTTTTCCTCGTGAGTTCCCGGGCCGCTCATTTACGTACTCAGAGGCGCTCGCGAAAGGGCGGGCGCCGCCGCGTCAAACTGGCGGCGATGCGCCAAGGGTGGTCCTGGGGGCGGCTCCAGCTTTGAGACATTCGTCGCCCACCGTAACATCAGCGGATGGCATCCGACGAACTCCCGCTCCTGACCTTTCCGGATGCCTCGGCCTTCGAGGCCTGGCTGGCGGCCCAGCCCGAGAACGCGCCCGGCGCATGGCTGAGGTTCGCCAAGAAGGGCGCTCGCGAGGCCACCATCAGCAAGTCCGACGCCATCGATTGCGCGCTCGCTCACGGCTGGGTGGATGGACAGCTCGGGCGTATCGATGAACACTTCTTCAAGACGCGCTTCACGCCGCGCAGGCCGAGAAGCGCCTGGTCTCAAATGAACCGGGAACGCGCGGAGGGGCTATTGATCGCCGGGCGCATCAGCCCCCGAGGGCAGGCGCAGATCGATCAGGCCAAGACCGACGGACGGTGGGCGGCCGCTTACGCGCCCCAGTCGCAAGCCACGCCCGACGACGAATTGCGGGCGGCGCTGGACGCCGAACCAGCAGCCCGCGAGGTCTTCGCTACGCTCGACTCGGCCAATCGATACGCCGTGCTCTATCGCGCGCACCAGGCCGGGACGCCGGAGAAACGCACCACGAGAATAGCTGAACTCGTCGCGAAGCTCGCCCGCGGAGAGACGTTCCACCCCCGCCGCGCCCGTCGTCGCTAGACGGCCGGCCCAGGAGGCCTCCTAATCCGCCCTCGCCGCCACCCGGTAGCGGGGCGCGGGGATGCTGCGGGAGAGGTTCGGCATCAGCGTCTGGCGCGCCGCCTCGTAGGCGTTCCAGTCCGCGGCGTCCGGCAGGGAGGGGATGGTGATCGGTTCGCCCTGGTCGAGCCCGGCCAGGGCGGCGTCGACCAGATCCTCGGCCCGCATCACGATCTCATTCGGCAGATGCTCCACCGCGGTCCCGGCGATGCCCCAGAACTCCGTCGCGGTGGCGCCGGGCAACACCGCCGCGACGGCGGCCGGATCGTCGGTGGTCGCGGAGATCACGTGCGGCTGGGCGTCCCATCGCTCCAGGAGCCGAATGTCGGACGCTGCAGCCGGGCGCAGTCGAATTTCGGGCATGGGGCGAACCTCCGAGAACCGGCGCAATCCTGAAGCGTAACTCATTCGCGAGGGACATGGCGCGGGCACGGCTCGAGGGATGTTCCACCAGACGCGCGTCGACGGCTCCGACGCCATGACAGCACACCACCCCCTGGCGACTCTCCGAAGGTCGGTTTTTCGGCCGAAATTGCGTGCGGGCGTCGGCTCCGAGAAACGACCGTTAACGGGAGGATTTGAGCCGGACGCTGGAACTGGCGTCTTATGGGGCTTTTCGATTCCCGAAACTATCTCACGAAACTAGCCTCCGAAAAGGTTGCGTCCGCAGGAGTGGGGGAAATTCGCTGAGCGAGGCGAGGAGCCGCCACATAGCTCAAGCGCCTCGCCTCGCGGCGGTTGGGGTTGGCCACCCGGGCACGCCCGGTTCGAAGGATTGCTCGCCGCGCACCCTCCATCCCATGGTGTCGGTGTTGACTCAAAGAATATCCGCAACCAGTTCACCCGTTGGCACATGGGGCAGGCGGTTGTCATCTTCGCCCCCAGGGCCTCCGCCTACCTGGGATGCCCGCCGATAAGCACCACCGCGATTTTGGCCGGGACCTTGCCGCGATTGAACCAGCGGTGGCGGGTGCCGTTCTGGACAAACGTGTCGCCTTCCTTGAGGTGCACCTCTTCGCCGTCATCCAGCTCCAGCCAGACCTCGCCGGAAAGGATCACCTCGAAGTCGATGGTGTCGGTGGTGTGCATGCCTGGATGGTCCGGCTCCATCCAATCGGTCAGGCCCGTTCCGATGTGAGCCTCCAGATCGGCCAGGCTCCTGGCCTGGGCCTCGGGCGTCGGGCGGGCCCGCGCCGCCGCGGCCTCGCCCTCGGGCGGCACGGTGAAGATGACGAATCGATAGCCGCCCAGGGTCGGGAAATAGACTGGAGTCTTCGGCTGCTCGCCGCTCAGGGGAAAGCGCGGCGCCTCATCCCCGCTCCAGATCAGGGCGAGTTGGCTCGTCCCGTCGAGGCTGGTGGCCGTGACGATCTCATCGCTCACCACCTTGGCCTTGCCTCCCACCTCGCCGCTCACCACGCGCCGGATCTGCATCGCCATCGCTTCATTCTCCCGTTTCATTTTGCTCGGCGGGGCCCTGTCCCGCATGCGCCCAGTATCAAGGTCCGTCCGATCAATCGGCGGGCGGACTGTCGGCGATAGTCTTCGCGCGAGCCAGGTCGGCGATCTCGTGCGGTGTAAATCCAAGCGACCGTAGAACCTGGTCGTTGTCGTCGCCAAGGCCAGGCGGGCCGTTCAGCGTGACGCTCCGTCGGCCGAAGTGGATCGGGAAGCCCGGAAACCGCTGCGGCCCGGCGTCCCGCTGATCCAGGGTGACCATGAACTTGCGCGCCGCCAAGTGTTCGTTCTCGACGAGATCGCGGTTCGTGAACGCGGGGCAGGCGGGTACGCCCGCCGCTTGAAGTGCGCCCGCCGCCTCGATGGCCGTCCGCGCGCGGCTCCAGGCTGAGATCGCCGCGTCGAGCCGCTGGCGTTGCACCAGCCGCGCGGGAGTTGCGAGGTCGGCGCACGCCGAGAGCTCGGCGCCACCGACAACGCCGACGAGAGCTCGCCATTCGAGGTCGCTACGAACAGCGATGGCGACCCAGTCGTCGTCACCGGAGCAACGATAGACGCCGTGGGGCGCGTAATCGGGCGAGCGGTTGCCGATGCGGGGCGGCGCGACGCCGTGCACGGATGTGGCGACGAGCGCATCGCCGACAAAGGAGAGCATGGCTTCGAGCTGTGAGAGATCCACGTGAACAGGGCCACCCTGTGCGGCCTGCCGCCAGATCGCGCCGAGCGTGGCGGCGGCGCCCAGCGCCCCGCCGATGGCGTCGGGGTAGGCGATCCCGATCCGCATCGGTCCCTCGCCCTCGTAGCCGATGGCCTGGTCGAGACCGCCGAACGCCTCGAGAAGCGGGCCGTAGGCGCCGAAATCTCTCATTGGCCCAGTCTGGCCATAGCCGCTCATCGCGACGGTGACCGCATTCGGCTGTCGCGTTTCGACGGATACGCGGTCGATCCCGAGGGAGTCCGCGCCACGGGGGGAGAAGTTGTTCAGGACGACGTCGGCGGACGCCAGCAGCCGGTGCAGGACCTCCTCTCCGCCGCTCGCCTTGGCGTCGAGACAGAGGCTCCGTTTTCCACGATTAAGCTTGTTGATGAGGCCGGAGCGGTTCCAGCACCGCTCGCCGGGCTCCGCCTGGGGATATACGGCCGCGCGGATGAGCGGGTCCGGGAGCACGGCCCACTCGAAGGGCTGTTGCGCTTGCGCGACCGTCCGTGGCCCGCGGCCCAGAGGAAGCTCGACCTTGATCACCTCCAGGCCGACGTCGGCCAGGAACCGCCCCGCCAGCGGCCCCGCCCAGGCGACCGTGAACTCCGCGACCCGCTTCTTCGCCAGATCGATCCGCGGATGAGGATCGGGTCCCGCCGGCGCCTCGAGCTCCGTGAGGACTTCAGCGGTGTGCTCACCGAGTTGCGGCGCCGGCCGGTCGGGAGGTTCGAGGCCGCCGAGAGCGAAGGGACCGCGCAGGACCTTGCCGCCGCGCGCGCCAGGCAAGTCGGCCCAGACCTCGCGGACCTTCAGCTGCTCGGCCGCGAGAACCTGCGTGTAGTCTTGCAGCCGGGTGGCCGGGACCCGCGCCGCCTGCAGCAGGTCGACCACGTCGGCGGCGTCGTGTTGGTCGAGCCAGGGCTGCACCGCCGCGTCGATCTCCGCGGCCCGTTCGAAACGTTCGGGCGGCGCGTAGAGGCGCTGGTCGGCCAGTAGCTCAGGCACATCCAAGGTGAGGCAGAAGCCTTCCCACTGCTGCATCGTAGCGGCGCCGATGCAGACCCAGCCGTCACGGCAGTGGTAGAAGCCCATGGGGTGGAAGGCTTCGCCGAGCAGTCTCCCCCACCGCCGTTTCACGACCCCTGTGTGCGTGTACATGACGAGCGACCACTGATGACCGGCCGCCCCGCATTCCATGGCGCCCACGTCGACGAGTTGCCCCAGGCCCGTGCAGGTGCGTTCGAAGAAGGCGGCCATCGCCCCGATGGCCGCGGCGGCGCCGACAAGGCATGCCGCCACCGGACTGCCTGGGCCCAGCGGCTCGCGTCCCGCCTCGCCCGTCAGGTAGAGAAAGCCGCCGGATGCCCAATCGATCAGCGGACTGTGCTTCCAGCTCGCGTAGGGTCCCGTGAGGCCGAATCCGCTCACGACCACGTGTGCCGCCGCCGGGTTCAGCGCGGCGATCCGGTCGTGCAGGGCAAATGACCGCTCGGGCTCGCCATCGCAGCTTGAAACGATGATGTCCGCCCAACGGATCAGTCGGTCGCGATCCTCAGCCCCGACCACGACCGAGCGCTTTCCGCTGTCCATGTGCTGATGCAGGGCGCTACGGCCTCGCTCATCCACCGGGTGATCGGCCGGATCCGGGATCCACGGGCCCTGATGACGAAGCGCCGACCCATCTGCCGGCTCCAAGGTCACGATGTCAGCGCCAAGCGTCGCGAGTACGCGCGTGCAATAGGCTCCAGCGATAGAGTCGCTGAGCTCCAATACCCGCACGCCCCGCATCGACACAGTCCTCCGCGCTTGCCTCGCCGGCCAGTTAAGGGCAGGCGGCCGAAGTGCGCTACCCCGCTTGGACCGGCAACGATGGGCCCCGACGCAACGCAACGGCGGCTGGGCGCGCTGCGCGAGGCGACAGCTTGGCCAAGGGCCGTCGGCTACGCGCCAGGAGCGGTAATTGGCATGGCTCCAGAAATTCCCCCTTCCGGCGTACCGGGTTGGCAACCGCACGAACGGTGAGTTTGCGGAATCGCGCTCCCAGCGGCTTGCGACCCTGAGCGGACCTTCGGCCGCTCATCCGGGAACGAAGATCAAGCTGAGCCGTTGCTTGCGCAGGAGGAGCATGAACCACCGCGGTGCTCCCGAGCTTCAAGGGAGGAAGTGGGAGTCATGCCAGCCACGCTCAACGTCATCTTCGGGCCCTGCGCTGCAGGCAAGACCACCTACGCCCGCGCCTTGGCCGGCCGCGAGCGGGCGGTCCCTTTCGTCCTCGACGAGTGGGGTGCGCGCCTGTTCGGCGCGGACCTTCAGGGGCCCATCGAGTTCCCGTGGATGCTGGAGCGCCTCGGGCGCTGCAACGCGCTCATCTGGTCCACCGCCGAGGCCGTGCTTGCCGCGGGGACGTCAGTGGTCCTCGACATCGGCGCGATGCGGCGGGCTGACCGCGAGCGCATTCGTCAGATCGCGAAGGCGAAGGACCTGTCGCTGCGGTGGCACTTCGTTGAAGCGCCGCAGGAGGTCCGCCGCGCCCGCGTCGCCGTTCGCAACACCGCCAAGGGCGAAACTTTCGTCATGGATGTGACGCCGGAAATGTTCGAAATGCTGGAGGCGATTTACGAGCCCCCGGCTCCGGCCGAGTTGGAGGGCGCGGTGCTTAGCGTCAGCGACGACGGCGTCACCGCCGCTCCAGCGGCGGAGCAGCCTGAGCCGATGCACTAGCCCAACGGGGGTGCGGCCGCTGATCTCGCCGAGCCGCTGCTCGCGTGCGACGAGGGCTCGCACTGCCGCCGAGCGAGTCGGCTTTCCCCCCTCTTCGCCCGTTCGCCGCGTCCGCTTCCGGGCTGAACGTGGGGCCACGGCGTGGATGTCCGCTTCCAGGCGCGGGGCTAGAGACCGCACGCGACCCTGAGCGGACCTAGTCGAGGCGCTCGGTAGGGCCGCTTGTTCGCTCTACCAGCCTCCCCAATTCCGCATCCCACAGCCGTCGCTTGATGCGATACTCGAAGTTGTTGCCAGCAAGAATCAACGAGAAGGTCGCGAGCCATAGGGGCGGGTAGGTCACACTTAACGTAGTCCACACTCTGAAGAATGGATCGGATAGATAGAATGTGTCTCCCTTGAAGCTCACCGGATGAGTATAGATGCCAATCGGGATTCTTGGGGACGAGAATACCTTGAATTGCAGAACGAATAGTGTCGTGATGCAGCTTAGACCGCCGATAAACAATATAACAGCCGACGCTCGCAAGAACTTGAGCCGCCAAGGCAAACGATTCCAGGGTAGTGGGGGGTTCCCGAATTTCGGAACCTGTAGGCTCATCCGAAGCGGTCCCCCGTGCGTGGCTCTCCGCGAACACGCGGCTGGCGGGAGTAGCATGACAAGGACAGGATGTCTGCTCTCCCCCCTCTGCGGCGGTTGGGAACGTCGGCTCATCGGCAAACCGGCGACCGCGACGGGACCGGCAGCTTTTCGCAGCGGTCCTGGCGACGGCAGCTGTTTAGGTTTCTTGGACACCCGCCAAGCGAGGTGGTGTGACTGGGACCGAAGGCGGGGTGTCCAAGAAACCGAAACACGAGCGGAACTCTGGTTGGAGCCGGGAAGGCGACAATTCGCTGAACGACGAGAATCGCGCCAGCTTGCCGTGGTGATGACGCTCCGCCAGACACTCCGCAGCGTGCGAACACCCACGGTCCTGGCTGTCATCGTGGTGGTGGCCGGTGGTTGGATGGCGCTGGTGGGTTCGCATGACCCCGGCGGACCCTATGGCGAGAGCGCCGCAGCCTGGGCCCAGGCGATTATGTCTGTAGGGGCGATCCTCGCCGCAGTCGTTATTGATCAGGGCGCTAGCCGGCGCGACCGTCAGGATCGTCTGGAGGCCGCGGCCGCGGCGCGCGCCGCACGCATCAGGGTGCTTCAGCTCTGCGCTATGGTGCTGAACAACGCCGCGGAGGCGGCCCGCAAGAGGCCCCTGAAGCGCGGCCAGAGGTTCGAAGGCCTGGCCTTGGAGGCGGTGCTTTCCGCCCGTCAGACCGCGCGTCACTTCGCAGATCGCGGAAGCGACAGCGACCCAGCGCTTGTCTGGGTGCTCAACCGCGCCGTGACCGAGATCGACGCGGCCGCCGAGGTTCTGGATGGCCACCGTTTGGCCACGCCCGCCGACCTCGCCGACCTCGAACGCGCCGCTCGCACTCGCGCTCAAGCGCTCCGCGAGGTCCTGGATGAGTATCAAGCCGGGCTCTACGACGTGTGAAGGCTGTCCAGGCGGCTGGGGCCCGCGGAGAACCATGTCGAACGTTAGGGTCACCCTCGCGCCATTATGCGACTTTCGGCGGCTGCCGGGCAGACTTCCGCTCCCCACCCCGAACGGTACTTGGCGCCGTCCGCTTCCTGGGAGGCCCCGGCCTGGACCGGAGGGCGAGTTGCCGGCAGGACGCCCCGGACCGCGTGCGAGGCTTTCGTGCCGAAACCGGAGCTTTCCAACGGCAGAGATGAGCCACGTCACGACCCCAGGCCACAGCGCGCCTCAGGGCCTTGGGATCAGGGGCGATCACTTTTGAGCAGGGTCTGGGCCGAACCGACCGGCTCACGCAGATCGTTCTCGCCATCGCGCCGGGTGCAAACATCCAGGCCGAAGCCGGGCCGCGCGTTGCCGGCTTTCACGAGCCGTCGGGGCGCAAGAAATCGCTAGGAGGCGCGTTCGCCATGTCCGGTGCGGTGACCGGATCGTCGGCCGATCTGGCGCGGGCGATGTCGTCGTCCGTCGGCGACCGGCATCTTGGCTGGGTCGTCCGGGGGTACCGCCTTGACGTCTCCGGGGGCGAAAGCACGGCATACCTATCCTGGTCTGCGGTTTAGGGTAGGCGCGCTCCGAGCGGCAATTCCGGCGCGAGCCCAGGGCTCTTCTACGCTTTTGCATTGACGCGTGAGTTTCAATATGCAATTATATTCCTCGTTCTTTCTCACTGTGAAACCATCGCAGTCGCGCTGGTCGACGCCGATTTTGCAAGGCCCTCCCCCGGCGCCGCCGCGGGGAGCGGCTCGGCGCGTCGGCTTGGGGCTCTCTGGCGGACTCCCGCGTCGTCGCTTCCGGGCAGTCCGAGAGATACCCTCCCAATTCGCGTCACGGGCGGTTGGAACTGGATGTCCCGTCGGGGGTGCCGAATTTAGTCAAAGAATATGAAAGACTTGCCGCACTCCAATGCCGATCGGCGGCCGAATAGATTGCTGAACACCTGCCTGGCGCCTGCCAAGAACCTGCCAAACGCTGCCGCGGTCCTGCCCCCCGCCAGCCTGGACCTTCGCGCGGACCTGCCACGTCCTGCCTGGATGCTGCCCGGAGAGGCCCAAATCCTGCCGCTGATCTGCCCTAACCTGCCCGCCGCCTCCGGCGCGGGCCGCTCCTCCCCGTGCCGGGCTGGCCACCGCATCTACGGTCATCAACGGTGGTGGGCTCTGGGAGGCTGGCGTCACGCCAGCGCCGACTGGAGTCCCAGATGTTCGACGAAAGGTTCGAAGTCGCGGTCGCTGTAGAGCAACGCATGGCCGCTCTCGATGCAGCAGGTCGCGATCAGGGTGTCGATGGTCTTGCGAACCGTCACGCCGTGGACGCGCAGTGTCCGGAAATTGCGCGCCGCCTGAATGGCGATCTCCTGCCCGCCCACCTCGACGAGAGTCAGGGAGGTCAGGAGCGCCAGCGCCTGATTGAACGCCCGCTCATGGACGAAGCCCTGCAGGACCTCGGTCAGGATGACGTCTCCGATCGCCAGCGGCTCGGCGCCCAGCAGGGCGTCGAGCCGATCCGTCTGGAGCGTGGAAACGCCACGGAAATAGTCGATCCAGACACTGGAATCGACCAGGATCATCCATCCGAGCGCATGGCGTCGAGATCGCCGTCCCAGGCCAGCTTGCCCCGGAACTGGCGGATTTCCTGCTGGCGTCGCAGGCGCAGCAGCGTTCGCAGGCCCAGTTCCACGGCCTCGCGCTTGGTTTTCAGCCCCGTCGCCTTGAGCGTGTCGGCCATGAGGGCGTCGTCGATGACGATATTGGTTCGCATGATGTGTACCCCTGTGAGGGATCATACACATAACGTCTTCGAGGTTGATCGGCAACCGCGATTGGAGCCTTCGACCGCTTCACTCCGCGGCGGCGGAGAGGGCGGCGCGGGCGGCGGAGGGATCCTGGGCGCGCGTCTGGCGACGCCACAGGGCGGCGTACTCGCCGCCGTTGGCGAGCAGCGAGTCGTGATCCCCGCGCTCGACGATGCGGCCCCGGCGGATGACCAGGATCTGGTCGGCGTCGACGATGGTGGAGAGCCGATGGGCGACGACCAGCGTGGTGCGGCCTGTCCGCACCTTGCGCAGCGTGGCCTGGATCGCCGCCTCGGTCGGGCCGTCCAGGGCGCTGGTCGCCTCGTCCAGCACCAGAAGCCGCGGGTTCGCCAGCAGGGCGCGGGCCAGGCCCACGCGCTGGCGCTCGCCGCCCGACAGCTTCAGCCCGCGCTCGCCGACCATGGTCTGCATCTTGTGCGGCAGGGCCTCGATGAAGGCGGCGAGCTCGGCCGCCTCGGAGGCGGCCCAAACCGCCTCCGAACTGGCCTCCGGATTGGCGAAGGCGATGTTGGCCCACAGGGTGTCGTTGAAGAGGGCGACGTCCTGCGGCACCAGGGCGACCGCCCGGCGCAGCGAGGCCTGGCTCACGCGCCGCAGGTCCATGCCGTCGATCAGCACCGCACCGGCCTGGGGATCCAGCAGGCGCAGGGAGAGCCGCACGATGGTGGTCTTGCCCGCTCCGGATGGACCGACCAGGGCGGTGGTCGTTCCGGGCGCGATGACGAAGCTGACCTCGTCGAGGCCGACGCTGCGGGCGGTGTGCCGGAATCCGACCCCGGCGAAGGTGAGCTCCGCACCGCGCTCGGAGGCCGGCGGCAGCGGGCGGGAGTCGGGAGCGTCCACGATGTCCGGCGCGAGGCCGCGCAGGTCGAGCATCTGCTCCATGTCGATGAAGGCCTGGCGGATCTCGCGGTAGTTCATGCCCAGGCTGAACAGGGGCCCGTAGACCTGCTGCAGGATGAGGATGCAGGCGGTGACCCCGCCCAGGCTCATCCGGCCGGCGAGGACCTCCATCCCTGCCAGCAGGGTGATCAGCACCAGCCCCAGGTTGAGCACCACCGTCTGGACGCCGTTGAGCAGCTGCAGGGAGGTGTTGGCCTGGATCGCGGCGCGGGCGTAGTCGGTGAGGGCCTGATCGTACTGACCCACCACCCTGCCCTCGGCCCCGAAGGTCTTGATCGTCTCGTAGTTCATCAGGGCGTCGACGGCGAGGCCGGCGGCGCGGGAGTCGGCGTCGTTGAGCGTCCGGCGATGCTTGATGCGCCAGTTCGAGATGCCGAAGGTGAAGGCGATATAGATGACGAT
>JAQGIW010000307.1 GCA_028290905.1 Caulobacteraceae bacterium | reverse complement strand
CGATGTCTCGTTCTACCGCTTCCTCGGCGATCGCATCGGCGTTCCAACTGCGCCAGCCGTGCCCAGCCTACCCCACCTCGTCACGTTGGCCGCCGCTTAGCCCGCACGGGAATTTGCCCCGGTTACGTGAGGGCGCCTGAATGTGCATCATTACGGATAATTCTTCCAGATTATTCCATCTAGTCGGAGTGGGCGGGAGGCTGCACACCCTCGCCATCGCCATTCGAGAAACCGAGCCTAGAACCGGCAGGTCGCTAGTCGCCCGGTGGAGGCGGGGCGAGGTGACGCTTGATCGGCAAGAAACTTGTTTCGCGTCTCGCGCTCACGTGAACCGGCGCATCCTGTTCAAGGTCTGGCATGGCTCTGCGCGATTTCGCCCTTCTCGTATTCGTCTGTGTGGTCTGGGCGTCGAGCAACATCCTCAGCAAGATCGTGGTGAGCGACATGAACGTGCCGCCGCTGTTCTATGCCGCGTTGCGTTTCGCGTTGGTCGCGTTCCTGGTTTCACCGTGGCTGCTGCCCATGCCGCGGCCACGCTGGCGGCTCATAGCGGTGGCGCTTTTCATGGGCGCGGGCGGTTTTGCGCTGCTGTTCGTCGGTCTAAAGACCTCGACGCCCTCCGCGGCGGCAGTGGTCAGCCAAGCTGGCGCCCCCTGCACGACGCTGCTGTCGATGGCGCTCTTGGGCGAGCGGGTGCGTTGGCGGCGCGGTATCGGCGTCGCGCTGACTCTCCTGGGCGTATTGGTGGTGATGTATGATCCGCACGGGTTCGCGGTTTCGCCAGGGCTGTGGTTCATGCTGGCCGGCGCTATCGTCAACTCGTTCGGCGCGGTGTTGATGAAACAGATGGAGGGGGTGCGACCGCTACAGTTCCAGGCCTGGGTCGGTCTGGCGTCGTTCGCGCCCCTGTCGATCTTGTCCGCGATGCTGGAGCCTGGCCAAATGCGCGCGGGGCTCGTGGCGGGCTGGCCTTTCCTCGCCGCGGTCGTCTATTCAGCTCTGGCGGTATCGGTCGCGGCGCACACGCTCTACTACGGCCTGATCCAGCGCTATGAGGCCAATCTGGTCTCGGCGCTGACGCTCATAACGCCGCTGGCCACCATCGGCTTGGGCGTGCTGATCACCCATGACCGTTTCGACGCGCGGATGGCGATCGGCGCTGCTGTGGCCATCGCCGGTGTCTTGATCATCGTGCTGCGGCCCAATCAAGTCGCCGCGCTTTTGCTCGGGATTCGAACCCGCGGCCCATAAAGAGGACGCTTGAATGGAACGCCCCAAGATGACGAAGTCCGGCCGGCCGCGACAGTTCGATCTGACCGAAGCCTGCCGTGACGCGGGTGTTCTTGGATTATCCGGGCGCCTTTCTGAGTAAGACACCCATTGAATTCAAGGTGACAAGGGACTTTTGCAGGAAGGCCAGGAAGTCCTCGCAACCTACAACTTCGCCACGCACCTGAAAGGCCCGAGGTGGCGAACGCCCTACCAGGTCATCTGCGAAGCCTGGACCAAAGACCCGTCAGTCTTCAAGATCGACCCGCGCCCGCTCATTCCGGGACCACACAGCCAGGCTGTCGAAGGCGATCAGTCCCCAGGCGACGTCGTTGGTTCCTTCTCAGGGGAGGAAATAGCCGACCAGGTGGCCGCCGCAGCGCGGAATGATGCGGCCCCGCGCCGTCGCATAGTCCCGAAAGGCGTCGCTCTGAAACGGATCGATCTGATAGCGGATGAAACAGGTGATGGGCCTCGGGCGGCTCCTGGTGTCGGAGGCCGCGGGATAGCGGTTGCCCGCAATCAATACTTCGACATACAACACATTGTGGATGACGAGGATCACGACGATGTGAGAGTCGCCGCCATCGCGGCGGCGATCGGCGAGCCGGCGCGCGCGAGGATGCTCTACGCCCTGATGGACGGCCACGCCCGGACCAGCACGGAGCTCGCGATCATCGCCGACGTCGGCGCGCCCACCGCCAGCACCCACCTCGGCCGGCTGAAGGCGGCGGCCCTGGTCGATGTTGTCGCCCAGGGTAAGCACCGCTTCTACCGCCTGGACGGGCCCGATGTGGCCGCCGTCCTCGAGAGCCTCAACGTGCTGGCGGGATCCAAGGTCGCCTTCACGCCCAACACGCCGCGTCGCCTGAGGGCGGCGAGGACCTGCTATGACCACATGGCTGGCGCCGTGGGCGTGGCCCTCCACGACCGGCTGCAGGCGCTGGAGTGGCTGACGCCGGCGCCCGGCGATCCTCCTGGACGCTATGAGGTCACGCCCCCCGCCGCCACCGCGTTTGAGGCGCTGGGGCTCGACATGGCCGCCGTGCGCGCCCAGCGCCGCCGCTTCGCCTGCGCCTGCCTCGACTGGAGCGAGCGCCGGCCGCACCTGGGCGGCGCTCTGGGCGCGGCCCAGGTGAGCCTCGCGTTGCGCCGTCGCTGGCTGGAACAGGACCTCGACAGCCGCGCGCTCAGCGTCACACCGCTAGGGCGCCGCGAGCTGGCGAGCCGCTTCGGCGCGCAGGTCTAACGCCGGTGACCGCCGGCCCCGGCAGGTTCAGCCGGCGCGGGGCTTGATGGGCGAGCCGACGGACCAGCTGTGGCCGAACGGATCCTTCAGCTGGCCGTAGCGATCGCCCCAGAACTGGTCGCCGATCTCCATGGCCACCGTGGCGCCGGCGTCGAGGGCGCGCCGCCACCAGATGTCAGCGTCGTCGACCTGCAGGTGCATCGTCACCGCGCCCGGCGCCGGGGCGGTGAAACCCATTTCCGGGAAGTCGTCGGAGAGCATGATCCAGCCGCCGTTGATCTTGGCGCTGGCCTGCATCAATCGTCGCCCGTCCTGGGCGACGTTGCGCTCGATCACCTGGGCCCCGAAGGCCCGTTCGTAGAACGCCAGCGCCTCTTCGGCCCGCCCGCTGCCGATCGCCAGGAACGGCGTGATGCCCGTCGTCGGGCGCTCTACAGTGTCCGCCATCGAAGTCCTCCTCCGAAGAGCGCGGCCCGCCCCGCCGGATCAATCTAGCGGGCGGGGCTGAGGGCGCAATGCCGAAGATGGGCTACGGGCGTGCGATCCCGTAGGCCGCCAACTGCGCGGCGGTCCGTGGGGCGATGATCAGGGAATCCACCCCCGGCGTATCGAGGACGAAACGCAGCGCCGCGCCAGGCACGGTCCATCCCCGCTCGGCGGCGCGGCCCTCCAGCTCGGCTATGGCCTCGAAGGTCGCGGGCGTCAGCCGGTGGTCGTAGAAGCCCGGCGCGTCGCCGAGGCGCGTGCCGGCCGCGGCTGATCGTCCGTATACGTATTTTCCCGTCAGCAGGCCGCCGGAGAGGGGACTGAAGGCCGAGTAGCGCAGCCCGTAGGCCTGGACCAGCGGGATCACCTCCGCGAGGTCGCCTGTCTCGAGCCGGTTGAACTCGTTCTGGACGTGGGTGAAGGCACGGCGCAGGGCTCCGTCCGTCAGCGCCAGAACCGGCTCGAGGTCGCCGGCCGTTGCGTTGGAGACGCCGAAGGCGGCGATTTTCCCAGCCGTGAGCGCCCTGCCCAGCGCCTCCAGCGTCTCCTCCAGCGGCGTGGAGGGGTCGAACTCGTGCAGGTAATAGAGATCGATGCGCTCGACGCCCAGGCGACGCAGCGACTCGTCCAGGTGGAAGGCCACCTGGACGCGGCTCAGGGGCCGGTCGCCGGGCGGACAGCCGACCGGATTGCCGACCTTGGTGGCGACCTCGATCCCGGCGCGGAAGGCCCGGTCCTGGCGGGCCAGCCACTCGCCGAGCAGGGCCTCGCTCGCGCCGCCGCCATAGGTGTTGGCGGTGTCGAACCGCGTCAGGCCCAGCGCCCGGGCGTGGTCCAGCAGCGCCATGGCGGTGGGCGCGGCGTCGCCCTTGTCCCGCAGGGCGGGCGACGAGCCTATCCCGCCGAAGTTCCCGCACCCGAAGATGATCCGCCTGAGCTCGCTCGCTTCGATCATCTCTAGAAAGGGTCCTCGCCGTTCAGGATCGGCCCCAGATTCGAGGCGTCGATATTGCCGCCCGAGATGATGCAGACGATGTCGCCCTGGCCCGCGCGGCCCGAGAGCGCGGCGGCCACGGCGGCGGCGCCCGCGCCCTCGGCGATGACGTGGTGCCTGGCGGCCAGCAGGCGGATCGCGGCGGCGATCTCGGCGAAGGAGACGCACAGCGCCTCGTCCACGCTTTGGCGGACCAGGGGCCACATCTCTTCCAGTACGATACTGCTGCCCATGCCGTCGACGAAGCTCTGGTCGTGCCGGACCTTGGTCGGGCGGCCCGCCGCCAGCGCCGCGGCGGCCGGTTGCGAGGCCTGGGACTCGACCACCACCATCCGGGTTCCGGGCTTCAGCCGCCGCATCACCGAGCCGATGCCGCTGACCAGCCCGCCGCCCCCGAAAGGGACGATCACCGTGTCGATGTCCGCCAGATCTTCCACGATCTCCGCCCCGATGGTGGCGTTGCCGGCCACCACCGCGGATTCGGCCACGGGATGGAAGAAGAGCCCGTCCACGCCGTCAAACCGCCGGGTGGTCAGCACCTGCCACCAGTCGTCGAAGGGGACGCGGATCACCTTCGCGCCGAGCCCCTCGAGCGCCGCCGCCTTGGTCGCGGCCGAGCCGTCCGGCACGACGATGGTGGTCGGCGCGCCCATCTCCCGCGCCGCCCAGGCGAGGCCCTGGCCGAAGTTGCCGGCGCTGGCGGAGACCACACCGCCGCGCACCGCCTCGGCGTCCGCGGTCTTGATTGCGTTGAGCGCGGCGCGAATCTTGAACGAGCCCAGCGGCTGCAGGTTTTCGAGTTTGAGGTGGATGCGCGTCCCCGGGACCTCCGCGTCCAGCCGCCAGAGCGGCGTGCGCCGGGCGACGCCGGCGATGTTGGCGCGGGCGGCGTCGACCTCGGCGGCGGTCGGCAGGCGTACCGTTTCAGTCATGAACAGCCCCCGCGGCGTGTGGGGCGGCCGGGCTTAGGGCGGCCCCAGGCGCGACTCGCGCCGTTCGCTTCCATAGGAAATAGGCGAGGGTGAGCATCACCAGCCACGGGACGCCGACCCGCCAGGACAGGGTCCAGTTCTTGTCCAGTCCCATGGTGACCAGGAGCGCGCCGAGCAGCGCCAGGCCGGTGATCTGCATGACCGGGAACAGCGGCATGCGCACCGGTAGGTCCGCGGCGCGGTGGACGCGCCGGAAGGCGATGTGACTGACCAGGATCAGCACCCAGACGATGATCGCCCCGAACAGCGCCACGCCCTGCAGGTAGCTGTAGGCCTTGGGCGTGAACTTCGCGAGGCCGGCCGCCATCAGGATGCAGGCGCCCGACAGCATCGTCGCCGCCACGGGGCTGCCCGCCTTGCTCAGCCGGCCCAGGATGCGCGGGGCGTAGCCGCCGCGGGAGAGGGAGAACAGCATGCGCGAGCAGAGGTAGACATTGGTGTTCATGCCCGAGAGGGCGGCGCTGACGATCACGAAATTCATGATCCCGGCCGCCTGTGGGACGCCGCTGCGCGCGAGCACCTTGACGAACGGGCTCTCGGTGACCGTCACGCCGCCGCCCGTCTGGGTCCACGGGATCAGGGCCGCCACGACGCCCAGGGCCAATACGTAGAACAGGAAGATCCGCAAGGCCGTGGTGCGCAGGGCGGCGGGGATGGTGGTCTTCGGGTTCGCGGCCTCGCCCGAGGTCACCGCGATCACCTCGATGCCCACGAACGACAGCAGCCCCAGGATCACCGCCATCCAGGTCCCGCCCGCGCCGTGCGGGAAGAAGCCGCCGGGCAGGGCGTAGAGGTTGCGCAGGCCCACTGCAGGGGCCCCGACGCCCGTCAGCTGCGCCAGGCCCAGGATGATGAAGAGGACGATCGCGGTGACCTTGATGAACGAGAACCAGTATTCCACCGTCCCGAAACTGGCTACCGACCGGGCATTGACCACCAGCACGATGGTGGCGAAGCCCAAAGACCACGGCCACACCGGCGAGGCCGGAAACCACCAGGTCATGTAGATGCCGGCGGCCACCGCCTCGAAGCCGGTGGCGATCACCTGGGCGGCCCAGTAGGTGTAGCGCACCACGAAGCCGGCCCAGGGGTTGAGATAGGTCTCGGCGTAGGTCCCGAACGACCCGGCGGCCGGGTGGACCACCGCCATCTCCGACAGGCTGAACACCATCACCACGGCGATGAAGCCGGCGATGGCGTAGCTGACCAGCACCGAAGGCCCGGCATAGCCGAGGGCGACCCCGCTGCTCAGGAACAGGGTCGTGCCGATCGCCCCGCCCAGGCTGATCATGATCACCTGGCCCTTGCCGAGGTCCCGGTGCAGGCCCCCTTCGCGCGAGACGGTGGCGATCTCTTCCAAACCCCAGCTCCCGGACCAACCGGGCGCCCGGCGAGGCCCATGCTAGAGCATGAGGCGATTTAGTCGAGCCGCTGAACACCCCCATCGGAGTTGGGCAGCCCTATCACTAAACCTATTGCCTAACTGTCCGCGCGGTGATACTTAAGGGTATGCTTAACCAATCGGCCGACCTCGACCGCATGTTCCACGCCCTCGCCGACCCCGCGCGGCGGGCCATGGTCGAGCGCCTCAGCCGCGGGCCGGCGCCGGTCAGCGATCTGGCGCGGCCGCTGCCGATGTCGCTGCCGGCGGCCATGCAGCACCTCGGGGTGCTGGAGGCGGCGGGCCTGGTGCGGTCGGAAAAAGTCGGTCGGGTGCGCACCTGCACCCTCGACACCAGTTCGCTCAGCCGGGCCGAGCGCTGGATCAATGAGCGGCGGATCGAGTGGGAACACCGCCTCGACCGCCTGGGCGAGTACCTGAAATCCCTGGAGAGCGAAGGAGATCGTGATGACTGAAACCACCGTGGTGAAGACGGACGCGGCCGTGGCCCAACCGCCGCCACTCCGGATATCGCGCGTGTTCCACGCCCGGCCGGAGACTGTGTTCAAGGCCTGGACCACCGCCGAGCATGTCAAGCGCTGGTTCAGCCCGGAGACCTACACCGTCCCCGACGCCAAGGTCGAAATGCGCGTCGGCGGCGCGTTCGAGGTCTGCATGCGCTCGCCCACGGGGGAGGAGCACTGGTCGCGCGGCGTCTTCGTCGAATTCAAGCCGGTCACCCGCCTGGTCATCGACATGCATGCCGACGACGGCGCCGGCCGGCCGCTGTTCCGCGCCTACACCGAGGTCGACTTCTCCGAGGCCCTCGCCGGCACGCGCGTCGACGTGACCCAGACCTATACGTTCATCGATCCCGCCATGGCCGCGCCCATGGTGGCCGGCGCGTCGGAGGGCTGGCGCACCACCCTGGACAAGCTGGAGCACCTGGTCGTCCAGCTGCAGGGTGGCGGGGACGTCCCGGCCCGGTCGGTGGTCCACGCCACGTTCCACCTGGAGCGCACCTACGAGGCGACGGCCCGCCGGGTCTGGCGGGCGCTCACCGACGAGGGCGCCAAGCAGAAGTGGTTCGGCGGCGCGGAGGGATCCTGGGAGCTGCTCGAGCGCGAGATGGACGTGCGTCCCGGCGGCCGCGAGCGACTCAAGGGCCGCTGGGAGGGCGGGGTGGTCTCAACTTTCGATGCGACTTACTTCGACGTCATCCCGAACGAGCGGCTGGTCTACGCCTATGAGATGCATCTGGACGACCGCAAGATCTCGGTCTCGTTGGCGACCATGCAGCTGGAGGCCAAGGGCGGGCGCACCACCCTGAAGGTCACCGAACAGGGCGCCTTCCTCGACGGCTACGACGACGCCGGCTCCCGCGAACACGGCACCGGCTTCCTGCTGGACGCCCTGGGGGCCTCGCTGAAGCGTGATGACTAGAACAGGTTGGCGGCGTTCGGAGTCGTGGCCTTGGGCGCCGCCAGCGACTTCATGATCGTGAGACGGCGGCCGGCGCAGGCCGCCGGCATCTGAGTCTTCGAGGTCGCCAGCGCCTCCTCGGCCTCGGCGCACCTGAGGTCGTCCTCGAAGGCGGGGAGGGCGCTCAGCCTGTGGTAATAGGCGACCCCGAGCAGGCGGCCCGCCTCCACGTCGGTGGGGTGGTGCACGCCGCACGCCACCCGGTTGTCGCCATAGCGCGCGCCGCGGGCCAGGATCGGCTGGCGGCGGGCCGGGAAGACGTCGGCCAGGACGAGCGCCACCACATAGCCGTTCATTGCGTGGCCGGAAGGATAGGACCGCTGTTCCGAGCCGGCCAGGAAGTGGGTGTTGCACGGGGTGATCGAGGGATCCTCGACGTAGGGTCTCGGGCGCGGATTCACCGCCTTGACCTCGCCCGCATAGGCGCCGGTGTCGATGATGATCCTGCGAAGCATGGCCACCAGCAGCGGCCGGTCCGCCTCGTAGAGCAGCTCGCCCGTCGCGTCGTCGAAGCGCCGTACGATGTCCGGAGCGTTGTAGGCGTCGGCGTCGGACGCCGCCTCCTGCCACTGGATGGCCGTCGGGGAGGGATGGGCGGCGCGGACCTGGACCAGGTCGAGCTCCAGGGCCAGGGGATCGGTCGGCGCGGGCGGAGTGGCGTAGCCGAGCGGCGCCAGGTTGAGGTAGCCGTCGGTCGGCGGCGGGGCGGCCGCCACGGCGGAGGCCATGAGCATCGCCATGGCGCCGGCTGCGCCGAGCAGGAGGGATTTCATGGCGCCTCTCCCCGTTCGAGCCGGCGTCGCCGCCGGATCAGGAGCGCCTTATATTCTAATTTCCCGTCGAATGGGGCTCCGGAGGCGAGTTCAAGCTGTTTCGCAGCGCGCCATAACGAGCCGAAGCCGGCCCTCGGCGAGATTGCGGGCGAGGTTGGCGGCCATCTGTCCGAAGCGAGGCCCCATCACGGCCGCCAGCGTCGGCGCAGGCGAGGAAAGGGCCTTCTGCGCCCCAAACCAGGCCATTGCGTCGCCGGTCACATCGTTCCACAGCGTCGGCGCCAGTCCGCTGCGCGCCAGGGCCGCTCTCGTTTCGACCTCATCCAGCAGGACGCTGGTCTCCGCGGTCTCGGCCCAGGGCGTCGGATAGAGCGGCTCGGGTTTGCCGTCGGCCGCGAGCACGTCATAGAAGGCGAACACGCCGCCGGGCTTCAGCACCCGTCGGATTTCCCGGTACGCCTGATCCCGGTCGCCGATGTTCATCACCACGTGCTGGGTGTAGGCGGCGTCGAAGCGCGCGTCGGGGAACGGCAGGGCGAGCAGGTCCCCCACCTCATACTGCAGCACGCGGCTTAGGCCGGCGCGGTCGGCCAGCAGGCGTGCGATGGCGACGTAGGTGGGGGCCAGGTCGACGCCGCTTACCCGGCAGCCATAGGTCTGGGCCATATATCGCGAGGGTCCGCCCAGGCCCGAGCCTGCGTCGAGGACGTCCGCCTCCGGCGCGATGGCGAGGAGTTGGCTGAACGCGACCGTGGCCGCGAGGCCGCCGACGTGGAACTGGTCGAAATTTCCCAGCTGCGCGGCGGTGACTGCACCCTCGTCGAGGTTGTCCAGGAACCGCAGGAGTTCCGAATCCCGGTCGTCCGCATCGCCCACGGCCGCCTCATAGTGAAGGCGGACCCGCTCGGTGGTCATGTCCATGGCTTGGCCCCTCCGATCCCGAACCTCGACCTCATATGGGGACGCCGCCGCGCTTCGGCCATGTTCAGAACCGCTCGCCGACCATCTCTTCGCTCTTCGCCCACAGAGCCTTGGCGTGTTCGCCATCGAGGGCGTAGGGGCGCACGCCGCCGCGGAAGGCGGGATCGTCGATGATCTCGGCCACATGGCAGTCCTCGCAGAACTGCGCCCCAATCTCCTCGGCCGGGGCTGCGACCGCCGCCCACACCGAGGTCGCGGCGCCCTGCGGGATGGTCTTGAAGGTGAAGGGGGCCGCGCCCGGAGGCTGGCTGGCGTTGATGTTGGCCACCATCCGCTCCATCACTTCAGGGGTCATGTGGCGGCCGAGTTCGGTGTGTATGCCGCCCGGGTGCACGGCGGTCGCGCGCACGCCCTCAGCCTTGTGCCGGCGGTCGAACTCGACGGCGAACAGCACGTTGGCGGTCTTGGAGCGGCCGTAGGCGACGAACTCCTCATAGGGCGTGTGCTCGAAGTTGGGATCCTCCAGGTCGACGTCGGCGAACCGGTGGCCGGCCGACGACAGGTTCACCAGCCTCGATCCGGGCTTCATCAGCGAGGCGACCCGGTTGACCAGCACGAAATGGCCCAGGTGGTTGGTGCCGAACTGGGTCTCGAAGCCATCCGAAGTGGTCCCCTTGGGACAGGCCATGACGCCGGCGTTGGCGATCACCACGTCGAAGGGCTTGCCGGCCGCGACCAGGGCGTCGGCGCAGGCCCGCACGCTGGCCAGCGACGCCAGGTCCAGCTCCACCAGCTCGAGTCCGCCGCCGTTCCTGGCGCCGGCACGGACCGCCTCGGTGGCCGTCTTTGCCTTTTTGAGGTCGCGCGCCGCGCCGACCACCCAGGCGCCGTGGGCGGCGAGGGCGCGCGCCGTCTCCACCCCGAGGCCGGCCGATACCCCGGTCACCAGGATACGCTTGCCGCTGAGGTCCACCCCCTCGAGCACCTCGTCAGTGGTGGAGGTTTCGCCGAATTTCTTGGCGGTGAGGGTCTCTGCCATGATCGTCTCTCCTGTCAGGCTCGTCTTCCGCGGCCGGGATTGGTCGCGGTCTGAACTGGCGTCCCAGCGGCGGCGTCGTTTGCCACCCGGTCGGGGAAGGTGTAAACGGAGGGTGTCTCCGATTTATATACGGAGGCATCCTCCGCTTTGCAAGGCCAAAAATCGAAAGGGTTCGTTCGTGACCGTCAAGGCTGAGGAGCGGCCCGCCCGCAAGCCCCGCGCCGACGCCCAGCGCAACCGCGAGCGGCTGGTCGACGCGGCCAAGGCGGCCTTCGCCGACGCCGGCGCCGAGGTCAGCCTGGAGGAGATCGCCCGCCGCGCCGGCGTCGGCATCGGCACCCTCTACCGCCACTTTCCCACCCGCGACGCCATCATCGCGGCGGTCTATCGCCGCGAGGTCCAGCAGATGGCCGATGCGGCGGGCCGCCTGCTGACCTCCTCGGCCCCGGGCGAGGCCCTCCACGAATGGATGCGCCTCCTCGTCGACTATATGGCCACCAAGAAGCTCGTCGCCTCGGCCCTGGGCTCGATGTCCGGCGAAATCTACGCCTCTTCGGGGCTGAGAATCATCGACGCCATCACGCTCTTGGTGGACCGCGCCCGCGCCGCTGGCGATATACGGCCGGACGCCGATCCCACGGACATCATGCGCGCCATGGTCGGCTTCACCTACGGCGCCAGCGGTCCCGGCTGGGAAGCAAGCGCCCGTCGCCTGATCGACATCCTCATGGACGGGCTGCGCACGTCTCGCCAGGGGGGATGAGGCATGTTTCAGGGCTGGGACAGCTTCTTTCAGATAACCGGGTCAGCGGCGGCGACCCTCACCGGCCTGCTGTTCGTGGTGGTGACCCTCACCGAGCGCCGGGACCGGTCGCGGATGCTGCGCGCGGTCAGCATCTACCTGACGCCGACCGTGCTCCACTTCGCTGTCGTGCTGTCGATCAGCGCCCTGGCCGTCGCCCCGCGGCTGGGGCTCGCGGCTAGGGTGGTTGTTGTCGGCGCCGCCGCCCTGACCGGGCTCGGCAACGGGATCTGGGCCTGCATCGGCATGGCGCGGCGCACGCCCGGGGCGGAGCCGCCGCACTGGTCGGACTTCTGGCTCTACGGGGTTGCGCCCACGGCGCTCTACGCCGCGCTCCTCGTCGTAGCGGTCGCGCTCTGGGGCCGGGCCGTTTGGTCGGCGCATGCGATGGCGGTGCTGCTGGTCGCGCTTCTGCTCTTGGGCATCCGCAATGGCTGGGACCTCATCACCTGGATGGCGCCCGCGCGCGGCGCCGATCCCGGGGCCCCAGACGCCGGGTGAGAGCCCGAGCGAGTAGCCGCTCAGCTCACCGTCTCGGCGCTGTAGCGGGCGATCAGGCCGGTGCGGATCGCGTAGCGGTAGACGGCGGCGAATGCCGCGCACGCCAGGACGACGAAGGCGATGGCGAGGCCAAGCCCGATCACCAGCCGGTCCCAGGGCGCCGGCTTCCCGGCGACGACGGCGCGCAACCCCTCGAACACATAGGTCGGCGGCAGGACGGCGGAGACCCACCGCATCCACTCGGGAAGGATGGTGACCGGGTAGAAGACGCCGACAAAGGGCGAGACCAGGGTCGGGATCGGCCAGATCAGCCACTCCGAGGCGGGCCCCAGCCGCAGCACGATCGAGGCGCCGGTGATCCCCAGGGCAATGCCGGTCAGGAACAGCACCATCAGGAAGGGCGCCAGCGCCAGGCCATAGCCGGCGAACGACAGGCCGAAGGCCGCCCAGGCCAGCGCGAGCATGACCACCAGCGCCACCAGGCTGGTCGCCACGCCCGTCGCCACCAGGCCGGCCAGGTACTCGGAGATGCGCAGGGGCGTGGCGAAGAAGTTCAGGAAGTTGCGCGACCAGACGTCCTCGAAGAAGGCCATGGTCACCCCCTGCATGACCCGGGTCAGGAAGTCCCACAGCAGCACCGCGCCCAGCAGGGCCGGGACGAAGTTGAAGCCGGGCCGGCCGACGGCGTTCAGGTAGCGGGTAATGAAGCCCCACAGCAGGATGTCCACCGCCACCCAGGCGAAGATCGGCAGCACCCGCTGCGGGCTGCCGCGCATCAGGTAGATCTGGCGCAGCACGATGGCGGCGACGCGCGAACCGGTCATTTCGCCTCCGCCCCCTCTCGTATCGACTCGTGCGCCACCTGGACGAACAGGTCGTCCAGGCTCGCCGCCCCGTGCTCGCGCGGCAACGTCTTGGGATCGCCCTCCAGCAGGATCTTCCCGCGCGAGAGGAACAGCACCCGGTCGCACACCGCCTCCACCTCGACCATGTTGTGGCTGGTCCACAGGACGCCGCAGTGGCCGGCCTCGACGAAATCGGCGATGCCGGCGCGGATGTCCCGGGCGCTGGAGGGATCGATCGAGGCGGTCGGCTCGTCGAGCAGCAGCAGCCGAGGGCGGTTCAGCATCGCCTTGGCGAGGCTGAGCCGCGTCTGCTCGCCCGATGACAGCACCCCCGCCTTGGTCTTGCGGAACCGCTCCAGGTCATAGGCCGCCAGCAGCTCGTCGATCCGCTCGGAAAGCCGCGCGACCCCATAGAGCAGGCCGAACACCCGAAGGTTCTGCTCCACCGTCAGATTGCCGGGCAGCGGCGCATAGACGGCGGCGAAGTTGGTCTTTCCCAGCGCCCGGCTGCGCTGGACGGCCAGGTCGATCCCCTCGATCTCGATCCGTCCGGCGGTCGGCGCCAGCACCCCCAGGATCATGTTGATGGTGGTGGTCTTGCCTGCCCCGTTCGGCCCCAGCAGCCCGACGATCTCGCCCGGCGCGACCTGGAACGTGACGCCGTCCACCGCGCGCAACGCCCCGTAGGACTTGCACACGCCCTCGACCGACAGGATCGCGTGAGACGGGGTCATCGACTGTCGCCATAGTCCGGTTTCCCCGGCGTCCGCCAGCGTCTTGACGGCGGTCCTGTGCGTCCTAAGCTCGGCATTGGCGTTCCGAACGGCGGAACCCACGGGGAGGACTCTAATGATGAATAATCTCGCCGCCGCTATCGCGGCCGTCATCGCCGTCGCCGGCTGGGCGGCGCCCGTCGTCGCCGCGGCGCAGGCGTCGGACCAGGCCCAGCTGAGGGCCCTGGAAAGCCGTTTCGGCAAGGCGTTCGCCGCCAAGGACGTCGACGCGATCATGCAGGTCTACGCGCCGGACGTCTTCGTTTTCGATCTCGTGCCGCCTCGCCAATATGTGGGCGCCGCCGCCTATCGGGAGGACTGGAAGGAGACCTTCGCCGGGTTCAAGGGGCCGATCAAGTTCGAGATGACCGACCTGGTGGTGTCGACCGACGGGAACATCGGCTACGGCCACAGCATCCAGCACGTGTCGGGTGTCGACACCAAGGGGGCCGCGTCGGACCTTACCGTTCGCGTGACCGACGTCTACCGCAAGAAGAACGGCAAGTGGCTTATCGTGCACGAGCATGTCTCCCTGCCGGTGGACCTCGCCTCCCTCAAGGCCGACCCGGCGTCAAAGCCGTGAGGATAGGCCGCGCTCAAAGGCGGCCGGAGTCGGCCCAGGGTTCGGCGGAAAGCCGGCGGACCAGATAGTCGATCAGCGCCGTGACCCGGCTGGGGCGAAGGCCGCCCGGCGGTGTCACCAGGTTGAGCGAGATCGGCGCCACCGCCCAGTCGGCGAGGGCCTCGACCAGGTCTCCCGCGGCGAGCTCGCGCCAGACGATGAACTCCGGTTGCAACGCGAGACCGAGGCCTGCCCTCAAGGCCGGGGCCAGCGCCTCGGCGTTGTTGGCCTGCAGGCCGCCGTGGACCTGGACGGCGTAGTCGCCCTTCTGCGGGTGGTGGAACCGCCAGACCTCCGGCGTCGGAAGGTTGGTATAGATGAGGGCGCTGTGGCGCTCGAGGTCCGCCGGATGCGTCGGCCGGCCGTGTCGCGCTAAATAGTCGGGCGAAGCCACCAGCGGCCGTCGCACCGTGCACAACCGCCGGGTCTTGAGGCTTGAGTCGGGCAGGCTGGCGATCCGCAGCGCCAGGTCGAAGCCGCCGCCCACCAGGTCGACCTGCTCGTCGCTCAGGTGCAGGTCGATCTCCACCTCGGGGCGCCGCTCCATGAACTCAGGCAGGATCGGCGCGACGTGGGCGATCCCGAACGACATCGGCGCGGTCATGCGCACGCGGCCGCGCGGCGCCGCCGCCTGGTCGAGGACGTCGGCTTCGACAGCCTCGCCCTCCTCCAGGATCCGCCGCGCCCGATCGAGCGCCCGGGTCCCGGTCTGCGTCAGGGTGAGGCGCCGCGACGTCCGGTGCAGAAGCGCGGCCCCCAGACGCTGCTCGAGACGCGTCACGGCTTTGGAGACCGTCGGCTTGGAGAGCCGCAGCGCCTCAGCGGCCCGGGCGAACGACCCGGTCTCCACCACCTTGGCGAAGATCGCCCAGGCCTCGAAGTCGGGAAGGCTCATCATGCAAATTCCGGCAACATTGGCTTTCCATTGTATCCATTTCCTCGATCGTCTCCCGTCCCCAACTGTGCGGTCAAGCAATCCCTTTCCGTCACAAGGAGACAGGTCATGATCGATGTCCGACCCTTCGACAGCCTCGGCGGCGCCGACCACGGCTGGCTGCAGGCCAAGCACCACTTCTCGTTCGCCAGCTACTTCGACCCGGCCCGGGCCCACTGGGGCGCCCTGCGCGTCTGGAACGACGACACCATCGCGCCCAACACCGGCTTTCCGCCGCATCCCCACTCCGACATGGAGATCATCACCTACGTCCGTAAAGGCGCGATCACCCACAAGGACAGCCTGGGCAACACCGGCCGCACCGAGGCGGGCGACGTGCAGGTGATGTCCGCGGGCGCGGGCGTCATCCACAGCGAATACAACCGTGAGCCGGAAGACACCCAGATCTTCCAGATCTGGATCGAACCTGATCGCCGCGGCGGCCCGCCCGCCTGGGGCGCCCGGCCCTTCCCCAAGGACGACCGCTCCGGCCGCTTCGTGGTCCTCGCCTCGGGCGATGGTGGCGACGGTGAAGCCCTGCCTATCCGCACCGACGCCCGGGTTCTGGGCGCCACTCTCAAGGCCGGTCAGGTCGTCGACTATCCCCTCGGCGCTCGCCGTCACGGCTACCTCGTCCCGGCGGTCGGCGCCGTCGAGGTCGATGGCGTCCGCGTCGGCCCGCGCGATGGAGCCGCCATCACCGGCGTCGACACCGTGCGCGTCAAGGCGCTCGAAGACGCCGAAATCGTCCTCGTCGACGCGGCCTGACGAACCCTTCGACGTCCCCTGTGAGCGACGGGCTCCGGGCCTGCGGGCTCGGAGCCGAACCGCAAGGCCCGGCGCTGGGTACGGGGAAATAGGAGCCGTCAGGAGCGAGGCGGTCGGCCGTCGCGGTGGAGATGGCCAAGGGCTTCACCCTCTACATGGTCAAGGCGGTGATGAGCGGCCGAGGCGACGAACTCCTCGACCTCGCCCAGACCAACCTCTGGCGGTAGGCCTCAGGAGCGAGTCCGGCCTTCCCCAGCCAGGCGGCGATGTCGAGCGCGTAGCGGTGCGTGTCGGCCATCGCCTCGGGGTTGCGCGACAGGGCGTCGCCGGGGAGCGCCGGCGTCCCGCCGGGAGGGTTTGGCATTGCGGTCCGCGGCGCCATAGTGCCGCCACCCCTCATCAACGCCGGGAACCCGCCATGGCCGCGTCAGAGACCTACGACCAGCGCCACGCCAGCGCCGCCGAGACCTTCGAATGCTTCGCGCCGGGGATCGACCCGGCGCGCATCGCCGCCAGTTTCGCCCGTCGCCAGGGCGCCCTCGGCAGCATGGCCTTCGACGTCGTCGGCGCCATGTGGTCGCGGCCGCAGCTCAGCCGGCGGGACCGCTCTCTGCTGGTCATCTCCGTCCTGGCCGCCCAGGCCCGCGACGAGGAGTTGGAGCTGCACACCGGCAACGGCCTGCGCAATGGCCTGAAACCCGACGAGATCGAGGAGATCCTCCTCCACGTCGCGGCCTACGCCGGCTTCCCCGCGGCCATGGCCTCCAGCCGGCGCATCGACAAGGCCCTGCTGGCCGCGTCCGGAGGGGACAAGCTCCCTGCCCGCGAGCCGGCGGTCCGAAAGTCGGACGCCGAGCGCGACCGCGACGGCGCCGATGTCCTGGCTACTATCACCGGCTGGAAGACCGCCCGCGACCCCGCGGCCGGCCTGGAGCGGATGGAGGCGATGCTGGGCGAGGTCGGCGTCGTCGCCTACCGCTGGGCCTTCGGCGAGATCTGGAGCCGGCCCCAGCTCTCCCGCCGCGACCGCTCGATCGTGGTCATCGCCATCCTCACGTCCCTCGGCGCTGTCGCCGAACTCGCCGTCCACGCCCCCGCCGGCCTGCGCCATGGCCTGACGCGCGTGGAGATCGAGGAGGTGGTGAACCACCTCTCCCTCTACGCCGGAATCCCTCGCGCCGTGGAAGCCATGCGCGCCGTCCGCGAAGCCTTCGCCAAGATCGACGCCGGCTGAGGGCGCCATGCGCCGTCATTTCGGCCACTATTGCCGCGAGTGATCTGGCAGGCGGAGCGTCCAGGGACTTGAAGGTCTCTGTGCGGACAGAATTAATCACGCCGTATTGATCCATCAACGATGATGGCGCCTCTCCACAGCCTGGATTTCTGGTCGAGTTTGCTTTAGCGGTGCAGTTTGTGAGGGTGCGTCAGAGGATCCAGTCAGCAAAGCGGGGCGACAGGGAGAATCGCGATGAAGCCGTCAAGGCGCAGATGGCTGTGGACACTCGCCGCAGCGGTCAGTGTGTTTACCGGCGCGAGCGCCATCTATGCCCAGCAGGCGCAACGCGCCCCGACAAGTTACCTCCCGGTCGATATCACGGAGCCGTTCGCATCGATCATGGCTCGCATGAAGGCCGCCAAGCCGGCCATCGAGGAGGCGCATCGTGATCTTCTTGAGCAACGCTACGACCTGAGCGACCGTCCGAACCGCGGCGTGACCATGTCGGGCGGTAAGGCGGTGCAGGAAGGCGTGCGCGTCAAGCTTCCCGCGGGGATGACCTGGGACAAGCTGGCAGCCATGACTCCCGACAGGATTCGGGCGCAGTCTCTCTTTCCAAGAGGCTTCTATCCGCTTCCGCATCCCAATCAGCCGGAGGGCGGGATGGTTTTCCCGAAGCCCCAGATCGAGGAGACCCTGAAGCAGGAACAGCGTGATCTGACCCGATTTGATTTGGACTTTGACCTGCCTGACCACCTGCTCGCGGAGTTTCCCGCGCCGATGTATCTGACCACGCGGCCCGATCTTGGGGACGTTGCCAAGGGTAGGCTGATTACGCTCGCCAACTACTATGAAATCTTCAACGGGATCCTCAATCCGAAGCAGCTGGAGGGATTGCGCCTGCTCCTGACGCCGTTCCCGCAGCAACAGTTCAACGAGACCGAGGACCGCCGGTCGGAGCGACCCAGCCTCGGCGTGGCCTGTCTCGATTGCCACCAGAATGGGCACACCAACGGCGCCACCCATCTCGTCGGAGACATCCGGCCCCAGGAATTCCGTCATCGAATCCAAACGACGTCCTTACGCGGCGTGAACATTCAGCGGCTGTTCGGCTCGCAGCGCGCCCTCAAATCGGTTGAGGATTTCACCCAATTCGAACAACGGGCGGCTTATTTCGATGGCGATCCGGTTATCGCGACGAAGAAGGGTGTCAATATTCTTGAACGTGGCAGCCAAGTCCACGACATGGCCGAGTTCCAGGACATACTGGACTTTCCTCCAGCGCCAAAGCTCGGCCTGGACGGGCGGCTAGACCCGGCCAAAGCGACTGCGGCAGAGTTGCGCGGCCAGAAGGTCTTCTTCGGCAAGGGGCAATGCGCAATCTGTCATTCCGGCCCGTATTTCACGGACAACACGATGCATAACTTGCAGGTGGAGCGCTTCTACAACCCTGTGCTGATCAACGGTATGATGGCCAGCGCGGACGGGCCCATCAAGACGTTCCCCCTCCGTGGGATCAAGGACAAGCCGCCATATCTCCATGACGGCCGCCTGTTGACCCTGGAGGATACCGTCGAGTTCTTCAACCTTGTCGTCGGCGCCAGATTGACGGCGCAGGAAAAGCAGGACCTCGTCCAGTTTCTCTACGCTCTGTGAGCGGACAGCCCTGGGCGCCACCGCCGAACGGAACGACTGAGGCTGTAACGGATATTCATCGACAGCACCCCTGATCGTCGACGGTTCGACGCTGACGCCAGCGCCGCCTCGAAACCCTGCGCGGCCAGGCCCCGATGAACGCGCGCCGGCGTTACTCCAGGGCGAAGGTCACCATCACGGTCCGCGGCGTCTCCTGACCGCCCAAGGCGTTGTAGAGCGCGCGCGCCGGGGCATTGTCCTCGTCGGTGAGGACCCAGGCCTCGGCGCAGCCGAGCGCCCTGGCGTGGGACAGCAGCGCTTCCAGGATCGCCTTGGCCAGGCCCCGCCGCTGATATGCCGGGGCGACGCCGACCTCGTTGACCCAGAGCTCCGTCGGCTTGTCGGGATGGACGTAGTGGACCGCCGAGGCGAAGCCGACGACCGTCCCGTCGTCCACGGCGACGCAGATGTGGTGGCGGGGATCGGCGAGGAATTCCGTAGCGAGGGCCCCATCGACCGCGTCGTCGAACACGCCTTCGGCGACGTCCTCGAGGACCGATCCGTCCGCGCTCGTCAGCACCCGGATGTCCATCGACGCCCTGCCTTCCAAGTTGTCGCCGGATAGTCTCTCCTCGCCCTTCCGATCGCAATGGCGGCCGGGCCTGGACCATCGGCCCTTGCCCGAAGCCCGCCGACCCGGGCATGACGGCATCCCGATCCGCCATTCCCAAAGGAACCGCCGTGGCCCTCGATCCGGAGCTGAGAGCGTCCCTCGCCCTGCCCGCCGTCTGCGCGCCGATGTTCCTGGTCACCGGCCCCGACCTGATCCGCGAGGCCTGCAAGGCCGGGGTGATCGGCGGCCTGCCGCGCCAGAACGCCCGCGATTTCGAGACCTTCGCGGCCTGGCTCGCCGACATCCGCGCCGGCCTGGAGGCCCACGAGCAGAAGACGGGCGCCCGCGCCGCGCCGATCGCCGTCAACCTGCCGACGAGGTTCCCCGACGACGAGCTGAAGGCCCACTTCGATCTCTTCCACCGGTTCGGGGTCAAGATGCTGATCACCGTCGGCGGCGATCCTACCGACATGGCCCGCCGCGCCCACGACGCCGGCCTGACGGTGATGCACGACGTCACCTCACTCCGGTTCGCCGAGAAGGCCATCGCCGCCGGAGTCGACGGCCTGATCTGCATCGGCGCCGGGGGCGGCGGGCATTCGGGGACGATCAGCCACCTGTCCCTGATCCGCCGGATCCGGGCGATCTTCGACGGGATCATCGTGCTGGCCGGGGCCGTCTCGGACGGGGCGACCATCCGCGCCGCCGAGATCCTGGGCGCCGACCTGGCCTATCTTGGCACCCGCTTCATCGCCACGCGGGAATCCGAGGCGCCTGCCGCCTACAAGGAACTGCTGGTCAGCCAGACCTCGTCGGACCTGATGTACACGCCCAAGGTGGCCGGGGTCGCCGCCAACTGGCTGACCCAGTCGCTGCGCCTGGCCGGCCTCGATCCCGACGACCTGCCCGAGCCCCTCGGCCGGGGAATGCGCCACGATCACCTGCCCGAGGGCGTGGCGCCCTGGCGCAACCTGTGGAGCGCCGGCCAGGGCATCGACCTGATCCACGACATCCCCACCGTGGCCGAACTGGTGGCCCGGCTGAAGGCGGAATACGACGCCGCGTGCAGGATTCCTCCCATCGGGAACGGGTCGGTCTAGACGATGATCCCGGGCGGTGGCGTCGGATAGGGCGTGGCCCCGGCGCAGCCGTCGATCAGAGGGTGGAGCGTCCAGCGGTTCTCGGGCCGCTTCTGGATCTCGATCGTGCCCGGGTTGTTGATCACCCCGAACTGGGCGTCCAGCCGCGCCTTCTGGCCGCCGATGCCGGGCGGCCAGATCCCGGCCGCCAGCTCGCCCTTGGTCACCGGCTCACGCATCTTGATCATGAAATGCACCGGATGCAGCTCGTTGGATTCGCTGCCGATGTGGAAGGAGTCGTAGACCCAGCGGCCGTAGACATAGGCGATGTCGACCGGGGCGCCGTCGCCGGCGGCGTCTTCGAACGAATTGAACGTCCCGCCCCAGCCGCCGTCCTGCGGCGGGGTGGCCTGGTCGTGCATAATCGCGTTGCCCGCGATCGCCGCGGCCAGGATGGCCAGCAGCAGCAGGATCACCGAGATCAGGGTCCCCACCCCGGGGATGACGCTCACGACGGTGATGGCCAGGAACAGGGCCATCATCACCAGCAGCAGGGTCAGCAGCTCATGCATCCCCGGCCCCTCGATCTCGCAATGGATGAGGAAATGCTGCTGGCCGGTCGAAGGGCTGATGTCCTGGCCGGCCATGCCCAGGCTGAGGCTGGCCATGCTCTGCTGCGCCAGGATCAGCTCCACCTGGGCCGAGACGTCCGCCCAGACGATGCCGGGAAACAGGGCAGGCCAGTCCGCGATCAGCTGGGCCTCGGCGGTCGGCGACCATTGCTGGCCGACGAAGGATTGCGGGAGCACGTCCTGGGGAATGAACGGCCACAGCAGCAGGTTGAAGCTGTAGTCGGTGTCATAGTCGGCGACCGATATCGGGGTCCCGGCCACCGGCGGCTCGAGGTGATAGATGGCGCCGACGGCGCTGCGGTCTCCGCCGAGGCAGATCAGCCGCTTGGTCAGCCACCATTGGCAGAAGACGATGGCGCCGATGCACACGCCGGCGAGCACGAAGGCCACGCCCGGGGTGACGGCGAACAGGATGGCCAGCGGGGCCCCGAACACCAGCGAGGCCGCGGCGATCAGGATCGCCTGGGTGATCGTCGTGCGGTACCAGCCCGACGGCTGGACGCACCCGGTGTAGGAGGGGAACCAGTTGGGCATGTCAGGCGACCTCCGTCAGCAGGGTGACCCCGCCGATCCGCACGCCGCCGTCCCATCCGTGCACATTGATCGGCATCACGCCGGTGAATCCGGGCGCGGGGGTCACCTCCACCTGCACCTGCTGCTCCTCGTCGGGGGCGAGGGTCAGTTCGCTGGGCGTCAGCGTCACCGTCCAACCGCCCGGCACGGGGGGCGCGACCTTGCTGATGGACTTGGGCCTGTCGCCGCAGGGCGGAAGGGGCGGGATGGCGTAGCTGTCCAGGGTGAAGCGCACGGTGCGCGGCCGCTTGCGGCCGTGATTGCCGACCGCGAAGCTGAACGCGGCGGGGCTGTGCGCCTGGGCCACGTCGGTGTTGCGCTGGCCCATGTTGTTGAGCCAGTTGCTGTCGTCCGGCGGCTGCAGCAGCACCTGCAGGCAGTAGTGGCCCAGCGCCGCCGGCGTCGTCCAGGCGATGGCGGCAAAGGCCGGGCAGCCGGGCAGGCCGACGACGCCCAGGTCGACCGTCGCGGTCCCGATGGGGTTGGACTGGGTGGCGACGCCGAACGACAGGTACGAGAAGATCACCGGCAGATCGACGACAGGGACGTCCGTCGAATTGTTCCAGATGCGGGCGACGACCGTGTAGGTCGTGCTGGCGTGCAGGTCGTGCGGATCGACCAGGACGCCGTTCTGGTAGATGAAGATGTCGGGATTATCCCAGGTGATGGGATAGCCCTGGCTGGCCAGCCAGGACTGCGAATAGAGGAACGGATCCGGCTTCTTCAGGGCCGGCGGGCACGGCGGGCATCCCGTCGGCAGCTTCTCGCCGCGGTAGTAGCGGACGAGATAGCGGATCAGGACCACCAGCTTGCAGAAGAATTCGTGAAGACTGGTCAGCATTCGCCTCCCCCTTCAGCAGTTCTGGCGAGTCGATAACCGCACAACGCGCCGGCGTCGCAAGCTGGGGCGCGTTCCGAAAGTCTATGCTAACGCCGCGTCTTCGCTACCCGGCTGCTGCCGCCCTCTGCCGAAGTCGCCAGCCCACAAGGCCGAAGCCGGCCAGCATCAACCCCCATGTGGCAGGCTCCGGCGTAGATATCTCGATGTCGCTGCTCGCGAAGTAGATGTACTGAGTCGTAAGGCTGCCGTCATACCCTGGCTCCGGACCCTTCAAGGGTTTGGCAGGAGTATAACCGGCCTTTCCAGCGATAAGAAACTCCGGGATATACACAGCGTTACCTTGGATGGTGGGAAGGCCGCCGTCCGCCGGATCGGTATCCCCCCTATCGACCTCGGAAGAGAGCTGACCGATATGAGCATTGCTGATGTTGATGATGTCGCTGATCCCCGCCGAGTCGCAACCGGCGTCGCGACCGAGCGTGCCGCCTTCGCAGATGACAATGGAGCCTGCAGTGGCCGCGCCGAGGGCGAGTCCGTTCCCCGGACCGAACACTTTATTGCCCTTGGCATCCGTGACCGTGATGGACTCGGCCGCATGACAGACGGAAGCAGCGCCGGCGCCCGCAAGGGCAGCGATCAGGCAAACAAACCAACGGTTCATCTTACCCACCATCTTGACCAAGCTGGGCTCTGTGTTCACCTGTACCGCTAGATTGTCAAGCCGGAGAACAGTCGATCGAGCGGATATTCGACCGCCTCGACGGTTCAACAATTGGTGATTGGCCTGAACTTCGAGTTCCCGGGCTGGAAATCGGCGCTCCAAGTGACGCAATTGTCGAACGCGTCGGTGAATTGACCTTAGGCCTCTGATTTCGAGTTGAGGGTTGTCGTAGACCACCGCCCGGGCGTCGTCCCAGGACCGTCGCGCCCAACCCATCCGTCCTGGATCGAACGTCCCGAAGGCTAGTGTGCTGGATTTGAAGTTCGCCGGTGTGTGGGGCCGGGCGGGGTGCGAACTTCAAACCCAAAAAGCACACTAGAATTCAAGGGCTTCTAGTGTGGCTTGAGATTCAGAAATTCGCTCCGGGGCTTCCACAAACAGCGGCGAATTTCTGAATCGCCACACTAGCGGGCACGCCGACGACCCGACGACAGGTGTTCCTCCAGGGCCGTGACGCGCGCCCGCAACCCGGCCACGGCCTCCCTGGTCGCATAGTGGGTCAGGAGGACGGCGAAACCGAAGCTGGTTTCGCGTTCCAGCTGGTCGACGGAGATGATCTTGAGCACCCAGTCCGAGAGCACGCCGGCGGCGATCTGGATCATCAGGACGCCCAGCACCGTCGGGTCGGTCTTCGGCCGCAAATATCCTTCGGAGATCGCCTGCTCGACCATGGCCGTCCAGAACCGGGTGCGCGGTTCGCGCATCGCCAGGGCCGCTTCGCCATCCTCCTCGGGGCCGCTGGAACGGCTCCACATGGTGGCGCGGTAGAAGTCGGGGTCCTGGCGATAGAGATCCGCCGCGATCGCGACGGCGTCGAAGATCCGCTGCAGGGCGTTCTCCGACGGCGCATCGTCCACCAGCTTCTGGAAACCGAGCAGGTCGAGTTCGAACATCCGCGCCAGCACGGCGCCCTTGGTCCCGAACAGATTGTAGACGGTCGCCGGGCTGACATCGGCCCGCTCGGCCACCAGCTTCACCGTCAGCTCATCCATGCCCACTTCGCGCAGGAGGTCGTGCGTCGCATCCACGATCCTGGCGCGCCGCTCGCTCTTGGCCTGTTCACGGCGCGAGGCCTGTGGCGCCGCAGTGGTCAACATCACCCGCCTCTCCTGCCGCCGCTGGGGTTGCGATCGGCCGTCCGTCCCTGGATACCCCAAACCCCGGGCGCCTCAAAGTCAGAGTGAGGTCTAAAAATCTGTTGACAAAAGTCGAGAGCACTCCAGAAATCGGCCTGTGCCTCCCGGTAGAGGAGGCTTGGGTGAGGAGGGTGGGATGGGCCATTCATTGGCGTCGCGGAACGGTGTGCTCCGCGAGGCGGCGGCGCCGATTGCGCTGGGGTGGGCCATTCTGGCGGCGCCCTGCGGCGCGGCGGCGGCGGACGCCGTGGGCAAGTCCAGCGGCGACAGCACGCAGCTGAGCGAAGTGGTCGTCACCGTCGAACGGCGCGAAGAGACGCTGATGAACGTGCCCCAGGCCGTCCAGGCGATCAGCGGCGCCGAGCTGGAGCGCCTGGGCTACACAGACCTTATCGACACCATTCGCATGATCCCGGGCGCGTCGATTCCGGCGACCATCTCGGCGGGCACCGAGGTGTACCAGATCCGCGGCGTGGCCGCGGGACAGGCCATCGGCGACAGCACGGTGGGCTTCTACCTGGATGAGTTCGCCTTCAGCATCCCGGGCCTGCCCTTCGCCCCCAGCGCCAACGTCTACGACCTCCAGCGGGTCGAGGTCGTGAGGGGTCCGTCGGGCACGCTCTACGGCCAGGGATCGCTCGGCGGCACCATCAAGGTTCTGACCAACCCGCCCAAGCTGGATGTCTGGGAAGGCAGCCTGTCCTTCTCAGGCTCCAGTACGTCGGACGGCGCGCCGAACGGCTCCGCCGACGGCATGCTCAACATTCCTGTCGTGCCGGGCAAGCTGGCCCTGCGCGGCGTTCTGAGCTTCGACCACCTCGGGGGCTATGTGGATCTGCCCCACCTCGGGGTGAAGGACGCCAACGACAAGACCGAGATTTTCGGGCGGGCGAAACTTCTCTTTGTTCCAACCGATCGCCTGCGGATCACCCTGGGTTACTGGCGCGACGACGTGCAGCAGGGCGTTACCAACCGCATGGACCAGTTTGATCCGCCGACCGCCAACGACACCGGCCCCGGCAAGTCGCCCCTGTCCTATTCGCTCTATACCGGCGACATAGACTACGATCTCGGCTTCGCCGACCTTCTGAGCGCCACCGGATATCTCGATGAGAGCTTTTCCCTGGTCGCCGTCGGCAGCCAGCCGGCCTTTGGAAACTACAACATCACCACCGGGAATTTCGTGAAGTCGCTCTCTGAGGAAGTTCGCCTGACGTCGAAATCCGCCGGTCCGTTCAATTGGGTCGCCGGCGCCTTCTATCGAGACTCGGAGATACGAGCGACCAGCGCGTTTACCGTCACCATCCCCGGCCTCACGGCCACGTCCGACAACCTGACCACGTCGCACTCCTGGGCGATCTATGGGGAGGCCTCGCTCAAACTGTTCGGCGGCCATCTGATTCCGACCGTCGGAGGTCGCTATTTCTCCGATGACCGGGCGCTTCAAGAGAATTCCGGCCTTCTGCTCTTTGGGCCGCCCCCCCAGAACCTGGGTCCTTTCCTCGAGACGATCAGCGGCAGGAACAGCGCTTTCAGCCCTCATTTCAACCTGGCCTACCACCCGAACGGACAGGGAATGTTCTACGTCGAGGTCTCCAAGGGGTTCCGGAGCGGCGCCATCCAGGGGAACACGCCCGTTCTGGCCCTCAAGGCCCTCGGTATCCAGGCAAGCACCTCCCTTGGGCCCGACACACTCTGGAACTACGAGATCGGGACCAAGTGGCGGCTGTTCGACAACCGGCTGCAAGTGGAGTTGGCGGCCTATACCTTCAATTGGGGGGCCGCGCAGCTGCAGTACTCTCCCGCCGGCCTGAGCTCGATCATTGCGGCTGGCGATGTCAATGGCCGCGGACTGGACCTCACCACCATCTTGAAAACCCCGATCGAGGGCCTGACCCTGCAGGCCTCCGGCAATATCAACCGGACGGACCTTCAGCACGTGCCGGCCGCGGTTTCCGGCCCCCTCCCGTGGCTTGGCGACGGCAAGCCACTGCCCGGAACCCCCAACAAGAGCGCCATGGTGATGGCGGACTACCGCCTCCCCGTCGGTAACGGATTCCATATCGCGTTGAACGGTACCTATTCGTACCGCGACAAGCAACGCGACATCGTCACCGGCGCCGATTCGGCCTCACTCAACCTCATCGGACTTCGCGCCGGAGGCGGCAACGAACGTTTCGAGGCCTTCGTCTTTGTCGAGAACCTGACCGACGACCGCGGTCCGTCGTCGGTGGACTCCGGCCGTTACGAAATCCCCTATCCGCGCCAAGTCGGGGTTTCGCTCCAGACCCATTTCTAGTTCAATCGAGCAGCCGAGCACGCCCATGAACGCTTCTTCCGCTCCAGACCTCACCACACGCGATCCGCAGGAGGCGAAACGCCTCCTTCAGGAACATGGCCTGGCGATTCTCGAAGGCGTGCTCGGCGCCTCCGAACTCGCGACCGTGAAGGCGGCGGTCGCCCGCGGGATCGACCGCGATCGTCGGAACGACATCCAGCTGCAAGGCTTCGCCTTCGACCCCGATGACCGCAACATCCGCCTCTTCGACCTCATCAACAAGGACAAGGTGTTCCGCGACCTGGCCGAGCACCCGGTCGCCGTGGACTTTGTCCGGCACTGGCTCGGTGAACCATTTTCCCTGTCGAACTTCTCGGGCAACGTGACCGCCCCGGGCTCCGGCTCCATGTCCACCCACGCCGACGCCGGCTACATGCCGGTCCCCTGGCCGCCCTATCCCATCGCGATCAACATCGCCTGGGCGATCGACGACTTCACCAGCGAGAACGGCGGCACCCGCTTCATCCCCGGATCGTACCATCTGGATTTTGGGCCGAACCATGTGCCGGAGCCGGGCGACCCGCGAGCCGAGCAGATCAGGGCGCTCGCCCCGCCTCGCCCCGTCGAATGTCCGGCCGGATCGATCTTCATCATGGACGGTCGCGTCTGGCATCACACCGGACCCAACACCACCGCCGACGTCAGCCGTATCGGGCTCTTCGCCTATTACACGCGCCCCTTCATCCGGCCTCAGTACAACTGGTACGCCACGGTCCCGGACGAGGTTCTGGAAGCGGCCAGCCCGCTGATGCGCGAGATGCTGGGATTTGCCGGCAACGCCTCCGCGTCCGACGCCGACTATCCTGCGCTCCGGCGGACCACCCGCCGCAGACCGGAAAGGACCCCCTCATGACCGAACACAGCGTGACCACCATGCGCGTGGGCAAAGCCGCGACGCGCCCGGCCCCGCCGTTCACGCCCGCGCCGCCGCCCCGGCCGACCCGGGACCTTGGCCAGGCCAAGCGGGACCTGGCCGATCTCGGCGTCTGCGTCCTCGCCGACGCGCTGACGCCCGACGCCCTGAACCGCGTCCGGACGCAGCTCTATGCGGCGGCCGGGGAAGACCTGCGGTTCGACCGACCGAGCGGCGGCAAGGGCGCCGACTATGACCCCGCGAACCAGCGGGTCTGGGGGTTGCTCAATCGCGGCCAGGCCTTCATCGACCTGGTCCAACATCCCGCCTCGGTCGAGATCCTCACCGAGGTTCTCGGTCCGGATTTCCTCCTCTCCAGCATCTCCGCCAACATCACCGGCCCGGGGCACGGCGGCATGGTGATGCACTGCGACCAGCTCTTCGTCCCGCAGCCGTGGCCGGAGAAAGCCCAGGGCGTCAACGTGTTCTGGCTGGTCGACGACTTCACCGAAGCCAACGGCGGAACCCTCATGGCGCCGGGCAGCCACAGGCAGATGCGGGCGCCGGTCGCAGGCCAGGACGAGGCCGCCCTGGTTCCCCTGGAGGGGCCCGCGGGCGCCATGTGCGTCATGGATGGGCGGCTCTGGCACAAGACCGGCCGGAACCGCACAACCGACCAGCGCCGGGCCGGGATCTTCGGCTGGTACGTCGCGCCGATCTACCGGACCCAGGAGAACTGGTTCCTGTCGCTGAACCCGCTGGTTCTGCAGAGCCGGCCCTCGGAGCGGCTGCTGCGCATGCTGGGCTATCGCGTCGAGGGCATGTTCTTCGGCCACGTCAACGGCTACGAGCCCCTGCCCAAGGACCTGGACTATAGAGCTTGATGACGTTTCATCGAAACGTCTGAATCAAGCTCGACACTCAGGAATTGGACCGGAATGCCATTGATGGCATTCCGGTCTACCGGGTGAGCGGGACAATGGCGTCGTGCAGGGCGGTCAGATCGATCGGCGAAGCCGCCACGTCGCCCCGCACGACGATCAGGCCCTTCTCCTTGGCCTCCGCGCTCAGCGCGTCCAGCGCGGCCCCGCTCGTCAGCCGGCACAGCTTGACGCCCGTGGGATAGTCGACATCGACCCAGGCGTCGGCGACCTCGTCCGGCCCCACGCCGAAACGGACCCGCGCCTCGCCGGCGGCGATATCCAGCCGATACCCGGCCTCCAGGGGCGGCGCCGGCTGGCCATCCGCCGGCGCGTTCAGCAGCCGCTCGATCAGCGTGAAGCGGCTCTGCGGCGAACCGGCCTCCGCCAGCAGCCGGCGCGCCAGTCCCCCAAGCAGCGCCACCCACGCCTTTGAACCATAGACCGCCTTGTCGCTCATGACCGGCGCTTCCCTTACGCGGCGGCCCACGCCGGTCGCAGGGGGATGTTCTCGTAATAGGGGATGGGGATCGAGTCCTGTCCGCTCACGTCGCCGACCATGGCCACGGTCACGGGATGAACGACCTCCGGATCGGTGATCAGGTTCAGGCAGGCCGGCAGGCCCGAGGCCTGGGCGCGGCGCACGGCCGCCCCGATATCCTCAAACCGGTCGACCCGTTCGCCATGGGCGCCGAAGCCGGCGGCCACCGCCTCATAGTGGGTCTCGGCCAGGGCGACGGCGGCGCGCCGGTTGCGGCCGAACACCAGGTCCTGACCGTTCTGCGACATGCCCCAGCAGGCGTTGTTGAGGATCACCGTCAGGATCGGCAGCCGGTGACGCACCATGGTGTCGAATTCCTGGATGTTGAAGCCGGCGCCGCCGTCGCCGGTGAAGCAGACGATGGGCCGGCCCGGTTGCGCCCGCGCCGCGCCGATCGCAAAGCCCGGCCCAACCCCCAGGCACCCCAGGTAGCCGCAGGTCATGAACGATCCGGGGCCGGACGGTCTGGCGTGCTGCGCCACCCAGGCCCCCGCCTCGCCGCCGTCGGAGACCACCAGGGTCTCTGGCGAGAGGGCGTCGAACACTGCCGCCACGGCGTGGGAGGGGTGCAGATAGCCGGGCCGCGTCTGGGCCGGCGCGTCACGGAAGGCGGCGCGCCGCAGGTCGTCCTGCCGCTTCAGGGTGGCGAGCCAGCCGGCGCGGTCCGGCCAGGATCGTCCCTTCGCCGCCGACAGCAACCCCGCCACCGCCGCGCTGGCGTCCGCGACCACGGAGATATCGACACCGCGCAGCCGGCCGATCTCGCCCCCGTCGATATCGATCTGCACCACCTTGGCGCCCGCGGGGATGACCGACCCGCCGCGCCCACCGGTGAACATGCCCATGCGTGCGCCCAGCAGCAGAACGAGGTCCGGCGCCGCGCCGGCCAGCGCCGCCATCGCCAGCACGCCGGCCGGTCCGCCATAGGCCGGGTGATCCGGCGCCAGGACGCCGTGGCCCTTGCTGTTGGTGACCACCGGCGTGCCGGTGAGTGTGGCGAGGTCGCCCAGGTCCTTGGCGCAAGGCGAAAGCACGCTTCCAGCCCCGGCGATGATCGCCGGGCGCTCGGCCTCGGCGAGCAGGTCGAGGATCGCCTCGATCTGTTCGGGCGAGGCGGCGGGCCGGAC
>JAQGIW010000306.1 GCA_028290905.1 Caulobacteraceae bacterium | reverse complement strand
CATGCACTGGTCGTAGCTGAGGCGCTGGTTGAGGATCTCGTCGGGATAGTCGATCTTGCCGCAGCCGGCGCAGGCCAGGTTGCAGCGGAACAGCGGCTCCAGCATCAGCACCAGCGGGTAGCGCTTGACGCCGCTGAAGTGGTTCTTGGCGATGTAGGCGCCGATCCGCGCCACCGCCGTCATAGGTATCGCCACACCAAGCTCCTCAACTTCAAATCGGATCGACCGTAGCCGATAGAGAATTTAACCACGAAGACACTAAGCACACGAAGGGCGCGGAGCGCCTGAAGGACTCAGACGCCGGCAGTCTACGTCGGGTCCGATCTCGTCCTGCAATCCCAAGTGGCCTCTTCGTGTCCTTCGTGTCTTCGTGGTTCGAAAATTCGCGCGCGGGAGCGCGTTACGCTCTGAGCTCCGCGGGAAGGCGGAACTCGATGTCTTCCTTGACGCCGTCCATCGGTTCCACAGACACGGGCCCCAGCTGGCGAAGGGCCTCGATCACCTCGAGGATCAACTCCTCCGGGGCCGAGGCGCCGGCGGTGAGGCCGATAGCTTCCTTGCCATCCAGCCAGGTGGGATCGAGGGCGCTGGCGTCGGCGATCAGGTAGCTGGGAATCCCTTCCTCGCGGCCGATCTCGCACAGGCGGTTGGAGTTGGAGCTGTTCATGGCGCCCACCACCAGGATCACCTCGGCCATCTTGCACATCTCGCGCACGGCGGTCTGGCGATGTTGCGTGGCGTAGCAGATGTCGGTGGTGTCGGGCCCGACGATGTCGGTGAAGCGGGCCTTGAGGGCCTCGATGATCGCCTTGGTGTCGTCGACGCTCAACGTCGTCTGGGTGACATAGGCGAGGGGTTGATCGGCGGGCATATCGAGCGCCGCCACGTCGGCGACGGTGGAGATCAGGTGTACCGGCGCGTCGATCTGGCCGATGGTCCCCTCCACCTCGGGATGGCCGGCGTGGCCGATCAGAATCATGGTGCGGCCGTAGCGGACATAGCGCTTGGCCTGGGTGTGGACCTTGGAGACCAGGGGGCAGGTGGCGTCGAGGACCGGCAGACCGCGGGCGGCGGCGGCGTTGAACACCGACTTGGCCACGCCATGGGCGCTGAAGACGAGGTGCGCGCCGTCGGGCGCCTGATCGATCTCCTCGATGAAGATCGCGCCCTTCTCCTTCAGGCTGTCGACCACGTGCCGGTTGTGGACGATCTCGTGCCGGACGTAGACGGGCGCCTGGTACTTATCCAGCGCCCGCTCGACGATCTCGATCGCCCGCACCACGCCCGCGCAGAAGCCGCGCGGCTGAGCCAGGATTACTCTCATTGTCGGGGCGGCTCCGGGGCTGGGGGGCATCGTGCGACTGGCGTGCCGATAGCAGGTATGGGCGGATTTTGGGAGGGCAAGAGGGGCGCCGCTTGCCTTGGATTTGAAAGGATAGCTAATTGACCGCCCGACAGGGGAATTTTTGCTAGTTCGATGGCCCGGATATTCGTCTCCTACGCCCGGCCTACGCAGTCGCAGGCGCGGCTTATCGCGGAAACCCTGCGCGGCGGCGGCCATGAGGTGTGGATCGACGATCAGCTGCTGGCCCACCGGTCGTTCACCGACGCCATCGAGGAACAGCTGGCCGCCGCCGACGCGGTGATCGTGCTGTGGTCGTCGGCCGCGGTCGGCTCCGAGTGGGTCCGCGCCGAGGCCAGCCGGGCGCGCAAGGCCGGAAAACTCCTGCAGGTGCGGACCGAGCGATGCGCGCTGCCGATGCCCTACGACCAGATTCACTGCATCGATCTGTCGGCATGGTCGGGCGACTATCAGGCCCAGACGTGGCGCGCGCTGCTGGCCAGCCTCGCCGCGGTCACCGGCGAGGCGCGCGCTGCGCCCCTGGCGGCCGGGCCCAGACCGGCCGCTCCCAGGCCCGGCGCGACCGATCGACGCGGCGAGCGGCGGCAGGTGACGGCGCTGTTCTGCGATCTCGCCGACTCGCGCGCCCTGGCGACCCGCCTGGATCCCGAGGACATGATGCAGGTGCTGGACGCCTATCAAGCGGCCTGCGACGACATCATCACCCATCATGGCGGCTCGATCGCCAAGTACATGGGCCACGGGGTGCTCGCCTATTTCGGCTATCCGCGCGGCGACGAGGAGGAGGCGGCCAACGCCGTGCGCGCGGGCCTCGCCCTGCGCGACGCGGTGGCCAAGCTCGACCTGCCGCCCGGGGTCACGGCCAGCCCGCGGGTGGGGATCGCCACCGGGCTGGTGGTGGTCAGCGAGCTGATCGGGCGGGACGCCGCGCGCGAGACCGGCATCGTCGGCGAGACGCCCAACCTGGCCGCCCAGCTGGAATCCGCCGCCTCCCCCGGCGCCGTGGTGGTGGCGGAGGGTACGCGACGGATCACCGACGGCCTGTTCATCTTCCGCGACCTCGGCGGAGTGGCGCTGCCGGGGTACGAAACGCCCACCCGGGCGTTCGAGGCCATGGAGGCCACCGACCTGGGCAGCCGCTCGCAGGCGCGCGCCCACGCCCGGGCGACGCCGCTGTTCGGACGCGAACGCGAACTGGCCCAGATGTCGGAAGCCTGGGACGTGGCGTGCGAGGGCCAAGGACAGGTCGTGCTGGTCCAGGGGGAGGCTGGCATCGGCAAGTCGAGCCTCGTGGAGACGTTCCGCCGTCGGGCCGCCGAAACGCCCGGTACGCAGATCGCCTTCCATTGCGCGCCCAACTACAGCGAGACCGCCCTGCACCCGGTCTCCGACCTGTTCGCCCGCACTGCCGGTTTCGAGCACGCCGACACCGCAGACAGCCGGCGCGAAAAGCTACGCCGGCTCCTCGACCGTTTCGGGGAGGCCGGGCGGCAGAGCCACGCGGTCCTCGCCGATCTGCTGGGCATTCCTCCCGACGGCTCATCCCCTCAGGAGGCGGCGACGCCGGAACGGCGCAAGGCGATCACCCTGGACACCCTGCTGGCGCTGATGGATCCGCTGGCCGAGGACGGGCCGGCACTGTTCATCTTCGAGGATCTGCACTGGGCCGATCCCACGACCCTCGACCTGCTGGACCGCGTGACCCGGCGGGCGGCCGAGCGATCCTGGCTGATCCTGGGCACGGCCCGCCCGGAGTTCGAGGCGCGGTGGTCGGAGCATGCCGACGTCATCCACATCCAGCTGGGCCGGCTGGACCGCGGCGACGCCGAACGCATCTGCCTGTCGTTGGGCGCCGAGGCGCTGCTGTCCCCCGAAGACATGCGCCAGATCATGGACCGCAGCGACGGCGTCCCGCTGTTCGTCGAGGAGATGACCAAGGCGGTGATCGAGTCGGTGGCGTCCGCGCCGACCGGTGACGGCGCCCCGCGCGTCAAGATTCCCGACACCCTGCACGATAGCCTCGTCGCCCGCCTCGATCGCCTGGGACTGGCCAAGCCGGTCGCCAGCCTGGGGGCGACCATCGGCCGGCGCTTCGGCTACGAACTGCTGGCGGCCGTCGCGCCCCAGCCGGCGGCCGAACTCCGCCAGGCGCTGCGCGAACTGACCAAATCGGGCCTGGTGGAACGCAGCGGCACGCCGCCCAACAGCCAGTACATCTTCAAGCACGCGCTGATCCGGGACGCCGCCTATGAGTCCCTGCTCAAGCGGGAGCGTGAGGCCCTTCACGGGCGGATCGCCGCAGCCCTGAGGGACCGTTTCCCGGAGACGCGGCTGGCCGAGCCGGCCCTGCTGGCCTACCACCTCACCGAGAGCGGCGCGATCGCCGAGGCCATTCCCCTGTGGATGGAGGCGGGGCGACGGGCCGCCTCCCGCGCCGCCCACCTCGAGGCCGCATCCCACCTGCGCACGGCCCTGGCCCTCGTTCGCCGCCAGCCGGCCGACGAGGCCCGCTCCAGGCTCGAGCTGCAGCTGCTGCTCGGGCTCGCGCCAAGCATCAGCGCCACGCGAGGCTTCTCGGGGCCGGAGATGGCTACGGTGCTGGCCGAGGCGCGGGACATCTGCGACGCCCTGGGCGACGTGGCCGGCCTCTACGCGATCCTGGCCAGCCTCTCCAGTTTCTCGAGCGTCGCCGGCGACGTCGAGGCGGCCGACGCCGCGGCGCGCCGATGCATGGAGATAGGCGAACAGACCGGCCTGCCGGAACCCCGCATCGAGGGCTACCGGCTGCTGGGCTACCAGGCCTGGAGGAAGGGCGAACTGGCGGCCGCCAGATCCTATTGCGAGCGCGCGGTGGACCTCTATCGACAGGTAGACGGCCGGAAACTGACCTTCCCGACCCCGATGGACCCCCTCGTCATCTCCCTGAGCACCCTGGCCCTGATCCTGGGCGCGACGGGAGACGCCGCCGGCGCCGAACGGGTGCTGGCGGACCTGACCGCCTATGCGAGATCGCTCGGACAGCCTTTCGCCCTGGCGTTCGGGTTCTCGTACCACGCGGCGCACGATCTTCTGGCCCGGAACTATCCGCGCGCCCTGCAATACGCCGAGGAAGTACTCTCCATTTCCGAGATCAACGGCTACGGCCACTACGCGGCCGCCGCGCGTCTGTTCAAAGCTTCCGCGTTGCCGCGGACCCGGGTCCTCGGTCCCGCGATAGAGATGGCCCGGCAGGGCATCGCCGAATGGACCCGCGACGGCAGCGTGCACTGGCTGGCGTTCTTCGAGGGCGAACTCGCCGACCTGCAGGCCGCCGCGGGGGACACCCCAGGCGCCCTGGCCACCATCGACCTCGCCATCGCCCACGCAGGGGAGTTCAAGGATCTGTTCTTCCTCTCTCCGCTGACGCGGCGACGGGCGGAGATCCTAGCGCGGGCGCCCGGCGCCGAGCCGGAAGCGGTGGACAGGGCCCTGCGCGAGGCGATCGCCGTGGCCGAAGCGCAGGGTGCAGGGGCTTTTGCCGCCCAGGCGCGCTCGCTCCTCGTCAGCGCGACCGCTTGAGCGCGCGCCGCTTGCCCCCACCGGCGGCCGGCGCCACACCATACCGGATCGGGGATTGTGGCGGAGCCAACCGCGCAGCCCGCTCTCTACGGGGACGATCTGAATGAGTCCGGAGCGTGTGGCTAAGGTGGCCATCATCGGGGGCGGCTGCGCGGCGATCACCGCCGCGTTCGAACTGTCGCGCCCGGAGCATGGCGGCCGCTACGATATCACCGTCTACCAGCTGGGCTGGCGCCTCGGGGGCAAGGGGGCCTCCGGGCGGGGCGCGGCGGGGCGGATCGAGGAACATGGCCTCCACACCTGGGGCGGCTGCTACCACAACGCCTTTCGCCTGATGCGCGAGTGCTACGCCGAGCTCGCCGTCGAACCGGCGGAGTTCTCAGGGCTCGACTGGACGAAGGCCTTCATTCCCGAAGACGTCATGGGCGTGACCGCCCCTTCCGCGGGCGACGGATGGCACAACTGGTCGGCGCTCTTTCCGCCCCAGCCGGGCCAACCCGGCGATCCGGTTCCCGCGGGCGAGCTGCTCTCGGCGCGACTGTACCTGGCCCGGTCTATCGACCTTCTACGCACGCTCATCGAAAGCGTGGACTCGCGGCGCGGCGAAGCGCGAACGACCGCGGCCGAGCCCGTCGACCAGCTGATCGGGCTGCGGGCGGCCGCGACCTCGGCCGATCCGCAGCGTATGTTCTTCGCCATCCGCGAGATCGTGGGCGGGGCGTTCGCGGCCACCGGCGCGGTGCTCGCCGAGGCGCTGGCCGTGCTGCAGGCCGGGCTCAAGATGCTGCCCTCGCCGCTGTCCAACCCGTTGAGTGACCTCGCCGAATGGATCGCCCGCCAGATGCGGCAGTGGTTGGAGAGGGCCCTGGTCGCCGATCCGGGCATCCAGCACGTCTGGGAGATCATGGACATCGTGGTCGCCTCGGTGGTCGGCGTGCTGCGCTTCGGCCTTCTGACCGATCCACGGGGCTTCGACGCGATCGACGACTACGACTGGCGCGAATGGCTGGCCCTGAACGGCGCCTCGCCGCGGTCGGTCCATTCGGTGTTCACCAGCGGCGTCTATGATCTGCTGTTCGCCTACGAGAACGGCGACGCCCTTAGTCCCCGGCTGGCCGCCGGCGCCGCCCTGCGGGGGACGCTCAGGCTGTTCTTCACCTACCGAGGCGCGGTGACCTGGCGGATGCGCTCGGGGATGGGGGATGTGGTGTTCGCGCCCTATTATGAAGTGCTGCGCCGGCGGGGCGTGAAGTTCGCCTTCTTCCATCGGCTGACGAACGTGCGCCTGAGCCCGGAAGCGGATCTCGATGACGGCCAGCGCCCGTACGTCGCGGCGCTGGAGTTTGATGTCCAGGCGAACGTCAAGGGCGGCGCCGACTACGCGCCGCTCATCCCTGTGCAAGGCTTGCCCTGCTGGCCCGCCGAGCCTGATTTCAGTCAGCTCGACGGCGGCGAGCGCATGGCTGCCGAGGGCTGGGACTTGGAGTCGCACTGGGACAGGCGCCGGGCGGGCGTCGTCACGCTGGAGGTCGGCAAGAACTTCGACTTCGTCGTGCTCGGGGTGGGGCTGGGCGCGGTCCCCGAGGTCTGTTCGGAACTCGTGGCGCGCAACCCGCGCTGGCGGCGCATGGTCGAGGAGATCGGGACCAACGCGATCCAGTCGTTTCAGGTCTGGCTCGACGAGGACCTCGACGACTTGGGCTGGAACAGCCGCCACACGATCGGTTCCGGCTTTCGGAAGGGCTTCGAAGGCTGGGCCGACATGGCCCACACCATCCCCGAGGAGGCTTGGCCCGAGCCCCCCAAGACCGTCCTCTATTTCTGCGGACCCCTGCCCGACGGCCCCGAAGCTGTGGCGGACCACGATCCGGGCTACCCCGCGCGGCGCCACGGGGACGTGCGGCGAAACGCGGTGAGCCGGCTGCGTGAGACGGCGCGCTACCTCTGGCCCAGGGCGATCGACGCGCACGGCGACTTCCGCTGGGAAGTGCTGGTCGACGCCGCGAATTTGGGCGAAGAACGCTGCGGGGGACACGTTGGCGAGGCGCGCTTCGACAGCCAATACTGGGTCGCCAACATCAATCCGACCGACCGCTATGTGCTGACACTGCCCGGGAGTACGAAATACAGGATCTCCCCGCTCGACATGACCTATGACAACCTGACCATCGCCGGAGACTGGACCGAGAGCGGGTTGAACGTGGGCTGCGTTGAAGCGGCGGTGATGTCCGGCCGGTTGGCGGCGCATGCGCTGTCCGGCGCGCCCGATCTGGAGGATATCGTCGGCTATGATCACCCATGACGCGCAAAGGGCATCGATTTGGCCGAATCTCCCCCGGCGGCTGGTGAACGAGTCCCCGCCGTGGCGATAGAAGAGCGCCTTAGCCGGAGCCCGCCCGCACGCCCGGGGCCGCGGCGCGCGCTCCTCCCCGAAGTGGAGGCGGTCAACGGAATGGTGGTTGGGGTGGGCGGAAGGCCGGCGCCCGACGACACCATCGGCCACGCGGTCGACGCCGCCTACAGGGTGGTCGAGGAGAACATCGAGGAGGGTCGCCGCGCGGCGGAGCGGCTCCGGGGCGCCGGCCACCCCGCGACCGAGGGGACCCCCGGCGCCCGGGCGCTGGCCGGCCGGCTGATGCACATGACCCGCGAACTGGGCGGCGCCTGGGTCGACCTGGTGGTCGCCCTGGTCAACGAGCCGGAGGTGCGGGCGGCGGTCGACCGCATGACCTCGCACGACCGCGCGCGGGCGGCCGCCCCGTCGCCGTCGCCGGCCGGGTCGGCGACATCCGTCATCCACCGGGTGAGCAGCCGCAAGCCCGTCGAGCTGACGCTCTCGCCGCTGCCCGCCCTGGGGCCTGGCGCCGTGCCGGCGATCGCCGGACTGCACGCCCTCGACCCCGCAACGCCCGCGATCACCCAGGTCGCCTTCACCCGGCGGCCGGACGACGCCCTCGAACTGGCCATCGCCATCCCGGACGACCAGCCCGCGGACACCTATTGGGGCACTCTGGTGGACTTGACCTCCCGCCAGCCGATCGGAACCCTCACGGTCCGGGTCCTGGAATGACGATCGTCCCCGACCTGGCCGGGAGAACAGCGGGGCCGCCGCCCTCCGGTCTCGTCGGCGAGGTCCTGGAGGAGTACGGCTTGGCCGCGCGCGAGGCGGTGGAGCGCTATTTCGCCGCCGACAACCGCAGCCCCTATCTGCACGACCTCGTGGTGGACTACCCGCGGCGGGGCGGCAAGATGATGCGCTCCAGCCTGTGCATCGCCCACGCCCGCGCCTATGGCGCGAGTCAGGACAAGGCCGTGCTCAGCGCGGCCGCCATCGAAATGCTGCACAACGGCCTCCTGATCCACGACGACATCCAGGACGCCAGTCAGGAGCGGCGCGGCAGGCCGACGCTTCACGCGATGCACGGCGTTCCGCTGGCGCTCAATGCCGGCGACATGCTGATGCTGCTCGCCCTGCGGCCGCTTATGGACAACGTCGACGAGGTCGGCGGATGGCTGGCCATCGAGATCCTGCGTGAAACCGAGATCATGGCCCGGGAAAGCGCCGAGGGGCAGGCGCTGGAACTGGGCTGGCGCGACCTCAACGACTCGACGGTCACCGAAGCCGACTACATGAGGATGGTGCTCAAGAAGACCGCATGGTTTTCCACCATCTACCCTGCCCGGGTGGGCGCGCTGATCGGCTCGCGGGGCAAGGTCGATCCCGGCGTCTTCATGCATTTCGGATTCTTCCTGGGCGCGGCGTTCCAGATTCAGGACGACCTGCTGAACCTCACCGGCGACGAGACCTACGGCAAGGAACGCAACGGCGACCTCTATGAGGGCAAGCGGACCCTGATGCTCATTCACGCCCGGGCGAGCAGCAGCCCCGCCGACCGCACCCGCTTCGATGCGTTGCTCGCCGCGCCCCGGGAGCGGCGCACGGCCGACGACGTGGCCTGGCTACGCGGCGCCATCGAGGGACACGGATCGATCGACTACGCCCGGAAGGTCGCCGAGGGACTGGTGGGTGCGGCGGCGTACGAATACGCGCGGGTCTATGGGGGACTCCCGGACTCCCGCGACAAGCGGTTCATCGCCGCCCTGATCCCTTGGGTTCTGGAGCGGGGATGAACCGCTCCCGCCTTCGAGCGGCGTCGATGAGCGACCCCGTCATGGTCTATGGTGCGACGGGCTTTTCCGGCCGGGCGCTCGCGGCGCGGCTGTGCCACGCCGGCTGCGACGTGGTCGTGGCCGGGCGAAACGCCGCCGGCGTCCACGCGCTGGCCCAGTCGTTGAACGCGCCGTCCAGGGTGTTCCAGCTCGGCGACCCCGGGGCGATCGACCTTGCTCTCCGCGGGATCGCGGTGGTTCTCAATGCGGCCGGGCCGTTCATGGACACCGCCGCGCCAATGATCGACGCCTGCATCCGCGCCAGGACACACTATCTCGACCTTACGGGCGAGTGGCCGGTCTTCGCCATGGCGCAGGGCCGAGGGGCGGAGGCGGCGGCCGCCGGGGTCATGCTCATGCCGGGCGTCGGCTTCGCGGTGGCGATCTCCGACTGCCTGGTCGCCCACGCCGTCCGCCAGGCGCCCGAAACTTCGCTGCTGCGGGTCGCCATCGGCCTGCCCGAGGTGGTCTCTCGCGGCACCCTGCGCTCGGCGCTGCGGACCTTTGGCAGGACGGTGATCGTGCGCAAGGGCGGCGCCCTGAGATCGGTTCCGGTGGGCGCGGCGGAGCGGAGCTTCGACTATGGCGCCGGAGAGCGCATGAGCATCGCGGTGAGCTGGCCCGACGTGGTCACCGCCCAGGCGACCACGGGGGTGGCGAATATAGAGGCCTATCTGGAGGCGCCGCTGCCCCTGCGGCTCGCCCACCGCGCCGGCGCCGTGGCCGCGGAGATGCTCGGCGACGAGGGCCTGCGCGGCGTCCTTGCGCCCCTGGAAGCCGCATGGCCGGACCACCCCTCGGTGTCGGCGCAGAGCCGGGCGTCCAACGCCATTGTGGTGGAGGCCGTCGATCCCTGGCGGCGTGCGACGCGCTTCGGCCTCAAGACCCTCGACGGCTACTCGGTGACCAACGCCACCGCGCCGGCCATCGTGGCGCGCGTGCTGGCGGGCGAGCACCCGCCTGGCTTCCAGACCCCCGCCGGCGCCTACGGCCCTGAACTCATCAAGGGGCTGGGTTGCGCCGAGCCCTATGACGCCAGCCGGCTGGCTCCGCGCTCGAACTCCGTCACCGTCGGGCAAGCGGGGATGGCGTAGAGCGGCGACAGGGCCGCGGTCCGTACGATCTCGTGCAGGGTCTTGCCGGCGGCGCAGCCCTGCATGAGGGCCGCGCGGGTCGGAGCGGCGCACAGAAGCCGGTAGCCCAGCCGCTCGGCGCCGTAGAACCGGTCCGCCAGGGTCGCGCAGAGCTGGAGGTCCCGCCGTATCTCGCCCAGATTCAGCCCATAGAGAACCGATGCGGCCGCACCCCGCCGGAGCTGGGCGATGATCGCCCCCGCCGCCGCTTGGCCGGAGGCGATCGCGTTGTGGATCCCCTCCCCCAACAAGCGCTCCGTCAGGCCGGCGGCGTCCCCGACCAGCAGCACGCGCCGCCGCTCCGGGACGTGATCGTCTCCCCCCACGCCGAGCGGAAATCCGACGATCCGCCGCGGAGCGGCGAGCCCGAGCATCGAGGTCGCATAGGCCACGAGTTCCGACTTGCTCAAGCGGGCGCGCGGGCGACGGGTGTAGAGCCCGACGTTCACATGGTCGCCCTTGGGGAAGCTCCAGGCGAAGCCATCGGCGAAACGGCCAAAATCGAACCGCATCACGCCCTGCGGAGCGTTCGCTACCCCAGGCGACTGGCCCTCCAACGCCCAGGCGTGCTCCACCGGGCGATCATCGAGCAGGCGGCGGACGCGGCTGTTGGCCCCGTCGGCGCCAACCAGGAAACCCGCGCGGATGGTCTGGCCGTCGTCGGTCTCCACGCTCACGCCATGGTCGTGCTCCCTGATCCGCGCAATCTCCGAAACGACGCGGAAGTCGGCGCCGCGGCGACGGGTCTGCTCCAGGCAATAGGCGTCGAGGTCCTCGCGAACCGTTGTGACGGCGACCGGGTGACGGCTCGTCATCAGGCGTCCGGCCTCCCCGGCAAGGCGCATCTCGAAACCGCGCGCCACCGACCTCACGACCGGCGCGATCGAGTAGCGCAGGCGCAGGAGAGACTTCATCGTCAGAGCGCCTCCGCAGGGCTTGATGCGCGGGAAGGCCTTGCGATCCACCAGCAGGACGGCGAGGCCCGCATCCGCCAGATCATAGGCGGCCGCGCAACCGGCCGGGCCCGCTCCGACCACGATGGCGTCGAAGTCATTCATGAACTGTCAGCGGCGGCCAGCGCGGCCTCCGCGACGATCCAAAGATCACCGGCTTGCTCCGATTCAGGGTCGATCCAGCGCACGAGACCCTGTTCCGGGCCGACCATGGCGATGTCCGGGGTGTCCAGCAGACACTCATCCGGCTTTCGTCCCCCCTTTGGGTTGTCCCAGCGGGTCATCGGCGAATGGTTCTCCCACTCGCTGCTCAGAATGTTGTCGATGACCAGTTGCAGATCCGGCAACGCCGCAATCGACTTCCTGGCCCGATCGTACGAGATGGGCAACCAGCGGGACGGCGCCATCCAATCCAGGATGCAGACTTCAAGCAGGTCCGCCAACCGGTCCATTTCCTTGAATTTATCGACCGCAGTGTTCAGGGCGGCAAAATCGACTGCCGAAGTATCGACTGCCCGCTCAGCGGTAACGGGCATGACTTCGTCGTCAGATTTCGGAGGCGTAGCCGGTTCGGCGGCTACGGATTTGCTCTGCAATCGACTAATCTGATCGTTGACGACCGGCGCATAGGCGGCAAGGTCGGCGAGCATCACCAGACCCTGAGGGGGGAACATCAGCGACATCGCCAGGGCGCGGTCACTTGGAAATACCTCGAGTTTCAGCAATGAGGTCAGGAGACTGTTGCTGGTGATCGTGCTGTCCAACAGACCCTTCCACGACCAGGTCAGCATGGCGCTATCGAGACCCCGGGTCGTCTGGTTAAGCAGCCCACCCACCACCGGCGCGACAAGTTGCAGTTTTTTCAAGAAATCGCTATCGGAGAAGCTGGTTCCGTCAGAATATTTAACGTCCCCCAGCAGTTCCTTGTCGGGATCCTCGGGGCCAAGATCGTGGGGCAGGGTCATGTCCCACGGCAACGCCAGCTCATCCAGGCGGCATCTGATGCGGATCAGTTCGACGGCGGAGCGCGCCTCGCAGAACCGATAGAGCGAGCTAGGCGCGAGTTCACACTCAAACAGCGCCGCGACGCCCGGATCGGCGGTCGGGGCGTCGAAGGCGTCGCGCAGGGCGGCTTTCAACGTCGGGTCCCGCAGTCCCTCGAAGCCCAGTCGGCTCCAGGTCAATTGGTTCGAAAGCGAGCGGCGCAGCCACCGGGCCGATTCATTTCTCACGTTGAGATGCAGGTCGGCGCCTTCTACCTGCTGGGTCAATCGTCCTTCCAACCAACCGTCGAGCTTGCCCTGGTTGAGCAGGGCCTCGCGCTCGGCGCCGGTGGGCCGCGCCGATATCTGGCGCGGCGGCACGCGGGCGAGCCAGCCGCCCACGCGGGTCGATCCCTTCCGACGAAAATAGGGCGTCTCGTCCCCCGTCGCCGCCGCGACCGCCTTGGCGTCATCGAACTCCGGATGGACGATCTGCCATGGCGTATCCTGAGCCCGGTAACAGGCCACCGTCGCCAGATCCTCCGTCATGCCGACCCGCATCCAGAACGGCCGCAACGGCTGGAGGACATCCACCACATTGCCCCCGAACGACTGCTGGTGCTTGACGGTCAGGCCAAGCGAATCGACGAGCGGGTGGCCGGGTTGCCTGTACACGCGGACATGCACCGGAACGTCGATCTCGCGTATGTCGTAGATCGCCGTGATGGCGCTCGTCGCCTTGACGATCGCCTGGTAGCAGGCGCTGGCGAGCTCCTCTCCGTCGCGGTACTGCTTGACGATGATCCGGTTGACCGGCGCGCCGTTGGCTAGGATCTCGAGCGCCAGCGCCTTGACATCGTCGACGACGCCCCGATCCGCAGAGGCGTCGTAGTACTTCCGTTTCAGGTCCTCGATCGCGGCCCGTCCCCAGGTGTCCGCGATCGCGCGCCACTCGGTGTCGTTCGTGGGCAGCCCATGCCGCTCGTCGATTTCGAGCAGGGTGCGCTTTTCCGCCTTCTGACCGACGTTGAGGGCTGGAATGACCTCGGTTTCCAGGCGCAGGAATTGCCGCTTGGCGACCGGGCCGTCCGTCGTCAGCCAGCGATCCTTCGGACTCTCGATCGTCGCCCTTATGGAATTGTAGCCGTTCACCTCTCGGTCGGTCGCCACGGCGCGACTGTTGTTCGAATAGGTGAAGGGCTCGATCATCCCCACCGTGATCAATTGATCGTTCTCGTCGTACCACTTCACGGGCACGGTGAAGGTCACTTCACGATCGAAGAACCCACCGATGTTGTTGGCTCCCGACCACATCGATCCCAGTTGATCGCCATAGACGGTAACCATCATGTAGACGTAGGCGCCGAGAGGCTCGAAGCGCCAGCCGCGCCGCGACATGCCGTCGACGCCGATCATGCCCTTGCGCGCCAGCGGATCGTTCAGGTAGTTCTTCAGCAACTGTTGTAATTTATCGGCATCGGCCAGCAGGGGAAACACCTGAAGAGTGACATCCGGAAAATGAAACGGGCCGACGATAGGTTGGGTGGCTGCGCCGAGCGCCGTATTGTAATATGGTGGTGAACAGTTCTCCGGCGGAGGCGGGACTTCCGGAACGGCGTCCTTCTGCTCGTCCTGCCAGTAGCCCGCCACTTCGGTGGCGGCGCCGTGGGCGCGGGAGCAAATCAATTCTCCCTTTCCATAGTACAGATCCACGTCCACCCAGTAGGGCAGTATAGGTTTTAGGGTCGCCACCGCTGCATCTCGGTCTGCCCGGTTCCAACTCTCTACCTCGAGGCCGAGGGTCTGGATGATCGGCTGGGAGTCGTACTGGTGGATGCGGATGCTGTAGCCGCCCGAGGTGTCGCCGCGCAGCAGGTTGACATCGCCCAACAGGCCGGCGCGATTGACCCGATCGACCCCCATCTTCGATTTCACCAGCGCTTGATAGCAAGCGAGGTCTGGATTTTCGGGGTTGCGGAACTGTTTGAGGGTGACGTTGTCGAAGAACAGCGTGGGCAAGCCGGCCACGGCGTTATGCAGGGCCGTCGCATTGGGCGCCTGGCCGCGCGAAGGCAGCATGTCGGGAAACACGCTCTTCAGCTTCTCCCGCGCCTTGGCGCCCATCGCCCACAGGCCATCCCAGCTGCGATGTTGCTCGAAGCCGCGAATCCGCATCGCCAGCGCCGTGTCCAGGACACCGCCCAGCAGCGAGGTCGCGTTGGCGACTGCATTGGGAACCGCCCACAGGGGCGACCAGGGGTTGCGGGGATCGGGTGGAAACGTCGTGAAGGTGGTCGGCGGATCGAGATCGATCTGGAGCAGGATCTCCTTGGACTGGTTCGCGCCGGAGTAGGCAGAGGCGAAGTCCACGAGGCCGAGTTGGAACTGCCGCACCTTGGCGGCCGGGTCGGTAACCCACAGGGGGATGTCGGATTCGATCGTGCCGGTGACCTTGTTCCAGCCGTAGACTTCCCGGCCGGTGTTCAGCGACAGCTGGTCGTCGACGTAGATGAACGGCGAGACCGTCGCCCAGTCCTTGAACACCAGCTCGCCGTTTTCCTCGCGCCAGCGCTGCAGAACCACGGTGAACGCCACTTCGTGCTGCGCGACCCAACCGACGTTTTGCGCCTGGACCGACGACGGGGCCATGCTGCCGTAGTTGAGCACCATCAGGTAGACGTAGGGTAGCGCCGGCGCGTAGTGCGCGATCGTCGGCGGGATATCCATATTGAGGTATTGATCGCAGAAGGCCGTCAGCACCGCCACATTGGCCTCGAGCGAGAAGATCCGCGCCGTCACATTTCTGAACAGGAACGGCGGCGACACCGACAGGGCGCTGAGACGGGGATCCCCCGCCGGATCGATGAAGGCGGGCTTGTGCATGGCGGACTGGGCGGATGTGAGCAGCACCGGGCCTTGGCTCCTCTCTTCACCTACGCTCGATCAAGAGGATCGGCGAGCCGCAGGGCTTTGGACCACGGACATTCGCTCATTTTCCGGCCGTTTGAAAACACCCTTGCGCCGCAGTGGCCGGAGAGGCGCGATGCGGGGTTCGGGCGCGGGGGGCCAGGCGGCGCGTGGCGGGAGGTCCCGAACAAGAAAACGCCGCCGCTCTTCCGAGCAGCGGCGTCCTGGCCCGAGATCAGATCGCGGGGATCAGGCGATGGCGGCGGCGGTCTTGCGGCGCGCGCGCATGGCCGCGCCCAGGCCGCCGAAGCCGGCCAGCATCAGAGCCCAGGTGGCGGGTTCCGGCACGCCGACGGCGAAGGCGTAGTTGGTGTACTGCGCGCCGACGGCCCAGTCCTGGACGTAGGCCGAGGTGTCGCCGGGGTTCGCATAGAGGCCGCCCGTGGATACCACGTAGTTCTGGGCCACGACGGTGCCGCATGGGAAGGCGCCGCCGCAGGCGCCGCCCCAGGTGCTGACCCAGGCCGAATAGTTCACGTCGGCCGGATTGGCGTCCACGGTGGAGATGACATAGTTCGTCGCACTGCCGCCGAACAGCAGGGCAGCCGCATCCTGACCGGACGACCGTCCCGTTCGGTCCCTGACCGGCGCCCTGGGCCAAGCCTATGGCTGGCACGCCGGTTTCGCCTTCGCCGGCTTCGGGATGCTCATCGGCCTGGTCATCTACCTTGTCGGCGGCCGGTGGGTGGGGCCGACCCGGGCCACCGGCCAGGCCGCCGATCGGGCCGCGCACCCGCCGCTGCGGCCGGCGGACCGTCGGGTGATCGCCCATCTGCTGGCGCTGATCCCGATCTCGGCCCTGTTCTGGATCGCCCAGTCGCAGGTGTGGAACACCTACAACCTGTGGGCGCGCGATCATGTGGAACTGAGATTCGGGTCATGGACCATGCCGGTGCCGTGGCTGCAGTCCCTCGACGGCCTCGCGCCGTTCCTTCTGCTGCCGCCCGTTCTGATGCTGTGGCGCTGGCAGGCGAGGCGCGGACGGGAGCCGCCGGAGGCCACCAAGATCGCCATCGGCTGTTTCATCTTCGCGGCGTCGACCTTGTGGCTGGCGGCCGCGCCCCTGGTGGTCGACGCGGCCGGGCGCACGCCCGTGATGTGGGCCGTGGTGTTCCACCTCACCTCGAACGCCGGCTGGCTGTTCTTCACCCCCACCCTGATCGCCCTCTATTCGCGCATGGCGCCACCAGCGGTGAACGCCACCCTGATGGGGGCCAATACGCTCTCGGTGTTTCTCGGCAGCGTCATCAGTGGACGCCTCGGCGGGTTGTACGAGGTTGTGA
>JAQGIW010000262.1 GCA_028290905.1 Caulobacteraceae bacterium | reverse complement strand
CTTCCGCGATCAGCACCTCGACGCGGACCAGCATGAGCTGTTCGCCAGCCGCTTCGGCCCGCTCTACGCCCATCCCGGCAGCCGGCGCCCGCACAACCACACCCAAGCCATCCACCAGATCGCGGCGGCGGATTTCGCCGCCCGGGCCGCCGAGCGCAAGGCCCTGCAGGCCGCCGACCCGGAACAGCTGTGGGACGGCTATCACACCGACACCAGCTGGCGGCTCGTCCCGACCTGGGGCGCGGTCCTGCGGGCGGTGGACCTGCCGCCGGTGGGCGGCGACACCATCTGGGTGGACGCCAACGCCGCCTATGAAGGCCTTCCCGACGCCGTCAAGGCGCGTCTGGACGGCCTGCACGTCACCCACGACTACCGCGACGCGCTCAACCAGGCGGGCTTCGACTATCCGATCGTCGCCCATCCCATCGTGCGCACCCATCGCGAGACCGGCCAGAAGATCCTGTGGGTGAACTACACCCAAAGACCCACCATCATCGGCCTGGACCGCGCGGAGAGCCGCGAACTCCTCGAGATCATCCTTCGGCAATACAAGAAGCCGGAAAACCAGGTGCGTTTCACCTGGAGCCCGAGCGCCATCGCCTTCTGGGACAACCGCGCGGCCGTGCACTACGCGGTGCGCAACTACGGCGACTATCCGCGCGTGCTGGAGCGGATCCTGATCGCCGACGAGCCGCTTTGGGCGGACCTCTGAGACCCTGAACCGCCGCCCACCCCGGAGACCCGACCGATGGTAAAATCCCTTCGCGAACGCCTGTCGAACCTGCACGCCGAACGCGTGGCCACCTGGGACCCCGCCGTCCTTCAGATCAACATCGATCAGCGGCGGCGGCTGGTCGAGGAGGCCGAGCCGGCGCAGTGGATCAAGGTGGGCGACCGTGTTCCCTCGTTCCGGCTCCGGGAGGTGGACGGCGGCGAGGTCACCCTGGACGACCTGACGGCGAAGGGTCCGGCGGTCCTGATCTTCTTCCGGTTCGCCGGCTGTCCGGCCTGCAACATCGCCTTGCCCTATTATGCCGAAGCCCTCTGGCCCGGCCTGGAGAGCCTGGGCGCGAGCCTGACGGCGGTCAGCCCGCAGATCCCCGAGCGCCTAGTCGAGATCAAGCGCCGCCACGGCTTTCCCTTCCAGGTCGCCTCCGACGCCAACGCCTTGGCGGGGGCCCTGGGTATCCTCTACGAGTTCGACGAACCCTCGAAGGCGGCGGCCGTGGCCAAGGGGAGCTTCATCGGCGAGACGACGGGAACGGGGGACTGGCTGCTGCCCATGCCGACGGTGATTGTCATCGATCGCCAGGGCAGGGTCGCATTTGTCGATGTCAGCCCAGACTGGCTGGTCCGCACCGAGGCCGAACCGATCCTCAAGGCGGTTCGCGAGCTGACGCTTGCCCCGGTCGCCTGACGCCATGACCCGCTCAGTGGCCACGACCGGCGCCGCGGCGAGCGGCGAAGCGCCGAGGCGGCTCACGAAGCGCCTGCTGGCGCCCAACGACGGCGCCCGCTTCCGGCGCATGACGCTCGAACTCGACCCCGACGGGGGGATCACCCTGCTGTCTCACGAGATGGGCGGAACCGACCAGGCGCCGTGGGGCGTCGACGACGAGGAGATCACCGTCCGGCTCGACCCGGAAGCGACGAGCCGCCTCGCCTTCGCCCTGCTGGCGGAGGTCCTGAAGGGCCGCTCGGATGCCGTCCCGGCGCTGCTGGCCCTCGCCGAGGCGCACGGCGCCGACGCGGAAGTCGCGAACTGGACCTGACGGGAATCTCCCGCCCCGGGAGCAATGGCGCCCGCCGCGTCTATCCCCTAACGTTCGACCCGAGCGAGCCCCGCCCCGGGGGCGGCGAGGGAGGGCGAGGGTGAGCATCAAGGGCAAGGCCTATATCGGCGGGGTGTTCGAGCATCCGATCCGGGAGGCGACGGACCAGTCGACGCCGCAGCTGCACGCCGAGTGCGCCAAGGGGGCGCTGGCCGACGCGGGGCTCATCCGCGACGACGTCGACGGCTATTTCTGCGCCGGCGACGCGCCCGGGTTCGGGGCGATGTCGATGATCGACTACATGGGCCTGAAGGTCCGGCACATGGATTCCACCGAGACCGGCGGCTCGTCCTACATCCTGCACGTGGGCCATGCGGCGGAAGCGATCGCGGCGGGCAAGTGCTCGGTGGCCCTGGTCACCCTGGCGGGGCGGCCGCGGCAGATGCGGGGCGGCGGCCTGGGCGGCGGCCGGGCGATGGGGCCGAGCGAGGCGCCGGAAGCCGGGTTCGAAAACATCTACGGCGGGACCACGCACAACGTCTACGGCATGTGCGCCATGCGCCACATGTACGAGTACGGCACCACCTCCGAGCAGCTGGCCTGGATCAAGGTCGCCGCCTCGCACCACGCCCAGTGGAACCCGCACGCCCTGCTGCGCGAGGTGGTGACGGTCGAGGAGGTGTTGGCTTCGCCGATTATCGCCAGCCCGCTGCACCGGCTGGACTGCTGCGTGATCACCGACGGGGGCGGGGCGGTGATCGTGGTCTCGCCGGAGGTGGCTAGGAGCCTGAAGCGGCCGCTGGTCAAGATCATCGGCTCCGCCGAGGCGCCCAAGGGCCCGCGTGGCGGCGGCGACCTGGACCTGACCTTCTCCGCCGGGGCCTGGTCGGGGCCGGCGGCCTTCGCCGAGGCGGGGGTGACGCCGGCCGACATCAAGTACGCCTCGATCTACGACAGCTTCACGATCACCGTGCTGATGCAACTGGAGGACCTGGGCTTCTGCGCCAAGGGCGATGGCGGCAGGTTCGTCGCCGACGGCGCCCTGATCTCGGGCATCGGCAAGCTGCCGTTCAACACCGACGGCGGCGGCCTCTGCAACAACCACCCGACCAACCGCGGCGGCATCACCAAGGTGATCGAGGCGGTGCGCCAGCTGCGAGGCGAGGCGCACCCCAAGGTGCAGGTCCCCTCCTGCGACCTCGCCATCGCCCACGGCACCGGCGGCTTCCTGGGCGCGCGGCACGGGGCGGCGACCCTGATCCTGGAACGGGAATAGGCGGATGAACGACCAGCCGAGACCCGCCACCCGCAAAATCCCCGCCCCGGCGATCAACAATGAGAGCCGGCCGTTCTGGGACGCCGCCCGCGAGGGCCGCTTCCTGATCAAGCGCTGCCGTGCCTGCGGCCGGGCGCACTGGTATCCGCGCCTGAGCTGCCCGTTCTGCTTCAGCGACGTCACCATGTGGGAGGCCTCGGCCGGCGAGGGGGCGATCTACACCTTCAGCGTCATGCGCCGCACGGACGGCCCGTCCTACGCCATCGGCTATGTGACGCTCGACGAAGGCCCGGCGATGCTGACCAACTTCGTGGACTGCGACCTCGAGGCGCTGGAGATCGGCCAGCGGGTGAGGCTGAGGTTTCAGGAGACCGAGGGCGGTCCGCCGGTTCCGGTGTTCGCGCCGGCCTGACCCGGAGCGCCGGCGTCTCGCCGGCTCTGTCTTACTCAGTTTCGCCTGGGCCGAAGAAAGGGCCGGCGGGACGCCGGCGCTCCGGGGATTGACGCGCGACAGCGTCGCGCGCCACCTTGAAGAAAACGTCAGGGAAGAAACGCCGGCCATGATCCGCACGCCCATTTCGGCCGACTCGCACATCACCGAGCCGCCCAACTGCTACCTTGACTATATCGAGCCGTCGTTCCGCGACCGCGCGCCGGTGATCAAGGAGCTGCCCAACGTCGGCGACGCCTTCGTGATCGAGGGCATGCCGACGCCGGTGCCGCTGGGCCTGCTTGCGGCCGCCGGCAAGGAGCCGGCCCAGATCACCACCAGCGGCGTGGCGTTCAAGGACCTGTGGCGCAGCGGCTGGGACCCCAAGTACCGGCTGGCCGACCAGGACCGCGACGGGGTAGGGGCAGAAATCATCTATCCCACCGTCGGCATGCTGTTGTGCAATCACGCCGACTTCGACTTCAAGAAGGCCTGTTTCGAGGCCTACAACCGCTGGCTGGCGGACTATTGCAGCGAGGCGCCGGACCGCCTGCACGGCATGGCCCAGGTCTCGATGCGCTCCCCCGAGGACGGCGTCGCCGAGCTGAAGGCGGTCAAGGCCATGGGCTTCAAGGGGGTGATGATGCCGGGCGACCCGGCGGTGGAGGACTACGACAGCAGGATCTATGACCCGGTCTGGGCGACGGCGGCAGAGCTTGGGTTGCCGCTGAGCTTCCACATCCTGACCACCAAGTCGGGGGCCATGGCGCAGAACCCGCGGGGGCCCCGGATAAACAGCTTCCTCTCGATCATCCGCGGCTGCCAGGACATCATGGGGACGCTGATCTTCAGCGGCGTGTTCGACCGCCATCCGGGGCTGAAGGTGGTGTGCGTCGAGGCCGACGCCGGCTGGGTGCCCCACTACATGTACCGGATGGACCACGCCTATAAGCGGCATCGCTACTGGATGAAGGCGCCGCCGCTGGAGCGCCTGCCGAGCGAATACTTCGCCGAGCACATCTATGTGACGTTCCAGGACGACTGGGTGGCGTTCCGGACCACCGACCTGTGCAACGTGCGCCGGCTGATGTGGGCCAGCGACTTCCCGCACTCGGATTCCACCTGGCCGCACTCCCAGGCGGTGCTGGCCGAGCAGACGGCGGGCCTCACCGAGCAGCAGCGCAACTGGATCTGCCACGACAACGTGGCCGAGCTCTACGGCCTGACCGACAACTAGACGCTCAGACACAAGGACAGAGGTAACGAATGGCCGACCTGCAATACGTCGCCGACCGCATCGCGCTGATGGACGTCATGCTGCGCTACGCCAAGGGCGTCGACCAGCGCGACATGGCGCTCTACGCGTCCTGCTTCGCCGATGACGTGGAAGTGGTGGGCTTCGGCGCCGAGACTTTCCGCGGGCGTGACGCCTGGGTCGCCTATGTGAAGGCGGCGCTGGAGGCCTATGGCCCCACGCAGCACATGCTGGGGCCGCAGCTGGCGACGGTTGACGGCGACACCGCCCATTGCCGCACCGACGTCCAGGCCCTGCACTACATGAAGGACGCGCCGACCAAGACCCTCACCCTGTGGGCGACGTACAACACCGACATGAGGCGCGTCGGCGGCGAGTGGAAGATCGCCCGCCATCACCTGGAGGCGCGGGGGACGCGGATCCAGGAGGGGTGAGGAACGGAGGACGGATCATGTCTGGTTTCGAAGCCGCCGCCGAGGACCGCGCGAGCCTCGAGGCCCTCATTGAGGAAGAAGATCTCGCCTGGAACAACGGCGACGCCGTCGCCTTCGCGGCGCGGGTGCATCCCGAGGTGGTGTTCACCAACATTGTCGGCATGTTTTCCGTCGGCAAGACGCCGTTCGAGGCGCAGCACGCGCGGATATTCTCGACGATGTACAAAGGCAGCACCCTCGAACAGACCATCGTCCATGTGTTCTTCGTCAGGCCCGACATCGCCATTGTCGACACGCTGACGAAGGTCTCGGGCTTCCAGAGTCTTCCGCCCGGCTCAGAGGCAGTGGACGGCGTCCTGCGGACGCGACTGGAGCAGGTATGCGTTCGAAATGGCGGCGAGTGGTGGGTCGCCTCGTTCCACAATGTCCCGGTAAACCCGGCGATCCTCCCGGGCGCCGCGCCTCCGGTGACGACGTAGAGGTCGCGCAGGACCTCAGCGGGCGAGGCCGCTGAGCTGGCGCCAGCCATCCCAGATGACCTGGATGCCGATGCAGAGCAAAATGAAGGCGGATAGCCGGAGCAGGACGTTCGCGCCTGCTCGACCCAACATGGATGTAAGGCTCTGCGCGAAGCGGTAGGCCAGGTAGATTGTCGCCGCGAGCGCCAGCAGGCCGGCAATCGCTCCCACTAGAACGGCAAGACCCTCGAGCCCGGTTAGCCTCGGCCGCTGGGCGCCCAGCGTTACGGCGACCGACATTGACCCGGGACCGACCGTCAGCGGCATGGTGAGAGGATAGAATGCGTCCGGTATGGTTGAGCCCGGCCCCTTCGCGGCCTCATCGCGGTCGGCCGAGGGTTCCGAATTGAGAAGCCTCCAGCCGAGCGCCGTGACCACAAGGCCGCCGCCGATGCGCACCACGGGCAAACTGATTCCAAAGAAGCCAAGCACATGAGAGCCGATGAACAGCGACCCCAGCAGGAGCAAGAAGCTGTTGAACGCCACGCGGCGGGCCAGATCGTTGCGTTGCCCGGGCGTGCAGAATTGCGTCAACTCAAGAAAAATAGGCGCATTTCCGACGGGGTTTATGATCGGAAACAACCCCGCATAGATCAGCAGAAAGCTGTTCGTTAAATCCTGCATCCCGCCCCCTCTAAGCGCTGGCCGCCTGTGGGGCCAGCGCGAAACGGAAGCTCGCGAACGGCCCCGCTAGGTCGCCACCCGGCAGGGCGGGAGGGGCTGGCCGGGGACGTCTACGCGGGTGCGGAAGACCGTGCCGGAGGTCTCGCTGGGCGCGCGGTCGGAGCCAGTGACGACGTAGAGGTCGCGCAGGTCGGCGCCGCCGAAGCAGAGGCTGGTGACCATGGGCAACGGGACCGGCAGGTCCCTGCGGTGGGTTCCATCGGGATTGAAGACGGCGACGCGCGACCCTTGCGCGTCGGCCACCCACACTGAGCCGTCGGCCGCCACCTTCAGGCCATCGGCGGCGCCGTCGAAGGCGACGAATGGCCGCCATTCGACAACCTCGCCGTTCGCGTCGACGTCATAGACCCTCACCATCTGGCTTCGGGTGTCGGAGTGGTAGAGCCGCCGGCCATCCGGCGAGAAGCCGAGGCCGTTGGTCAGCATCACCCCGCCCGCCACGGTGCGCATCGAGCCGTCGAGGCCGATGACGTGCAGGCTTCCGGGCTTGGGCTCCTCGCCTCCGAAGACGCGGAAGGCCAGGGAGCCGACCCAGATCCGGCCCGCGGCGTCGGTGGTCAGGTCGTTGAAGCCGATCGCGCCCGGGGCGTCCGTCGCCGCGAGCAGCACCTTTCCCTCGCCGCCGTCCAGCGGCGACCAGGAAATGTCGCGCCCGCCGAACACCAGGCCGCCCTCGGCGTGCAGGGCGATGCCGCCGACCCCTCGGCGGCGGGGAAGGACGATGGTGACCTCGCCGGTGTGGTCCAGGAGGTGAATGCCGCCGTCGCGAACGTCGCTGAAGTAGAGCCCCATGTCCCGGTCCCAGACCGGACCTTCGATCAGGCCATAGCCGGTGACGACTTCCTGCATGGCGGGCGCTCCCTGGTCCTCTGGTTCCCACGTTGATCGCGGTTCGCGCGATCCTTGGCAAGCGAGACCACGCCCCGCTGTTCCAGGGACGATAACCGGCCGGGCTATCCGACAGCCCTATCCGCCACCGCCGCCGACGGCTATCGATAGGAAAAACTGTGGGGTCGGAGAGGCGGCGGAGATGGCGGAGGACTTTCGCGAGCGGGCGAGGCTCAGCCCTAAGGGCCGCCTCTACGAGGACTTCCAGGTCGGCGAGGTGCGGGTCCACCATTGGGGCCGGACTATCTTCGAGTCCGACACCGTGCTCTTCACCACCCTGACCCTGAGCTTCAACCCGCTCTACACCAACCGCGTCTACGCCCTCGCGCACGGCCACCCGGACATCGTGGTCAATCCCCTGCTGGTCTTCAACATGGTGCTGGGCCTGTCGGTCGAGGACAACAGCGAGATCGGGGGCCCGTTCGTGGGCGTGGGCGCCCTCACCTACCATCGGCCGGTCTATCCCGGAGACACGTTGGTCGCCCGCTCGACGACCAGGGCCGCCCGGCCGTCGACCAGCAATCCCGCCAACGGCATCGTCACCTGGCACACCGAAGGCTTCAACCAGCGCGACGAACGGGTGATCGACTTCGAACGGTCCAACCTGGTCCGCCTGCGCCATCCACAAGCTCGGGAGACCGCCGCGTGAAGCTCTCGGACCTCACCGGCAGGACCAACTACTTCGAGGACTTCACCGTCGGCCAGGTGATTCGCCACGCCCGCGGCAAGACCATCGAGGGCCTGGAGAACGTGCTGATCACCAACCTGGTGATGAACACTGCCCAGGGTCATTTCAACGAGCACGCCATGAAGTCCTCTCGCTACAAGGGGCGGCTCTCCTACGGCGGGGTCAACTTCTCGCTGGTGATGGGCCTGGCGATGCAGGACACCGGCGAGAACGCCCTGGCCGAGCTCGGCATGGACAACATCCGCCTGATGAACCCGGTGGTGCACGGCGACACCCTCTACGCCTACTCCGAGGTGCTCATCGTGGAAGATGCCGACCGGGAGGACGCGGGGGTGGTGACGTTCCGCCACTACGGCGTCAACCAGGACGACAAGCAGGTCTTCCAGGGCGACCGGCGAATGCTGGTCAAGCGGCGCAGCCACTGGGGCGATCGATGAGCGCGGCGGAGGCCCCCTCCACCCCTTCGGGGTCCGTTCGGACGCATGCGTCCTCAACCCCCAAGGGGGGAGGAGAAGGAAAGGGCCCGCTCGCGGGGCTGAAGATCCTGGATTTCACCCAGGCCCTGGCGGGGCCGTTCTGCACCCAGAACCTGTGCGACCTGGGGGCGGAGGTGGTGAAGGTGGAGGGGCTGCACGGCGGCGATCTCTCGCGCCATTCCGGGCCCTTCCACGCCGCGGACACCGAGCGGCGCTATTCTGGCTATTTCCAGTCGATCAACCGCGGCAAGAAGAGCATCGCAGTCGACCTGAAGTCGCCGGCGGGGGTCGAGCTGATCAAGCGGCTGGTCCCCAGCTTCGACGTGGTGGTGGAGAACTTCCGGGTGGGAGTGATGGACCGGCTCGGCCTCTCCTACGAGACCCTGGCGGCGCTGCACCCGCCGCTGGTCTACGCCGCCATCCGCGGCTTTGGCGATCCCCGCACCGGCGAGAGCCCCTATGGCGAGTGGCCCGCCTATGACGTGGTCGCCCAGGCCATGGGCGGGATGATGGGGATCACCGGCCCGGCCGGCGGGCCGCCGACCAAGATCGGGCCGGGCGTCGGCGACACCGTGCCGGCGCTCTACCTGGCGCTCGGCATCGTCAGCGCCGTCCTCAACGCCCGCCAGACCGGCGAGGGCCAGTTCCTCGACGTCGCCATGGCCGACGCGGTGCTGGGGGTGTGCGAGCGGATCGTCCACCAGCACACCTTCGCCCAGCAGGTTCCCGGGCCCGAGGGCAACCACCACCCCTTCCTGCTGCCCTTCGGGATCTATCCGGCGGCGGACGGCTTCGTGGCGATCGCCTGCCCGGGCGATCCCTTCTTCCGCGCCCTGTGCCACGCCCTGGGTGCGCCCGAGATCCTGGACGAACCGGCCTTTGCGACGCCCAAGGCGCGCGCGGCCAACCGCGCGGCGGTGATCGAGCGCCTGTCGGCCCTGACCGCCGCCTTCACCAAGGCGGAGCTGCAGGCGCGGCTGGGTGGCGTCGTGCCGTTCGGGCCGGTGATGAACGTCGAGGACATCGCCCACGACGCCCATTTCGCCGCGCGCCGGATGCTGGAACCCATCGACTGCCCGGGGCTGCCCGACACGCTGCGCGTCGCCGGCCAGCCGATCAAGTTCGCCCGCACCCCGGCCGGGGTGCGCGGACGCGGCCCCGACCTCGGGGCGGACACCACCGCCGTGCTGAAGACCCACGGCTTCGCCGACGACGACATCGCCCGCTGGCGCGAGGCCGGCGCGATTCCTGGGGAGTAGAGACCATGACCATCCGCCCCGCCCGCCTGCGGCGCTCGCAGCTTTCCGTGCCGGGGAGCAGCGAGAAGATGATCGCCAAGGCGGCCGCCTCCAACGCAGACCACGTGTTCCTGGATCTCGAGGACGCCGTCGCGCCTTCGGCGAAGCCCGGGGCGCGCAAGACCATCGTAGAGGCCCTCAACACCCTGGACTGGGGCAGGAAGACCCGCTGCGTGCGGATCAACGACGTCACCACGTCCTGGTGCTTCGAGGACGTCATCGAGGTGGTCGAGGGGGCGGGGAAGAACCTCGACACCATCATGCTCACCAAGGCGATGCGCGCCGCCGACGTGCAGTTCGTCGAGCTGCTGCTCAACCAACTCGAGGCCAAGCTGAAGCTGGAGCGCCCGATCGGCATCGAGGTGTTGATCGAGGAGGCGGCGGGGCTACAGAACGTCGAAGCCATCGCAGCCGCCTCGCCCCGCCTGGAGGCGCTGATCTTCGGCATGGGCGACTATTCGGCCTCGCAGCAGATGAATTTGCGAAACTGGGGGAGCGACGGCTATCCGGGGGACATCTTCCACTACCCGCGCTTCCGCATCGCCATGGCGGCGCGGGCGGCGGGGCTGGATCCGGTGGACGGGCCGTTCGGCAACTTCCGCAACGAGGAGGGCTATCGGCGCGAGGCCCGCTGGGCCCACATGCTGGGCTTCGTCGGCAAGTGGGCCATCCACCCGGCCCAGATCGCCCCGGCGCTGGAGATCTTCTCGCCCGGCGCGGAGGAGGTGACCCGCGCCCGCGAGCTGGCCGCCGCCTACGACAAGGCGCTGGCGGAGGGGGTAGGGTCGGTGAACGTGAACGGGACGATGGTGGACGCCGCCTCGATCCGGATCGTCATGAACACGGTGCGCAAGGCCGAGCTCATCGGCATATAGAAAGAGGAATTCACCACCAAGCACACCAAGCACACCAAGCGGCCCGTCCGAAATCGCCATTTTCCGGATGTTGTGTCGGCAAGGCGTGTTGCCGCGCCGAGAGCGCGAGGTCTGAGATCTCCCTTGGTGTGCTTGGTGTGCTTGGTGGTGAAAACAGAATGGAGACAGCCATGGCGGACGACGCGACCGGCGTGACGGCGAGCGAGGGCTACCTGACCCCCGAGCGGATCATGATGCGCGACATGGCGCGGCAGTTCACCCTGGAGGAGGTGCTGCCGGCCGCCAACCGGCTCGATCCGGTCAAGGGCGACATGCCCCTGGAGCTGATCGAGCGGATGGGCGAACTCGGCTTCTTCGGCATCCTGATCCCCGAGGAATACGGCGGTCTGGGCCTGGGCGCGTTCGAATACTGCCTGGTGGCCGAGGAGCTGGCGCGCGGCTGGATGAGCGTCGCCAGCATCATCGCCCGCGGCAACTCCTTCTACCGCTCGATCCCCGGCGAGGGCGAGGAGCGGCGGCGCAAGATCGAGGCGATGGCCAAGGGTCGCTATCTCGGGGCCGCGGCGCTGTCGGAGCCGGGCGTCGGCTCGGATCTCTCCGGCGTCACCTGCCGCGCCCGGCGGGAGGGCGACGAGTGGGTGATCACCGGCTCGAAGTACTGGTGCACGTTCGCCGACGGGGCCGACTTCATCAGCGTGCTCTGCCGTGTGGACGACCCGGCGGCGCCGGCCGGCAAGGGCCCGACCGTGTCGGTCTCCGTGGAGAAGTCCAAAGGCGAACTCCCCAAAGGCGTCAGCGGCGCCCCGATCCCCAAGATCGGCTATTACGGCTGGAGGACCTGGGAGTTGCACTTCGACGAGGTCCGCGCGCCGGCCCGCATGCAGGAGACCGGCAATCCCGAGGCAGGCCGGGCCGTGCAGGGCGTCGCCTTCGGCCTTGGCCTCGCCCGCGCCCACACCGCCGCGCGGTCGATCGGCCTGGCGCGGGGAGCGCTGGAGGACGCCATCGCCTACGCCAAGGAGCGCAAGCAGTTCGGCCAGCCGATCTCCGACTTCCAGGCCATCCGCTTCAAGATCGCCAACATGGCCACCGAGGTCGAGGCCGCCCGGCAGCTGATGTACTACGTCTGCAGCGAGATCGACGCCGGCCGCGCCGGCCGGGTGGAGACCTCGATGGTCAAGCTGTTCGCCTCGGAGATGGCCGAGCGGGTGACGAGCGAAGCCCTGCAGATCTTCGGCGGCGCCGGCTACACCACCCTCTATCCGATCGAACGCTATTGGCGCGATGCGCGGCTGACCAAGATCTTCGAGGGCACCTCGGAGATCCAGCAGCGCATCATCGCCGACACCCTGCTCGGCAAACCGACGATACGAGGATCGAATTAACCCAAGTCCCCGACCAGCGCACACGGCGATACCGGAACAGCCAAGCCCGTCATATGTTATGGAGTAGACGGAGAGCACGATGGTTCCCAAAACCGTGCCCATGCCCGGCGCGCGACTCTCGCAAGGTCGTGGCGGCGGGCCGGGCGAATGAACCGCGCCACTCCGCAGATGCGGAGCATCGCCAAGCATCTGATGGTCACCGAGACCCGGAGGAACCGCTCCGCCACGGCCCCGCCCGCTGCGGCGCTTCCCGTGACCGACAAGCTGCGCCCGTATCTGGCGACTCTGGTGGGCAAGGGCGGCGTTCGGGCGCTTCTGGCCCGCGCGCTTGTCCTGGCGACGGTGGAAGTCGCCTGGCTCCGTGCGGCGAAGGTGAACGCCGACGGCGACTTGGAGGGCTTCGATACGCTCGGCGCAAACCTCGACCCCGCCGAATTTATGGAAGGTAGAGTCGTTCTGCTGGCCCAGTTGCTCGGATTATTGGTGGCGTTCGTCGGCCCGAGTTTGACCTCCCGCCTCGTGGGCGAGGTTTGGCCGGACGTCCCGCTCAAAGCGCGGGATTTCGGCAAGGAGCATAGGCGTGAAAAAGCCAAGTAGGACGGCGAAGGCCGCTTCGCCGACGCCCCCCGAGGGCAGATCGGCGAAGGTCAAGATCCACAATCTCCCAACGGGCGTGCGTGGGCTGGACGAGATCCTGGGCGGAGGTGTTCCGGAGTTTTCCCTCAACCTGATCGGAGGCTCGCCCGGTTGCGGCAAGACCACACTGGTGCACCAGGTCGCCTTCGCCAACGCCACGCGGGAGAGACCGGCGCTCTACTTCACCGTGCTCGGCGAGGCGGTGATCAAGATGCTGCGTTACCAGCAGCAGTTCTCGTTTTTCGATGATTCCATGGTCGGCGACGCCGTGCGGTTCATCAACCTCTCCGACCTGGTCCTGGAGAACGACCTGAACGCGGTGCTGGAGGAAATCATCGCCCAGGTCACGGCGTCCAACGCGGGCGTGGTGGTGGTGGATTCCTTCCGCACCCTGGCGCGCAAGGCGACGAGCATTGCAGGCGAGATGGAAGTTCAATCCTTGGTCCACCGGCTGAGCCAGTTCCTGACCAGTTCGGAAGTTACGACCTTCCTGGTGGGCGAATACGTTCAAGAGGAGATCAGAGACAATCCGCTGTTCACCATGGTCGACGGCATCCTGTGGCTTTCACAGGTCACCGAGCGGAATTCGGTCGTGCGCAAGCTTCAGGTCATGAAGCTGCGCGGCCAGGCTTCGGTGCCGGGTCTGCACACCGTCCGTATCGACAACGATGGGCTGCAGGCCTTTTCGCGAACGCTGGGACTGGACAGCGCCAAGCCGAAATCGTCGCGGCGCAGGCGGCTTTCTATCGGCATCCCGGAGTTGGACGAGATGCTGGGCGGCGGGGTCATCGAAGGCGACAGCCTGCTGGTCGCCGGGCCCTCGGGCACGGGGAAGTCGGCGCTAGCGACGCAGTTTGTCGCCGAAGGCCTGCGCCAGGGCGAACCGGGCATCATGGTGGTCTTCGAAGAGCGGCCCGAGGGCTACATCCAGCGGGCGGACTCCTTCGGCCTGAAACTCGATGAGGCGGAGAATAAGGGAACCCTGGAAACTCTCTATCTTCGGCCGCTCGATCTTTCGGTGGATGAGACGATGCTCGCCATCCTGGAAGCGATCAAAAGGGTCGGCGCCAAGCGGGTGGTGATCGATTCACTGGTTGGTTTCGAGATGGCGTTGGCGCCGGGGTTCCGCGCCGACTTCCGCGAGTCGCTCTACCGGATGATCGGGGCCTTGACCGGCGCAGGGATCACCATCCTCAGCACCGTCGAGGTCGAGGACAACTTCACGTCGCTGCAGTTCAGCCACTACGCGATATCGTTCCTCACCGATGACATTGTCCGGTTGCGCTACGTGGAAATCGACGGCCAGCTTCGCAAGACGATGGTGGTCATCAAGATGCGCGGTGGCAACCACAGCAAGGACATTCGGGAATATGTGATCACCGACAAGGGCGTGGTGGTCATCCACCCGCGCCGCACGGACTACACCAAACTGAGCACCGGGATTCCCGAGCGGACCGGTCCGCGAAAGGCGCAAGAGGACGAAATCCCGCCGGAGGCGAAGGCAATCGGCTAAGGGTTGCGTACGCCATGGCCGCAAACCTGACATCGGATTCGATGCCCGCCCGCCTGTCGAGCCCATGGCTCGAACACGCCCCCTCGCCCATGGCTACAGTGGAGGGTGCGACGCACAGGGTGCGGGACATCAATGCTGCCTTCCGCCGGCTGATCAACACGACCAGGGACGACGCGGAGGGAAAGCCGTTCTGCGAGCTGCTGCCGGAAAACGGCGAGTGCCTGGCTCTGCTGGACCACGTGTATCACACCGGAAAGCCGGCAAGCTTCACCGAGCAGGAACGCCCCGCCCGCGCCCCCGCCTTCTGGTCCTATACAATGTGGCCGGTGATGGCCGACGGCCGCGCCGTGGGCGTCGTGATCCAGGTGACCGAGACCGCGCCGCCCCCCGAAAGGACGCTGGCGATGAACGAGGCGCTACTCCTCGGCTCCCTGCGCCAGCATGAACTCACCGCCGCCGCCGACTCGGCGAACATCCAACTGCAGGTCGAGATCGGCCAACGCAGGCAATCCGAGCGCGACGCCCTGATGCTGACCAAGGAGATCTCGCACCGGATCAAGAACAACCTGCAGATCGTCGTCACCTTGATTGCCAACGAAATCAGGCGAACACCGGCCCAGTTCGCACAGGGCTATGTTGCAACCGAGTCGCGCATCGCCGCCATCGCCGAGCTTTACGATCTGATCTCCCAGTCCAGCCGGGTCGAGAGCGTCTCGTTGGACGCCTATCTGCGGGAAATCGCCAAGACAATGGCGGCGAGTCTGCTTGAACCTTCGTCGGGCATCAGCATCGAGGTGAAGGCGCAGGCCGTGGATATCGACCCGGATCGCGCCGTGTCGTTCGGCCTGCTGGTCAATGAGTTGGCCACCAATGCCATCAAGCATGCGTTTCCCCGCGGAACCGGGCGGATAATGCTGATCGTCGAACGGGTCGGCGACCAGATCGAGCTGACCGTCGCCGATGACGGGGTGGGCATGGCCGCCAAGGACCCGTCGAAGGCTCCCGGGAAGCACGGTTCCGACTATGTGGCGATCTTCGTGCGGCAGCTGGGTGGCACGATCGCCGTATCGGGATCGGACGGAACCGGAACCTCCGTCAGAATACGATTTCCTCTCCTTGTGGTCTCTTCGCCGGCCTGAGAGCGCGTCCTCTCGCGTGAGGCGCCGAATTGAGGTGGGGTCGAACTGATCCGGAGCGGTCTTCCTACCCCCCGTTCGTAAGCAAGGTGCGGACTGGAATCCCGCGCTCCGAGACATGTTGAAGCCAATGCCCATCGGGCTTAGCCTCCGTCGAAGGCTCCGGAGGAACGGGCATGACGGAGACGCTCACGATCACGGCTCGGGCCACGGTGAAGCCCGTTTTTCAATCCGACCGCGTTGCTGAAGATCGCCGTCGGTTCCTGGTGGGCGCGGGCGCCCTCGGCGGGCTGGCGGTCGCCGCGCCGGCCTGGGCCGCCGGCTTCGTCGAACTCGATCTGCCAGGCGGCCCAAACCGTCGCCCGCTGACGACGGCGTTTCCCGAGAAGGGCGCGATGATCCTTCAGCGCACACGGCCGCCGTTGCTAGAGACGCCGTTCGGTGTGTTCGACAAGGACGTCGTCACGCCCAACGACCAATTCTTCGTTCGCTGGCACTGGGCGAACATTCCAACGCAGATCGACGTCTCGACATTCAAGCTGAACGTGCACGGCGCCGTCGATCAAACGCTCTCGCTGGCGTTGGCCGACCTCCTGGCGATGCCGCGGGTGGAGCTTGTCGCCGTGAACCAGTGCTCGGGCAACTCCCGCGGTCTGTTCCAGCCGCGCGTGCCGGGCGCCCAATGGGAAAACGGCGCCATGGGAAACGCCCGATGGACCGGCGTGCGCCTTCGCGACGTGCTGGATCGGGCAGGCGTCAAGCGCGGCTCTCTGGGCGTCCGTTTTGCCGGCCTGGACGAGGCCGTCGTGCCCACCGGGCCCAAGTTCATGAAATCACTGGACGTCGACCACGCGCGCGACGGCGAGGTGATGATCGCCTATCAGATGAACGGCGCCCAGTTGCCGCTGCTGAACGGATTCCCGATACGCCTCATCGTCCCCGGTTGGTATTCCACATACTGGGTCAAGATGCTCAGCGATATCGAGGTGCTGGCCGCGCCGGACGATAACTACTGGATGGCGACGGCCTACCGCATCCCCGACGTCCCGGACGCCAACGTCAAGCCGGGAGAGACCGGTTTCAAGACAACGCCGATCTCCCGCATGACGCCGCGCTCCTTCTTCACCAATGTCAGGACCGGCACGCCCGTCGGTCCCAAAGCGAGCGTGTCGCTGAGAGGGATAGCGTTCGGCGGCGACCGCGGGGTGTCCAAGGTGGAACTGTCCGCCGACGGTGGCCGCACCTGGCGCGCCACGACCCTCGGGCCTGACCAGGGCCCCTACAGCTTCCGGCGGTGGAGCGACCAGGTGGTCGCTCCCACATCCGGCGCTCTGACGCTCGACGTGCGCTGCACGAATACGCGGGGGGACCGTCAATCGGCGCAGCCGATCTGGAACCCCCCCGGCTTCATGCGGAGCGCCATCGAACGCGTGGAGCTCCCTATCCGCAAAGCGGGAAAAGGAGCCGGGTGAACCAGAATGACCAGATCATCCAAACCCGTGCGGTCGGCCCAAAGCCGGGCATGCGTGACACTGCTGGCCCTTCTGTGCGCCGGCCTGTGTCCAACGGTTCCAGCCCGCGCCGCGCCACCAGCGACCGCCGCCACCGTGGCCGCAAAGGGCGTGACCCTTCGTTCGAAGAGCGTCGATCTGCCTTTTGGCGACGCCAGCTTCCCCGGCGGCCCCGGGGCGCAGGCGGTCAACAGCAACTGCCTAGTCTGCCATTCGGCTGACATGGTGCTCTACCAGCCGCAGCTTTCCCGAGCCACCTGGCAATCGGAAGTCGACAAGATGCGAAGCGCCTATAAGGCTCCCATCACGGTTTCGGACGTGCCGGCGATCGTGGACTACCTCACGAGCCTGCCCGTCGCACCCAACAGCGCCCCCTTGGGCAAGCCTCCGATCCGGGGCTCGAACTGATAGCCGCTCGCTCCGTCGAGGCGGCGACAAGCCTTGCGCTGGCAGCCGGCTCTGCCTTGGCGGCCCCGCCTGCCGCGACGCCGACGGGCCCGCCGGCCAGGACGTTTTCAAACGTCACGGCCGCAACGCTTGCCTGCGTGGCAGACAGAAGCCGCAAGCAACACGGCACGGTGTACACACCTGACGCGAAGAACCCGAACATCGTCACGTCGGAAACACGGTACTTCGGCCTGACAAGAATATTGTACGCCTTCGATCCGTCGGCCCGCGCTGTCACCTATACGATCCTGCAGAAGCCGGGCCTCGCGTCCTATAGCCAGGTTTGGGATGGTATCCGCGATGCGATCAAGGCTTGCTCCTGAATCATCGCGACCCGCGAACCCGACGCGGGTGATCGAGGGCCGAACCGAACCGGAGCGGGGGCTTCCAGCCCGCCCTTCCTAGGGAAGATGCGGGCTGGAAGCCCCGCTCCGGGATTGTTGAAGGGCGCTGCTATCGGGCCTAGCCTCGCTCAAAAGTTCGGAGGTACGGCCATGGCTGAGGCGTTGACGATCGAGGCGCGGGAGGATCGGGCGATCGCTCCATCCGTGACGGCGGCCCTGGCGGCCCAGATCTCGGGGATGCAGTTGGAGGGGATGCCGGCCGCGGCGCTGACAGTGGCCAAGCAGTGCGTGATGGACTGGATCGGGGTGGCCCTGGCGGGGCGGGACGAGCCGCTGGTGCGGATCCTGCTCGAGGAGCTGGCGCCGGACGACGCGCCCGGCGGAGTCTCCATCTTCGGGCACGCGCGCCGGGCGCGGATCGACGATGCGGTGCTGATCAACGGGGCCATGGGCCATGCGCTCGATTTCGACGACGTGATCTTGCCGATGGGCCATCCGACCGCGCCGGTCGCGCCGGTGGCGCTGGCCCTGGCCGAGCAGCGCGGGGCGTCGGGGGCGGAGGCCCTCGCCGCGTTCATCGCCGGCGTCGAGGCCGAATGTCGGATCTCGCGCCTGATGGGGCCCTCCCACTACGCCAAGGGGTGGCACTCGACGGCGACGACCGGCACGTTCGGCGCGGCGACCGCGGCGGCGCGGCTGCTGGGAGTGAGCGGCGAGGCGCTGACCCACGCCTTCGGCATCGCCGGCACCCAGGCGGCGGGGCTCAAGAGCGTATTTGGAACGATGTCCAAGCCACTGCATGCGGGGACGGCCGCGCGCAACGGTCTGCTGGCGGCGCGGCTGGCGGCGCGGGGCTTCACCAGCGACACCGACATCCTGGGCTCGAAGCAGGGCTTCGCCGACACCCAGTCGAGCGCCGTCGACGCGGAGGCGGGGCTCGCGCCCAGGGATGCGCCTTGGGTGGTGGAGGCGCTCTACAAGTATCACGCCGCCTGTTACCTGACGCACGACGCCATCGAGGCGGCCAACCAGTTGCGGATCGAGGGGCGGCTTACCCCGGAGTTGATCGAGGCGGTGAGCGTGAAGGTCCCGTCCGGGCACCTGGGCGTGTGCAATATCCAGGAGCCGGCAACTGGGCTCGAATGCAAATTCTCCCTGCGGATGACCACCGCCCTGGCGCTGGCCGGCGAGGACACCTTCCAGGAGGCCCTGTTCTGCGACGAGACGGCGCGGCGCCCCGACCTGGTCGCGCTGCGGGACAAGGTGAGCATCGATCCGACCCAGGTCGGGCGAGGGTCGGTGGTGACGGTGCGGCTCAAGGACAGCAGGGTGGTGTCGCGGCAAGGCGACGTCTCCCAGCCCAACCGCGATCTCGTCGCCCAGCAGGACAGGCTGGAGCGCAAATTCCGTCACCTGACCGCCCGGGCTCTTGGCGGCGGACGGGCCGACGCCGTGATCGACATCTGCCGCCACCTAGAAACGCAACCCGACCTGAAGCGGCTGGCGGCGCTCTGCCGCGGCGCCTGAGCCGTCAAATCCCACCGTAAACCACCGTTGATACGGTGCACTCCAGGCGTGGGCGACGAGGCGCATCGGAGACAGGGCATCGGGCATGAGGGGACGGCATTCAGCGTTGGCGAGCTTAAGATATTAACATAGACTTTTCATTCTGTAAATATCAGCTTTCCGGCCGGGCGGGCAGCCTTTCTATTCCGCCGCGGCGGTGGCCGGCGCATGCGCCGACCGCGCGGCCGTCGCCGCCCGCACCAGCGGGATCAGGTCGCGGCCGTATTCCAGGGCGTCCTCCAGCGGATCGAAGCCGCGGATAAGGAAGGTGGTGACGCCGAGGTCCCAGTAGTCGAGCATCGCCTCGCAGACCTGCTCGGGCGTGCCGACGAGGGAGGTGGAGTTGCCCTGGGCGCCGGTCAGCGCGGCCAGTTCGGTCCACAGGCGCTTGTCGACCACCGGGCCGCGGGCCGCCTCCGCGAGGAGGCGCTGGGAGCCGGCGTTCTGGGGCTCGCGCGCCTGGGATCCGCCGCCGCGCAGGGCCTTGGCCTGTTCGAGAATGCGGTGGGCGCGGGTCCAGGCCTCGTCCTCGGTGCGGCCCAGGATGGGGCGGAAGGAGACGCTGAACCGGATATGGTCGGCGCGGCCGTGGCGGGCGGCGGACGCGCGCACCTTCCCGATGGTGTCGGCAACGGCGGCCAGGCTCTCGCCCCACAGGGCGTAGACGTCGGCGTGCTTGCCGGCGACGGCGATGGCCTCGTCGGACGATCCGCCGAAGTAGACCGGGATGTAGGGCTTCTGCAGGCAACGCACGGCGGCGACGGCGCCCCGGACGTGATAGTAGGGGCCGTCGTGGTCGAAGGGCTTCGAGCTGGTCCAGGCCTGCTTGACGACATCGAGGTAGTCGTCGGTGCGGGCGTAGCGCTCGGCCTTCTCCAGGAAGTCGCCGTCGCGGGCCTGGTCGGCGTCGGATCCGCCGCTGATGACGTGTACGGCGAGGCGACCGTCCGAGAACTGATCGAGGGAAGCGAGCTGGCGGGCCGCCAGGGTCGGGGCGACGAAGCCGGGGCGATGGGCCAGCAGCAGGCCGAGGCGCTCGGTAGAATGGGCGGCGAAGGCGGCCACCTGGAAGCCGTCGGCGGCGGCGCTGAAGTAGCCAATCAGCACCCGGTCGAAGCCGGCGTATTCGTGGCCGCGGGCGGTGGCGGCGACGAACGCCTTGTCCACCACGCCCGGCCCAGCCGGCGCGGCGCGGATCTCCGAGGCGTTGGATGTGCCTATCATGCCGATGAACTCGGCGGGTCGTTCGGGCATGACGTTCCTCCTCCCGGCTTCCCCGACGTCGGGCTTGCCATCGGCCCCTTTTCGGCGAAACCTGTCAAGAATTCCGCTGAAGCGGTCCCCGACGCCGCCGGCGAAGACGACGGAGGACGCCATGCGCTTTGGAATCTTCTACGAAATCAGTGTTCCCCGCCCCTGGGGGCCGGAGACCGAACGGCAGGTCTACGCCAACTGCATCGAGCAGTGCGTCCTGGCCGACCAGCTGGGCTTCGACCACGTGTGGGCGGTGGAGCATCACTTCCTGGAGGAATATTCGCATTGCCCGGCGCCGGAGATCTTCCTGGCCACGGTGGCGGCCAAGACCCAGCAGATCCGGGTGGGCCACGGGATCAATGTCTGCGTGCCCGAGATCAACCATCCGATCCGCATCGCCGAGCGTTCGGCGGTGCTGGACCTGGTCTCGAACGGCCGCCTGGACGTCGGCACCGGCCGCAGCGCAACCTGGACCGAGCTCGGCGGCTTCCGCGCCAACCCCGACCTGACCAAGGCCACCTGGGCCGAGATCGTCCGCGCCCTGCCCAAGATGTGGACGCAGGAGCGCTACGCCCACGACGGAGTGTGCTTCTCGATGCCCGAGCGCGCGGTGATACCCAAACCTTACCAGAAGCCGCACCCGCCGCTGTGGGTGGCGGTGACCAGTCCCGGCACCGAGATCGACGCCGCAGAGCACGGCATCGGGGCGCTGGGCCTGACCTTCAACGACTTCGCCGAACAGGAGCGGCGGGTGAAGGCCTACCGCAAGGTGATCGTCAACTGCGAGCCGGCGGGGGCGATCAACGACCAGGTGGCGACGGTGAACTTCCTCTTCTGCCACGAGGACAACAAGATCGGCCAACAGACGGGCCTGCGGCTGGCCGGCACCTTCGGCTATGCGGCGGCCCAGCTGGTCTCGGCGCGGGAGGTCTATGCTTCGCCATCCTACGCCAGCTTCGGCCTGCTGCCGCAGGTCCGCCGCGCCTCGGCGGCGCCCGGCGACGCGCCAGCCCCTCCGCCGGGGATGGCGGTGGGCGATCCCAAGCACATCACCGAGGTGCTGAAGGGCTGGGAGGCCACCGGCGTCGACGGCGTGAACTTCCTCCTGAATGCCCTGGAGACAGTGCCCCAGCAGGAGGTGCTGGACAGCCTGCGCCTCTTCGCCAAGGAGGTGATGCCGGCGTTCAAGAAGACGGGCGCCCACGCGCGCGCCCGCGTCGCGGCCGAGTAGGAGGGCCGGATGCCCATCTTTGGAGGCTACACGCCGACCGCCGCCGGCTTGCCGGCGATCCGCGCCCTGGCGCAGGACCGGATCGACATCGAGGCGGCCGAAACCCTGACCTTCACCTTCGAGGTCCTGTCCGAGGCTGCCATCGCCGCCCTGCCGGCGGCGCTCCATCCACCCTTCCCGACCTACTGCTCGCTGGTCGTGCGCCGCCATGGCGACGGGCCCTACGGAGCCTTCACCACCGCCGAGCTGCGCCTGCACGCCCGGGCCACCAACCACTACGTCGGCTACTGCCTGGGAGCGTTCAGCGACAACGAGAGCGCCTGCGCCTGGCTGCGCAACGCCTATGGCCTGCCATGCACGGTCGCCGAGACAGTGAGCCTGAGGAAGCGCCACTACGGCATCGAGGCGCGGGTGGTGGCGGGCGGCCGGACGCTACTGGATGCGGTGCAGGCCACCCCCGGATTCATCTCCGGCAATGACATCCTCTATGTCCAGAACAGCAACCTCGCCGCCCTGGACGGCGTCCCGACGCTGATCGCCGAGGAGTTCGAATACGCCCTCCGCGACGCCAAGCGCGGCGCGGCGGCTTTCCACGGCCTCGACATTGCCGCCTTCGGCGCCCCGACCCTGACTGTCAGCAACCATCTGCCGTCCACCTGGACGGCGGGAAGCTGGTCCTACATGCCGGTGCGCTTCGTCATCGACCCCACCCGCCCCGCCATGGCCGGCACCCGCAAGATCGGCCAGCCCGCGGCGGCCTGAGGGGGGTCACCTATCGCACGCCGGGGCGCCGGTTGAGCCAGAAGACGAGGCCGGCGCCGAGTAGCGCCAGGATTGCCCCCAACACCGCCCATTTGATGTCGCCGGTCATGAAGCTGCCCGGCAGGACGTTGAGGCCCTGCAGGATCCAGATGCAGCCTACGATCAGCATCGGGCCGCAGACTATGGTGGCCAGCACCCGGCCGACGATTGCTAAGGCTTCCATCGTTTCGCTCCCGTGGCCCCGTAGATGTCAAACCGGAGACCTCTGGTTCAATACCACTGGGGCGTTCGCTGATCGCCGAACCAGTTCCCCACTTCCGCGGCGAACGCCTTCGGGTATCGGGCGATCCAGTCGAGCCGCGTGGAAGGAGAGATGCGCCTCTCTTCCCCCCTGGGGGAAGTACCGGCGAAGCCGGGGAAGGGGGTTTGTCCGGCGAGATCTCGGCGGCGTCGCCCCTCCACCCCTTCGGGGCCCCCCTCCCCCACGCCGACGGGAGGAGAGGCAAGACGCGAATCTCTCTCGTCTCTACCCCCGCGCCAGCTCCAGGATCTCGACGATGTCCTGGGCGCCCTTGATCGGGCGGGGGTTCGAGCGGACGCCGCGGTCGTGCATGGTGTGTTCGGCGATGGCCTGGAACTGATCGGGGCGGATGCCGACCGCGGCCAGGTCCGTGGGAAGGTCGAGGGCGCGGGCCAGGGATTTCACGGCCTCGGAGGCGGACAGTCCGGGATGGCCCATGAGGGTGGCGACCTTGCGCTGGCGATCGTCGGCGACGCCCTCGTTCCACCGCAGCACGGCTGGCAGGGCCACGGCGGAGGTGAGGCCATGGGGCACGCCGTAGGTCCCGCCCAGGGTGTGGCCGATGGCGTGGCTGGCGCCGAGACCGCGGCCCGAAGCCGCGCCGGACATGGCCAGCCACATGCCGATCTGGCAGTCGAGACGGGCCTCCATGTCGGCGGCCCGCTCCAGGCTGGCGGGAAGCGCCCACGACAGCCGCTCGAGGCCAGCCTCGGCCAGGGCGTCGGCGTAGGGCGAGCGGAGCGGATTGCACAGCTGCTCCACGGCGTGGTCGACCGCCTTCATGCCTGTGGAGGCCCAGAGCCAGGTCGGGGTTTCCAGCGTCATGGCCGGATCGAGGATCACCGCTCTCGGCGCGAGCAGGGGATGGGCGTAACCCTCCTTGGACTTGTGCGCGACGTCGGTGACGCCGGCGAATGGCGTGAACTCCGCCGCCGACAGGGTGGTGGGAACCGCGACCATGCGCACACCGGCGGTCAGGGCCGCGACGTCCACGCGGTCCGCCCCCGAGCCGGCGCGGTAGGCGCCAAGGGCCTCGGGTGTCTCGATCCCGGCCCACAGGGCCAGCTGCATGACCTTGGTGGCGTCGATCACCGAGCCGCCGCCGACGGCGACCAGCAGATCGGCGCCCAGCCGCCGCGCCTGGTGGGCGCCGGCGATCACGCCCTCGCGCGGAGAGTGAGCCGAGATGTCGGCGAAGATGCCGACGCAGGCGGCGCCCAGGCCCTTGGCCAGTCGTTCCGCCAGGCCGCCTGGTCCGGCGAGCGAGGCGGTGCTGGTGATCATCAGCCGGTGGGCGCCGTATTCGGTCGCGAGTTGGCCGAGCGCCTCCAGCGCCGGCCGGCCATAGACCACCTGCTCCTGCAGGCTGTTGCGATGGGTT
>JAQGIW010000226.1 GCA_028290905.1 Caulobacteraceae bacterium | reverse complement strand
GCCGAACTCGACGGGTTCATCTTCGTCACCGCGGAGTACAACCGCGGTCCGCCCGCGGCGCTCAAGAACGCGCTCGACTACGCCTACAAGGAATTCAACCGTAAGCCGGCCGCCTTCGTCGGCTACGGCGGCGTTGGCGGGGCTCGCGCGGTCGAGCACCTCCGGCTGATCTGCATCGAACTGCAGATGGCGCCCACGCGATCGGGCGTGCACATCGGCGGCGCCGACTTCATCGGCATGTACATGCAGGGCAAGACCTTCGCCGACATGCCGCACCTGGACCCCACGGCGATAGCCATGCTGGACGAACTCGCCTGGTGGACGAACGTCCTGAGGCACGCCCGAACCGAAACAGCCCTGAAGGCGGCCTGATCCTGCTCTGAATTCAAAGTGCGGAGCTTGAGTCAGACGTTTCCACGAAACGTCATCAAGCTCTGGGCCACAACTGGAGGACTCTCACATGAATCAGACCATCGCCCTTCGTTCGCCGGACCTGGTGCGAGAGCGGCCACGCAGGATCGCGGTTCGCACACATGGGCGCCGTCACGGGCCGATCACCCGGCTGATGAGCCCGGGCGACCTCGGCGAGCTGCTCAAGCCGTTCGTCTTCCTCGACCTCTTCGACATCCAGGAGACCTCGTTTCCGAACTTAGGCTTGCATCCCCACTCGGGCATCGCCACCCTCACTCACCTCTTCGAGGGCGCCGTCCGCTATGAGGACACCACGGGCGCGACCGGTATACTGCCGGAAGGCGGCGTCGAGTGGTTCAAGGCAGGCCACGGCGCGTGGCACGGAGGCGGCTCTGCCAGCGCCGGCCGGACGCGCGGATTCCAACTCTGGGTCGCGCTGTCGCCGGAACATGAACTGGGCCCCGTGGAAAGTATCTATCAGGCGCCGGAGGACATCGCACGGGACGGCCCCGCCCGCGTCCTGCTCGGCGCGCACGGCGCCGCGGGCAGCCCGCTCGAGGCGCCGGCCTCGATGAACTACCTGGCTGTGCAGCTCGAGGCCGGACAGTCCTGGCGGTACCAACCGCCCGCCGGCCATACGGTCACATGGATGGCGTTGGCCACCGGCGCGGTCGCCACCCCGGAACCGGTGGAGGCCGGCGAACTGGTGGTGTTCTCGGCGGGCGACGGGGCCATCGATATCCAGGCCGAGTCCAACACCGAACTGGTGCTCGGTTCCGCCGTCCCCCACCCGCACGATCTCGCGCTGGGCTACTATTCGGTGCACACCAGCCCAGCCACCCTGGCGGCAGGCGAACGCCGGATCGATGAAATCCGCGCTCGCCTGGAACGCGAGGGACGCTTGCGCCCCTGATCGGGACGGGCGGCCGTCACGCCATCGCGAACAGCTCGACGGTGAGGCGGTTGTCGACCTTGGTGACGCCGGGCGCGGCCCAGGCGGCCCGCTCGGCTTCCCTGCGTTCGGCCCAGGAGTGCACCTTGCCCCTTAGGGTCACTTCGCTGCCGTTCGTCTCGACGGTGATCTGGTTCGCCTCCAGTTCGGCGTTGCGCTTCAATGCCTCCTCGATCTTGCGCTTGATGTCCGTCGGCGCCGCCCGCGGCGTCATATGGATCAGGTTGGTGACGCCCTTCACGCCCTTCAGCCGTCGGACCGCCCTCTCGGCGAGCTCCCTCTGATAGTTCCACTCCACCTCGCCCTCGAGCGTGATCCAGCCGTTGTTCACCACCGGCGTGATGTGCTCATAGCTGAAGGGAAGCTGGCTCTTGATTGCCGTGACGGCTTCGCGGGCGATCTCGGGGTCGGGGCGTTGGTCCGAACTGGGCAGGCGCACTTCCAGATCGTTGGCCAGGCCCATCACGCCCGATACCCGCTTGGCGTCCCGCTCGGCTTCGAACTTCTCGCTGTAGCTGCGCACGAAGCCCGTCAGGGTGACGACCCCGTTCTTGACGGCCACGGCGATGTCGTCCGCGTGGATGTCAGGGTCCCATTTGAGCTCGAGTTCGACATCCCGCTTGATATCCGCGTCGCTTTTCATCGCGCAATCCTCCGAAGACTGTCAGTCAGGTTACTCTCGGTGAAAACACTGCGTTTTCATCACGGAGGAGGGAAGGCTACGACCGGGGCGGGTCGTTCGCACTGACCGGTGTCAGAGCGATTCGAACACGTTCCACGGGAGCATCCCTCAGGTATGTCCCGGATGGTTCGCCGCACGCAGGGGCCGCATGTTGGCCGGACAAGCCTGGGAGAACCGGCATGCCGTCCGCCGCCATTGCCTCGAGACCGGAAATGATAAGCTTTTCAGGAGCCGCGAGGCTGCCGCCCATGCTGGCGCGCATGGCCCCGGTGTCCCCGCCGGCCGCCTTCGCCGGAGGCGATACGATCTACGCCCAGGAGGATGCGGCCGATTTCATCTATGAGGTGATCGAGGGCATGGTGCGCACCGCGCGGCTGGGGATGGACGGACGGCGGATCGTGCACGGCTTTTTCGTGGCCGGGGACATTTTCGGCCTCGAACCAAACGGCGCGCATTCCTGCTCGGCCGAGACGGTCTGTGCGGCCCGGATCGCCAGTTGCGAGAGGTCCCAGATCGAGCGGCGGGCCATGGCGGACCGCGCCGTGGCGACCGAGTTCTGGTCGTGGCTGCTGAAGAGCGCCGAGCAGGCCGGCGCCCATATGTGTCTGCTCGCGCGGGCGACGGCCGTCGAGAAGATCGCCCACTTCCTTCTCGAGATGGCCGAGCGGATGTCGGCGAACCGACGGTTCGCGCTGCCGATGTCCCGCTACGACATCGCCGACTATCTCGGCCTGTCCAGTGAGACGGTGAGCCGCGCCTTCACGGCCCTGCGAGACCGACAGCTCATCGCCACCGAGGGACGCTCGGTGACTATCCTCAAGCTGGAGGGGCTTCGACGACTGGACGGCCTGGCGGCCTGATCCGGGAGCGCGGGCTCCTACAGGCCGGGCCTGAAGCCCGCCGCGGCGGCCATCAGAACCAGATCCGGCAAGGTCTGAGCCCCCAACCGCTCCATTAGCCGGCCGCGATGGCTCTCGACCGTCCGGGGGCTGATGCCGAGCCCCCTGGCGATGGTCTTGTTCGTACCGCCCGCGACCAGCCCGTCCAGCACCTCGCGCTCGCGAAGGCTGAGGTCGGCGAGGCGCAACCTGGCCTGCTCCGCCGTCTTGTCCTGCCGAATGCTGGAGCGCAACGCCCCGAAGCCGGACGACACGGCGGCGACCAGCGCCTCGTTCCGGTACGGGGTCTGCAGCACGTCGGCGGCGCCGGCCTTCATGACCTGCACCGCGCGCTCGACGTCGCCGCCATGATCGTCCAGCACGATCACCGGCAGGCCTACCCGATCCCTCCGCAGCTGCATGCAGATGGCAAGGCCACCCGCGCCGAGCGAGCGCGTGTCGAGCACCACGCAACCGGGTTCCAGAACATTGGCCACGTCCAGGAAGGCTCGGCCTGTCGCGAACGGCTTGACGGCGAATCCGCCGTTTTCGAGCACGTCGGTGGTCCGTTGCCGAGAGGTTCGGTCCGCATCGACCAGGTAAACCAGCAGCCCGGTCTCTCGCGTCACGTCCTGGGCGATGCCGCCGATCGAGCGGGCCCTGCCATCCTCCTCGAGGACAGGGAATGCGACGTTGTGGACCGACCGCACCGCGCCATCCGGCCGGATGATGCGATATTGCCAGCTGACGGTGTGTCCTTCGTCCCGCGACCGATCGAACATCGCCTGGGCCGCGGCGCGATCCTCGGGATGGGCGGTTTCCAGCCACGCGGAGAGGTCCGGCCAGGGCCTTTCCGAAGCGACGCCCCACACCCGCTCCACGGCGTGGCTCATGTACTCGATGGCGCCCGTCTTTGCATTGATCATCCAGAGCACGTTCGACGAGTTCTCGGCGAACATCCGGAACCGTCTCTCGCTGTCGCGCGACGCCTGCTCGGCCCGCTTGCGCTCGGTGATGTCTTGCGCCGCGCCGACGAAGGCCACGGGGCGCTCGCCCTCGAAGAAAGTCTGGCCATAGCTCGCGATCCAGCGCTGGACGCCGTCGGTGATCCCGATCACGCGATATTCGATGTCGTAGACCCCGTCGCCGGCCGGATCCACACAACCGGCGACCGCCGCGTCGACCCGGGCCAGATCCTCCGGGTGGACCGCGCCGCGCCAGATGTCGTAGTCGATCTCCGCGTCGGGAGGCAGGCCCCACATCGCCTTCAGCCGACCGTCCCACTCGAGCCGGTTGGTCTGCGGATCCCAGGTGTAGGGGGAGAGGCCGGCGAGATCGCAGGCGATCCTTAGCGTCGCCTGACCCTTGTGGATTTCGTCGGCCCGGGCGAGCCGGCGGCCGGCGAGCGCCTCGTTCCAACCGCCGGCGCCCGCTCCGACGGCGCGGGGCGGATAGTCGGCGCGCTGTTGAGCGGCCCTCGGACGCCTGGTCGGCATCGCCATGGGGATGCGGCCTTCCGGTGTTGTGTTGCGCAACTGTTGGAACAACCTGCGCCCCCTCAAAGAGGCCCAACGCGCGCGGATGAGGCGGCGATGACCCGTCCGCCGCCGCCTAGCGCCTGCAACGCGTAATTTCTCGAAGGGTTGCATGATAAGGCCGATTGTCTCGCCCCGCCCCTCCCTCGGCCTATCGCCAATGATGGAGCCGCCAGAAACGGTGATAGGGATACGGGCGATAGATCCAATGACCTTCGACCCAGATCCAGGGCCGATAGTCCGGTGGCGCGACGTAGACCCACTCGGGGCCATGATAGACGTAATAGAAGGGCGGCGCGTCCGCTCGCACGACGTAGCCCGGCGGGCAGCCGGGACTGGTTGAACTGGCCCCGACCGCCGCTCCGGCTGCGGCCCCCAGTGCGCCGCCCACCGCCGCTCCAGTTCCCCGACCGACGGCCCCGCCGGTCAAGGCCCCCAGTACGCCGCCGATGACCGCCCCGGCGACGGTCCTGTCGTCCTGTTCCCGCACGCAGTTCTCGGCCGCCCAGCGCTCGACGGCGCGCGCATAGGCGCGGTCGGCTTCGATCTGCGCCCCGACGAGGTCGCGTTGCCGGTCCGAGTCGCTGTAGCCGGCGGGCGGCGGGGGCGGAGGCGGTGCGCCATAGACGTACCCGGGAGGCGGATCGGCCACGGCGCGGGCGGTGAGCGTGAGGACGCTCATGCCCACGGCGGCGGCCACGACGATCGAGTGGAGGGCGCGGCGCAGGCCGGACATCGGAGTTCCTCCGCGGGCGGTGCAGCTCTCGAATGTGCGTCGCTAACACAGCCGGTCCTGGCCTTCCCTGACATAGCGCAGCCCGCGCGGAGGCTCGCGGGGAACCGGCGGGCGAAGGCTGACGCACGTCAGCGCGCGCCCAGGGGCGCCGCGCTACCCTCCCGCGATGCGGTGATGCGCGCCTTGAGCTGACGGGTGTTCACATGGAGATGAGGAGAAAACTGGCGCTCGCCGCGATACCCCTGGCGACGGTGATCCTCGCCGGCTGCACGACGACCGGCGTGGGCAGCGGGTCATCTCCGAACGGGGCGGTCAGCGCCACCTTCACCTGGAAAGCGGAGGGCCCAAGCCGGGGTACGATGACCGCGGCGCTCAACACCGGCGAAATCTACAACGGTCCCTTCTTCCAGGTCACCCACGAGACCACCGTCGACGAGCTCGGCCCCCTTTGGGTGGGTTGGGAGGGTCGCTGGGGCTGGCGCGGCTGGGACACCTGGGGGCCCAGCCAGGCTTACGCAACGGAATACACGGGCAAGGTGCTGGCCAATCTGGAAGGCCCGCGTGGCCGCATGCGCTGCAAGTTCACCCTGATGCAACCGTCGAGCGGGATGGCCGGCGGCGGCACAGGCCGCTGCCAGCTGCCCGATGGCACGATCATTCACGCCGATTTCCCGCCGGGTTGAGCGGGCCACCGCCCGCCGCCGCCACCCAGCCTCTGAAGGAAGGAAAATGCACATGAGCAGCCACACCGCCTCACCCCACGGCACGGGCGATTTCCTCAACGCGGAAGAACGGTCGACCATGATGAGCGCGGGCTTGGCGCGCAACTGGTGGGCGGTGGTCATCCGAGGCGTCGCCGCGATCCTCTTCGGCGTGATCGCCCTGCTGGCTCCCGGAATAGCGCTGCTGTCATTCGTCATCGTGTTCGCCGCCTACATGCTGGTCGACGGCGTTTTCGCCATCGTCAGCGCCGTGCGCGCGATGACCAGGCACGAGCGCTGGGGCTTCCTGATCATCGAAGGCCTGGCCAGCTTGATCGCCGCCGGGGTGGCGTTCGTATGGCCGGGTATCACGGTGGCCGCTTTCGTGATCCTGGTCGCGGCCTGGGCGCTGGTCACCGGCACGCTCGAACTCTTTGCCGCCCCCCGCCTCGCACGAGGGAGCGGCCAGATCTGGATGTTCCTCGGCGGGCTGGCCTCCGTTCTGTTCGGGGTCCTGCTGATCATCGCGCCCTTGATTGGAGCGGTCGTGCTCACCTGGTGGATCGGCGCCTATGCTCTGGTGTCCGGCGTCAGCCTGTGCATCCTGGCCTTCCGGCTGAGGCAGAAGAACCACGAGCAACCGCGCGGTCCCGTCGGCGCTCGCGCCTGATGTTCCCACGCCGAGCCCCGGATCGGACGCCAGAGCGCGTTCCGAAAAGTGGGAACCGGTTTTCGGGTAGAAACGCGCGTCAAAGCAAAGACCTGGAGCGGCGGTCTGATTCCATCAGATCGCCACACGCTCTAGGATGATCCTGACGTCCGCCTGGGTCTCCGCGATCGGAAGCGTGGTGACGGGCCTTGGCGCGGGACTGGGGGGCTGGGCTGCGTTGCGCGGCGTGAACGCCTGGCGGACCGAGGCGCTCGGCCGGCGCAAGGCCGAACTGGCCGAGGAGGTGCTGGCCCAGTTCTACCGGGCGCGGGACGCCCTGATCTGGGCGAGGCTTCCGGCCGAGGGCGCTGGTGCGGAGGTGTCCGCGCACGATGGCGCCGAAGCCGCCGCCCGGGGCGCCAACGCCATGGCCGCGCCGATCGAGCGGCTCAACCAGGCCAGTCAGGTGTTCTCCGAACTGCAGGCCAGCCGCTATCGGTTCATGGCCTATTTCGGCGAGGATGCCGCGCGCCCTTTCGACGATCTCCGGAAGGTGCACAACGAGGTGGTCGAGGCCTCGGCCCGGCTGATCCGCGCCCAGGGCAAGCCTGTGTCGGAGGGCGATGCGGCCGATCAGGATGTGTGGCGCAACACCATCGGTTGGGGCGCGCACGGGCAGGACCAACTGGCCGATCGACTCGAACGCGCCGTGCGGACGATCGAGCGTATCTGCCGGCCATTGATCGAGGAGCCAACCCCGCGGCCGCGACTCGCCCATCGACTCGCCCATCGCTTACGGGGCCATGGCGGATCGGTGAGGAACTGACCGGCGTCAGTTCGGGGCTCTGCGCGGCTTGCTAGCATGCGGATCCCTGACAAAGGCGCCGCGCATGGCCGAGATCCTTCCCCCTGGGCGCACCGCGCCCGACTTTCGATTGCACGTCACGCCCGACCAGACGCTTTCGCTATCCGAGCTGAAAGGTCGTCGCGCGATCCTGGCCTTCTACCCGGCCGACTGGAGCCCGGTCTGCGGCGATCAGGTGACGCTCTACAATCAGCTGCTTCCGGAATTCCGCGAACGCGGCGCCGAACTTCTGGGGCTGTCGGTGGACGGCGCCTGGTGCCACCAGGCCTTCGCCCAGCATCGCAACCTGCACTTTCCCCTGCTCTCGGACTTCGAACCCAAGGGCGCCGTGGCCAGGAGCTATGGCGCCTATCGCGAAGGGGAGGGCGTATGCGAGCGCGCCCTGTTCGTTCTCGACGAGAAGGGCGTGATTGCCTGGAGCTATTGCTCGCCGATCGCGGTGAACCCCGGCGCCGACGGCATCCTCGACGCCTTGGACCGCATGACAGGAACGGAGAAGTCTCATGGCGATGCTCAGGGCGCCCGTCACAGCGCGTGACCACATCCTGGGAAGCGAGGACGCCCCGGTCGTCCTGGTCGAATATGGGGACTACCAGTGTCCCTATTGCGCCCTGGCCCAGCCGGTCGTGCGCCAGTTGCTCGACCAGGCCGGCCCGGACCTCGCCCTCGTCTTCCGTCACTTTCCCCTCTCGGAAGTGCATCCGATGGCCGATACCGCGGCTCAGGCCGCGGAATTCGCGGGCGCGCATGGCGTCTTCTGGCCGATGCACGAGGCCCTGTTCGCCAACCAGTCGCGGCTCAGCCCGTCGATGATCTTCGCCCTGGTCGGGGCGCTCGGGCTGTCGCAGGCGTCGCTTCAGCGGGCCCTGGCGCTGGGGACCTACGCCCAGAAGGTTCGCGAGGACTTCGTGGGCGGGGCGCGGAGCGGCGTGAACGGTACGCCCTGTTTCTTCGTCAACGGGGTCCGCCACGACGGCGCCTACACCTTCGGGGCCCTGGCCGCGGCGATCAGCACGGCGCGGCGCCAGGCGATGACGGCCAACCAGGCCGCGCGACAGGGCGACGCAACCTCTAGACTCTAGTGTGGCGATTCAGAAATTCGCCGCTGTTTGTGGAAGCCCCGGAGCGAATTTCTGAATCTCCAGCCACACCTAGAAGCCTTTGAATTCTAGTGTGCTTTTTGGATTTGAAGTTCGCACTCCGCCCGACCCCGCACACCGGCGAACTTCAAATCCAGCACACTAGAAACTTGATCTGGAGCGCGGCGGCCCAGGCGAAATCCGCCTGGGCCGTCCCCTGCAAGGCATCCCAAGAGGAACTCAGCGGGCGACCTTTTTCAGGGACTCGCGGAGCGCCTTTTCGGGCGTCCAGGTTTCCAGCAGCGCATCGGGATTGGCGATCTTCAGGCCGGTGACCGCGTCGATGACCACCCGTTCGGGCTCGTTGTTCTTGATCACTTCGATGTTGTAGGCCAGCACGTCGTTTTCGCCTGACAGCGGCGCGGCGATCCCGGCGTCCACGGCCGGGGCGTCGACCATGTTCTCGGCCTTTACCACCGCCTCCACCAGATGCAGCTTGGCCTTCTCCAGGCTCTTGGCGTCCGCCTTGAGGACCCAGCTGGCCATCCAGGCGGGGACCTCGGCCTCGGCGATCACGGCCACCACGTTGGCCGGGATATCGACCCGCAGATGGCTGAACGCGCCCTCCTTGGCGACGACGGCGTCAAAACCGGGCACGTCGCCATGGACCCCGAACCGAGCCTCCAGCACCCGTCCGCCGCCGAAGGCCTCGAACGCGGCGATGGCGTGTGGAAGGGTCGCCTTGGTGACGAGCTTCCAGGGACTGTCGACCGCCACCACCACGGCGGCCTGGGCGCGAACGGGCGTCGCGTAGCCGGCAATCAGTAAGGCGGCGACCGCCGCCGTCGTCGGCAGAAGAACTTTCAGCATCGTTGGCCTCCTCGCCATCCTCCACCGACCGCGGCCATCGTGACGCTTGCCGCCGGTCCCCGCCCTGACGAGTGTCAGCTTGAGGGGCGGCTCTCCCGCTTGGTCCCGGTGAAGCGGCGGATAGCGTCTGCGAGGCTCTGGCGGACGTTCGCGATGGCGGTGCGGATGTCGGAGCCGCCCCTGACCTGGGTTTCCAGGTTGCTGATCTCGCCCTGCAGCGCCTTGCGCGTGGCGGCGTTGGCATAGCCGAGCGCCTCGGCCCGTTCGAGCGAAGCCCGCGCGAGCGCCAGGGCGGCGAGCTTCTGGTTCCGGTCCGGAGCGGCTTCCGCCGCCGCGATGGCGTGCTGCGCGGCGAGCAGCGGGATCGGGGTGACGGTGTCGATGATGACGACGGTGTCGCGCGCCCGCGCGAGCACCGCGGCGGCTTCCGCCATCTTCTGCTGATCGACCAGGCGCGCCGCCGCGGTCAAGGCCATCGGGTAGGTGGCCAACGGCAGGTTGTAAGTCCGGACACGGATTTCGCTGCGCAGCGCGTCCAACAGAACGCGCGCGGCCACGTAGTCGTTGGCGAGCATGGCCAGGCCGGCCGCGTGGCGGACCTTCTCGATCGCTGCGGTGTCTGCCGGCGCCGCGTCGATGATGTCCACATTGACGGCCGCCGGAATCAGCGCGGTGGCCGGATTCCTCGCCAACAGGATGTTCGCCTTGCCTGTCGCCCGTTCGAGGGCGGCGAGGGCGGCGGTCTTGTCGCCGGCAGCTATGCTCTGCATCGCCGCCTCGGTCTCGGCGACCACGGCGACCGCTTCGGCGTCGAGATTCTTGTCGGCCGCCGACTGGGCCTGGGCGCGCTCTGCCTCGTAGGGTCCGGCGGTGGAGCGGACCGCGACGGATGTTGCGGCGGGCCCGTGCGCCGGAGTCGCGGTATGGTGGGACTGCCGCCAGAGGACGATCCCGACGATCACGACGACGACCACGAGGATCGCCCACCAGGACCGCTGAGGCATCGGCCTTCCTCCTGACGAGACGGCGAGGGCGTGCGCCCTGACCGGCCCCTGCGGGGCTGACCCTCAATTAGGCCGGTCCACGGCGAAGCCGCGCTGACAGATGTCAGGGTTGAGACCTATCGATCAGGCATGCTCAGCTTGCGTCGGGTGACGACCCTGCGCGTTTACGACACGTGATGAGGAGGCTGCCATGGCAAGCACCAAGACCGAGGACGACCAGGAGGGCGGCTCGGGCCGGCCCCCCGAGGTGATTCCAAAAGAGGCCTGGACAAGGTTCTTCGATCGGCTTTCGCGCCTGCTGGAGGGCAAGCGCGCCGAGGTGGAGGTCGCTTCGCTGGGACTGGGCGAACAGTTCGAGTCGGAATGGGCGCCGCTCGTGGGCGTCAGCTACGACCATAAGGACGACGTCTTCTCCGTGCACGTCGGGGAAATCGACCACCTGATCTATCGGCCGGCGTCTCTGGCGGTGCGGTGGGAAGGGCCGGCCGTGGAAAGTCTGGCCATAACCGACGGCGAAGGGGCCCTGCACCTGGTGCGGTTCGGCGAGCCGCAGATGCTGCCGCCCCCCTGAATCCCCCAGGACGCCTCGGGGCTCCGTGCGCCGGCCATGCTATGAAGGCGGGATGGGCGCCAAGCAGAGCGCTGGCCTGTTGGTCTTTCGGAGGCGTGGAAACTCTGTCGAGTTCCTGCTGGCGCATCCTGGCGGACCATTCTGGAAGCACAGGGACGAGGGCGCCTGGTCGATTCCGAAGGGATTGATCGACCAGGGCGAAGAGAGCCAGGCCGCGGCCGAGAGGGAGTTCGAGGAAGAGGTCGGCCAATGCGTCGCCGGCGATTTCATCGCGCTGGCGCCCTGCAGGCAGAAGAGCGGCAAGGTGATCCACTGCTGGATGGTCGAGGCCGACCTCGACCTCAGCGGATTTCGGAGCAACACATTCGAACTGGAATGGCCGAGGGGCTCTGGCCGCATGACGGCGTTTCCCGAAATCGATCGCGTCGCCTATCTGGCGCCGGACTGCGCGTTCAGGAAGATCCTTCCCGGACAAGCCCCGCTCATCGCCGAGGCCCTCGAGCGCCTCGGCGTGGCTGACGAACGAGGCGGACGCACGACGACGCCTTGACCCTACGGGCGCCGGCATAGACCCGTCACAGATCCTTTTCGGCCAGCCTGCGGAAGTCGTCCGGTACGGACCGCGAGGCGCCGGGCGCGGCCGATGCATAGTTCACCGCCTCCCAGCCGAAGCGCTCGCGGATCGCGTCCATGGCGAGGTCGGCCCGCAGCCGCGCGGCGCCCCGGCGCGTGCCCGGCCGTCTGCCGTCGTCGGCGAGGTGGAACGGCAGTTCGAGCTGCAGGAACGCCTCCTCGCCGAGATTGGACGCGGAGATCGCCAGCAGCGAGATCGTCCGCTCGCCCGGGTTGTCGGCCAGCACCCCGCGCACGAGCTGGGTGGCCACGTCCGCCAGCGCCGCGGTGGCGCAGATCGGCGCCGGCAGCGTCAGCGCCCGCGTGACCGAGCGAAGATCGGCGAAGCGGACGCGGACGGTCACCGTTCGGCAGGGACGTTCTTTGGCGCGCAGGCGCCCAGCGATGCGGTCGGCCAGATGCTGCAGGACGGGGCGGAACACGGCCTCGGCAGCCGGCCGGCGCCCGAGGGCCGACTGCGCCCCGGCCGAGTGCGCGCGTCGCTGGGTCTGGATGGCGCGCGGATCGCGGTTCCAGGCGAGCGCCGTCAGCTTGCGGCCGACGGCGCGGCCGAGCAGGCGCTCCATCGAGGACGTCGAGCTTTGCGCCAGCTGGCCGATCGTGGTGACGCCGGCGTCGGCCAGCCTGGCTCGCGTCGCGGGTCCCACCCCCCACATCAGCTCCACCGGCAGGTCGTGCAGGAAAGCGAGCTCGCCCGCCGCATCGACGACGACCAGGCCGTCCGGCTTGGCGACCTGGGAGGCGATCTTCGCCAGGTGCTTGGTGCGAGCCACGCCGATGGAAATCGGCAGCCCAAGCTCGTCCCGCACGCGCGCCCGCACGCGGGCGGCGATGTCGGCGGGCGCGCCGAAGAGCTGCATCGAGCCGGAGACGTCCGCGAACGCCTCGTCGATGGAGATGCGTTCGATGTCCGGCGTGAAGTCGGCCAGCACGGCGATCGCCGCATCGCCCAGGCGCTGGTACTCGCTGAAGTGGCCGCCCGTGAAGATGAGGCCGGGACAGAGCTGGCGCGCTTGTCGCCCCGGCATGCCGCTCCTGACGCCGAAGGCGCGCGCTTCGTACGAGGCGGCGAGCACGACGCCGCCGCCGACCGCGATGGGCTTGCCGCGCAGATCAGGCTGAAGCAGCTGCTCGACCGAGGCGTAGAAGGCGTCCAGGTCGGCATGGAGAATGGAGGCGTCCACGGAGGCAATGTTCCCGTTTTGTTCCATATGGTCAAGCCACCCGCGACAATGCCCCGCTCTCGACCCGACGCTGGCGGGCAGCGCGTCGGCGGGCGCCAAGCGCCTCGCGTCACCCCGCCGCCAGGCGCGCCTCGGCAGCGGCGAGCATTGCCTGGAAGCGGGGATCGTCGTGCGGCGCATCGAAGTCCGGACCGGTCCTCGTCGTGGCGACCCTCGTCCGACAACAGACGCGCCCTCACCGCACGGGCTTCAGAGTTTTGATTTCCGCCGCGATGTCAACGAACTAGCGTCCCGGCTTGCACTGCGAATTCGTCTTCAGGTACGCGACGATGCGCCAGATGTCGTCGTCGGGGATGGCGCCGCCGAAGGCCACCATGCGGGTCCCGGGCACGCCGTGAGTGATGGTGTGGAACATCATCTGGTCGGTCTTGGCGAGAGGTAGGTCGCAGCCGAACAGAAAGGGCGCGTCGCCGTGCGTGTCCGTCATCTTGTGGCAGTAGGCGCCGCAAGTGCCGACGAAGAGGGCGCGGCCGCGGGCCACATCGGGGGGCGAGCTCATGTACGCCTGCGCCCCGTCGGGGCCTTCCTGGGCCCTGGCCCCGCCACCGAGGGCCAGGCCGGCGGCCATGCCGACTGAGGCCATCGCGGCCACTCCCGCCAGGGGGAACCAGGCGATCTTGCTCATGCGGCTCACGGGTCCAGCGAAAAGACGAACAGGTGGCCGCCTTCGGGCTGCATCGAGCCGGCGCCGGCGAGGGCGTCGAGCGAAGACCAGCCACCGGATGGAACGGCCACATACGGCTTGCCGTCGAGCTGATAGACGATCGGTTGGCCCCGGCCCGAGCCGCCCATACGGAAGGACCACAGGCGCTGGCCCGTGGCCTGGTCGAGGGCGATGGCCTCGCCGTCCATGGTGGCGGTGAACAGCACCCCGCCGGCGGTGGCCACCACGCCGCTCATCATCGGCCGGGAGTCTCGGTAGCGCCACTTGACCTGGCCGGTGTTCACATCGATGGCGCTGAGCAGGCCGTAGGCCTTGCCGGCGTCGGCGTCGACGGTGTTGGGCATGCCTCCCATGAAGGGGATGCCCTTCACATAGACGGCGATGCCCTTGACGTACAACTGGCACGCCTCGATCGACGGCGCGAAGACGAGGCCCTGCTTGGGGTCGTACGCGCCGGACCAGGAACCGTTCATGCCGCCGAGGTTCGAGGGGCACACCCGCGCGGTCGGGTTCTCCTGGGGCGCGGCCGCCGGATCGACGATGGGGCGACCCTGGGCGTCGACGCCCTTGGCCCAGGTCAACTGCTCCACATACTGGGTGGCGCGTATGAAATGGCCGTCGCTGCGGTCCAGGAGATAGAAGAGGCCATTGCGGTTCGGCTGGGCGATGGCCTTGACGGGCTTGCCGCCCACCATGGCGTCGACCAGAAACAGCTGCGTGTTGCCGTCGTAGTCCCACATGTCATGCGGCGTGAACTGGAAGTGCCACTTCATCTTGCCGGTGTGGGGATCCAGCGCGAGCACGCTGTCGGAATACAGGTTGTCGCCCGCGCGCTTGTCGCCATTCCAGTCCGGCGAGGGGTTGCCGACCGTCCAGAACAGGGTGTCGGTCCCGGCGTCATAGGCGCCCGTGGTCCAGGCGGGCGAGCCGCCGGACTTCCAGGAGTCGCCGGCCCAGGTCTTGGCGGCGGGGTCGGCGGCGCTGGTCGGGACGGTGTTGACGCGCCAGGCCCGCTTGCCGGTGGCCACGTCGTAGGCGTCGACGAAGCCCGGGGCGCCGAACTCCCCGCCCGCAACGCCGGTGTAGACCAGGCTCCCCACGATCAGCGGGGCGGAGGTGACCGAATACCCGTCCTTGTAGTCGGCGATCGTGGTGTTCCACGCCACCCGCCCGGTGCGCCTGTCGAACGCGATCAGGTGGGCGTCGAGGGTGGCCATGAAGACATAGTCGCCGGCGATCGCCACGCCCCGGTTTGCGGGGCCGCAGCACAGGCGAAGATCGTCCGGCAGCTTCACGTCGTAGCGCCACAGGAACCGGCCGGTCTTGGCGTCGAGCGCGAACAGTCGGTCGTACGAGGTCGTCACGTACATCACCCCGCCATAGACGATGGGCGAGCTCTCGAATTGGCCGGTCGTGCCGGTGGGGGCGCTCCAGGCCGCATGGAGCCGGGGGACCGAGGCGGGGGTCAGGCTCGAGACCGGGCTGTAGCGATAGTTGCGATAGCCGCCGCCATAGTGGAGCCAGCGGGCCGGGTCCTCCGTGCCCCTCGCGAGCATGTCCGGGGCGACCGGAGCCGCCGCGCCGACGCCCGGGTCCGCATACCAGGCGGTGGGGGTCGGCGGCAGGGCGACCTCTCCCGCGCCGGCGGCCGGAGCGGAGGAGCCCTCGATCGCGGGAGCGGCGGAGGCGGGGGCCGTTTCCGCGACGCTAGGTCCGGCGGCGAAAGCCAACGCGACGATGGAGACCGCGAAGCCCCTGGCGGTTCTGAAATTGACGACCACGAACTCCCCCCTGGCGATGCCGGCGATCCGCTCAGTGGCGACCGCTTGTCCGCCCGTTCTTGGGTGGCGACGGGGTTGTGTCAAAGCAAATTCATCAAATCCAGCCGCTTCCGGCTCGTTCCGGCGGTGGCTCGAACGGGCGTCGCGGTTTGAACCGCCGACGCTCTCTGGATCTCGAATGTTGCATGTAGCCTCCGCGCGGCGAGGCGATCAGCCATGCGGCTCTTGCATCCTGGCTGGGATGTCCCGCTGGGCGTGCAGAACGCGCCAGACATCTACGTGATCGTCGCGGTCGACATAGAAGACCAGATAGGGATAGCGCTTCAGCTTTCTGTGCCGCAGGCCGGGAAGACCCAACTCGTGGCCATAGAGCGGAGAGCCTGTCGCCGGTCGGGTCCCGATCAGGCGATAGGCGCTCTCCAACGCATCGATGAATCCGAGCGCGACGTCTTCACCGGCCTGGTCGGCATAATAGTCGCTTGCCGCTTCTATATCCCAGCGCGCCAGTTCCCGGGGGACGACCGGCTTGGCGGTCATCCTGCCTTGCGGCTGCGCACGCGCTCGCGCAAGCCGTCGAAATAGGTCCGATCGACGGGGGCGGTGGGCGCTGACGCCGCTCCCTCCAGCAGCAGGCCACGCAGGCGTTGCCGGTCCTGATCGTTGCGGATCAACTCGCGAACATACTCGCTGCTGGTGCCGTAGCCGCGGCCGACGACCTGCTCATCGACGAAGGATTTGAGTGTGTCGGGCAGGGAGATGTTCATCGTGCTCATGCCCCCAAGAGATACGACCGATGGCAAATTTTGGCAACGCGCGGGTGTGCCGCCGCGCTCATCACAGTGGGCTACAGCAAGAAAGACCCTGGCGGGGACTGCACAAGCTTGAAAGCCCGCTATTAGGATCGACCCGCCAGGGCAGTTGGGATGGGTTTACCAGACCCATCCTCCGGAGATTGGTTCTCTGTCAGGCCGCAAGTTCAGCGATCTGTCGCGTGAGCCGCTGCCGCGCGGAGTCGATCTTTGCCGCGTTTGTCTTTGTCGAGAGATTGGTGCGTGGCTTGCGCCCGAGGAAATAGGCGATCCGTTCCGCGTTGGCGCCGCTCGGGTGCGGAAGACCTGAGAGCACAACGTGAGCACACCGATTCGGCCGCTGGCGGGTAATCCGAGCAGAAAATGCCGCCGTTTGCGAGCACGCCCCTCGATGATGGGCGAGCGCCTACGCATAGCGATCTGGACCTCGTCGTCCGCCCCGTGATCGGGGCGCTCCGGTTCGATCCGGACCGACACGGCGGTTTACGGCTCCGTTCCGCTTGACTTCGGTGATTGCAGTATGCAACAATCTGGGGAATGAGCACCCCCGACCCCGCTCTTGCTTCGTGCGAGACGCCCGCGACGGACACCCCCGCCGCCGGCGCGGTCGAGCGCGCCGAGCAGCGCCTCGCCATGTTCAGGCGCCTGGCCGAGCTGGGGATGCAGCTGGCGGAAAAGCTCACCGAGCGCACCCTTACGGCCGCCTCCGACGCCGAACCGCGCCACAACCCGGCCGACTCCTTCGCCCGCGTCTCGCGCGCCGTGCGCCTGTCCCTCGTGCTGGAGGCCAAGGCCGACCAGGACCTCGCCGCCCTGCGCGCGGGCGGCGCCCCGGCCGCCCCGGCCGTCGATCCGGACGCGTGGACCCCTCCCGATGACCCCGGGGGGAAGAAGACAAGGGACCACCCCTCCGCGCACCGCAACCGCATCCGCGACAACGTCTGGGACGTCATCAACCACGAGACCGCCATCACCGACCTGCTGCCGTCGCATGAGGTCCTCGACGACCTGCACGAGCGGCTGACGGAGGGCGAGCGCTACGACAGCGTCCTGTACCGCCCGCTGCGCGAGAGCGTCGAGGCGATCTGCAAGGACCTCGGCCTCACCTTCGACGCGAGCCGCTGGACCGAGGACGGCTTCCCGCCCGATACGCGAAACTCGCGCCGCGACTGGCCCTCGATGTGGCGTCCCGACCCCAAGCGGGCCGCGGCGCGCCGCCTGGCGAAGGCCGAAAAGGAGGCCGCCCAGCCGCCTGATCCCCACCGCCGGGAATAGCGGGGGCGGCTGTCGCTTGATCAGGTCGATCGGAATTTGGAGCGGGCGAAGAGATTCGAACTCTCGACCCCAACCTTGGCAAGGTTGTGCTCTACCACTGAGCTACGCCCGCGCTCCTCGGGCCGCGCGCGGCGTCCCGAAATCAGGAGGGCGGCTTATCGCAGAGGCCCCACGCCTTGGCAAGGGTGGGTTAGTCCGGATCGCCGGCTTGCGGCGCGCCCTCCGGTTGGCCCTGCGCCGTCGCCTCCACCCACGCCGCCGAGCGCATCTCCTTGAGCCGCGAGGCGGTGCGCTCGAACTCGAACGACTGGTCACCGGCGGGGTAGAGGGTGTCGGGTTCTCCCGCGGCCAGCACCACCAGGCGAGCCCGCGCCTCGTAGAGGGTGTCCACCAGCATCGCCAGGCGGCGGACCTCGTTGCGCCGCTCGGCCCCCAGTTTGGGGACCTGTTCGAGAAAGACGGTATGGAAGCGCCCGGCGATGGCCAGGTAGTCCTCCGGGCCCAGGGCGTGGACGCAGACGCTGGCGAAGTGGGCGCGCAGCAAGCCGCCGGCCGCGCGGGGCCAGTGCTCGTGGCGGCCGAGGACATGCAGGGTCGCGCCGGTCTCCGCCTCGCCGCCCAGCAAGTCGCGCCAAAGGGTGTCGAACGTCCGCTCGTGGTCGGGATCGATCGGCGAGAACCAGGTCCCGGCCGCCCGCAGCCGCTCGGTGCGATAGTCGCGCCCGCCCGCCACCGGGACGATATCCATGCGCTCCTTCAGCATGGCGATGAACGGCAGGAAGAGCTGGCGGTTCAGGCCATCGCGGTAGAGGTCGTCCGGCCGCCGGTTGCTGGTCGAGACCAGGGTGACGCCGCGGGCGAACAGCGCCTCGAACAGCCGCCCCAGGATCATCGCGTCGGCGATGTCGGTGACCTGCAGCTCGTCGAAACACAGCAGGCGCGCCTCGCCGGCGATCACGTCCGCCACCGGCGGGATCGGGTCGTCGCCCTTGTGCTGGCCGAACTTCGCCCGCCGCGCCGCGGCGTCGCCGGTGCGCCAGGCGTTCACCAGCCGGTGCACGCGGGCCATGAAGTCCAGGAAGTGCAGCCGCTGCTTGGGCGCGATGGGGGCGACCTCGAAGAACAGGTCCATCAGCATCGACTTGCCCCGCCCCACCGGTCCCCACAGGTAGACGCCGCGCGCGCCCTGCGGCTTGCGGAACAGGCCGGGCGGCTTCAGCGCCGCCAGGTCCCGCTCCAGCCGCTCGAGCGCCGCCACCGCCGCCGCCTGGGCGGGGTCGGGGGTCAGGGCGCCGGACGCCAGTCTGTGCTCATAGGCGGCGCGCACGAGCCCTGTCATGCCCCGCCGTTATCGCGCGCCGCGCGAGCGGTCCAGCCGCGGCATCCGACGTGGGCCCCATCCCCGCTATGAGCCACCCCTTTTCTCCGCCCAGACGCCTTATCATTTTGCAATTTTTCCTCTTGACCCACAATATGCAAAGTCCTATCATATCTGCAAATGTCCAAGTCCGACCTCACAACCGCCCCGGCGCCCCAGCCCGACCCGCCCGCCGCCGACCCCCCGGCGGTCGACGAGGCCGATCTGTTGGCGGCGTCGGTCGCCCGCGTCGAGCACCGCCTGCGGCTGGTCGACGAGCTGGCCGAGATGGCCATGAAGCTGGCGCGCCGTGTGACCGAGCGGGCCCTTGCCGAGGACCCCGCGCCCACCAAGGCGGGCGATGCGCCGCCTGACTTCGCGGCGGACCACCTCGCCAAGCTCTCCCGCGCCGTGCGCCTCACCCTCGATCTCGCCGGCCGCCTCGAAGAGACCCTCCGCGCCCTGCGCGCCGGCGAAATCGCCGTGCGCGCGGCCCATCGGCAGGAAGGCGAGGCGCGCGCCTCCCGGGCGCGGATGGCCCGCGACGCGGCCGCCCGCGATAAGGTGTCCGAACAGGTGGCGATGGTCATCTTTTCCGAGTCCGAATCCGAAACCGAGAGCAACGACCTGCTGGATGCGCTCGCCGAGCGCCTGAGCGACGACATCGTCTACATCGACGTCGAGGATCAGCCGCTGCGCGAGGCGGTCGAGCGGCTCTGCGGCGACCTGGGCCTCAAGCCCGACTGGTCCCGCTGGACCGACGACGGCTGGCCCGAGCAGGACGAATTCTTCAACACCCGCGAGCGCTGGTCACCGTTCAACCGGGTCAGCCGAAAACCGGTCCTCACGTAGAGCGCGTTCCGAAAAGTGGGAACCGGTTTTCGGATAGAACGCGCGTCAACACAAAGAGCTGGAGCCCCGATCTGATTCCATCAGATAGGGACAGGCTCTAGACCCCGCACCGCCGGGACCGACCCGTCTCCCGAACATCTGGCCAGGCGACGTAACCCTCTGAGGTCTCGCGCACGCCTTCATGGCGTGGCAGGGTCGGGGTGGGGGAGCGGCTGCGAATCGTGCGGACGTCGTTTCGGGAACCTGCAGGGACATGACCGCCATCCATCGTCTGCCCGGCCCACCTTGCGAGGCGCGCCGATGATCGTCCCGGCCGAGGGTGACTTCCGCCTGCAGAGCGAGGCCGACACCGCCCGCCTGGGCGCCGCCCTGGCCCGTGCGCTGGAGAAGGGCGAGGCGATCTGCCTTTCGGGGCCCCTCGGCGCCGGCAAGTCGGCGCTCGCCCGGGCGCTGATCCGCACTCTATCACCGGCCGAGGGTGACGTTCCCAGCCCCACCTTCACCCTCGTGCAGTTCTACCAGGGCCCCGATTTCCCGGTCGCCCACTTCGACCTCTACCGGCTAAAGTCGGCCGAGGAAGCCTTCGAGATCGGCCTCGACGAGGCGCTGAGGGACGGCGCGGCGGTGATCGAATGGGCCGAGCGCCTGGGCCATCACCTGCCGCACGACCGGCTCGACGTCGAATTCGAGGGCGAGATCGAGGGCCGGCAGCGCCGGGTGCGCCTCACCGCCCATGGCGCCTGGCGGGAACGCGCGCTTGATCTCTGAGCGCGTAGGGGCCAGACGCGGGATGGACGGCCGCGAGAGCGAACGGCGCGCGTTCCTTGACGCCGCGGGCCTCGCCTCCGCGCGGCGCGAACCGCTGGCGGGCGACGCCTCCACCCGGGCCTACGAGCGCCTGCATCCCGCCTCGGGTCCTTCGCTGATCCTCATGGACCAGCCGCCGGCCGTGGAGACCCAGCCCTGTCCGCCCGCCGCCACCGAGGCCGAGCGCGCGGCTCTCGGCTTCAACGCCCTCTACCGCCTCGCGGCGGGCCGCGTGGACGCCTTCATCGCCTGCGCCGCCTATCTGCGCGGCCTCGGCCTTTCCGCTCCAGAGGTCGTCGCCGCCGATCCCCCCGCCGGTTTCGCGGTGCTCGAGGACCTGGGCGATGATCTCTACGCCACCGTGATCGCCGCCGGAGCCGACGAGGCCCCTCTCTACGACAGCGCTGTCGACGTGCTGCTGCGGCTTCACGAAGCGCCGCCACCGGCGGTGCTGGAGGGCGACGGGGTCTCGTGGCCCCTGCTTGCCTACGACGTGGTGGCTCTGCGCACCGCCGGCGAGCTCTTCGTCGAATGGCTGCCCCGGCTCGAGCCTCAGCTCACCTTCGACGACCAGGCCATCGCGGACTGGCGGGCCCTGTGGACGCCGATCATGGCGCGCGGCGAGGCCTCGGCCAGCGTCTTCTGCCATCGCGACTTCCATGCGGAGAACCTGATCTGGCTGCCGGAGCGCGCGGGGGCGGCGCGGACCGGCCTGCTGGACTTCCAGGACGCCGTCCGGGCCAATCCCGCGTGGGACTTTTCCATGCTGCTCCACGACGCCCGGCGCGACGTCTCGCCCGAGCGTGAGGCGGCCGTCCTCCGGCGATACTTTGAGGCGCGGCCCGGCCTCGACAGTGAAGCGTTCATGGCCGACTTCCACGCCCTGGGCGCCCTCAACATCGTTCGCATCCTCGGAATCTTCTCCCGCCTGGTGGCGCGCGACGGGAAACCCCGCTACCGCGCCCTCATGCCGAGGCTCTGGCGTTATCTCGACCGCTGCCTCGCCGATCCCGCGCCGCCCGGCCTGCGGCAATGGCTCGAGGCTCACGTTCCCGCCGAGGCGCGCGCGTGAAGCGGCCGGTCACCGCCATGGTCCTGGCCGCGGGCCTCGGAACGCGCCTGCGCCCGCTCACGCTGGAGAGGCCCAAAGCCCTGGTCAGCGTGGCCGGCCGGGCCCTGATCGACCACATGCTCGACCGCCTGGCGGCGGCCGGGATCACCCGGGTGGTGGTCAACGTCCACGCCCACGCCGACCAGTTGGAGGCCCACCTCGCCGGTCGCGGCGACCTCGAGGTGACGATCTCGGACGAACGTGGCGCGCTCCTGGAGACCGGCGGGGGCCTCAAGGCCGCACGGCCCCATCTGGGCGACGATCCGATCCTGGTCGCCAACATCGACTCGATCTGGACCGAGCCCGACGGCCCCCTGATCGACCGTCTGATCGAGACCTGGGACGGATCGCGAATGGACGACCTCCTGACCCTCGCGCCCTTGGAGAACAGCCTCGGCTTCGACGGTCCGGGCGATTTTTTCCACCGCCCCGACGGCGGCCTCGCCCCTCGGGGCGAGGCGCCCCGCGCGCCGCACGCCTACATGGGGCTGCACATGATGAACCCGGCGGTCATCGATGGCTGGCCCGCCTCCGCCCACGGCATTTTCCCCCACTGGCTGGGGATGGCCCGGGCCGGCCGGCTGCATGGCGTGGTGATGGGCGGCATGTGGATGCACGTGGGCGATCCAGCCGCCCTGGCCGCCGCCGAGGCGCGTCTGGCCGAGTTGCGCCTGACCGAGAGGCGTCGGGCCGGAGCGCCATGAGCGGTTTCCTCGGCGCTGCCGCCCCGCGCTGGTTCACCATCCCCGCCCACCGGCCGTTCCTCGAGGATCTGGCCAAGGGGATCTGGCGCGCGCTCTCGCCCCTTGGGCCCGAAGCGCTCGCCGAGGCGGTGGTCCTGCTGCCGACCCGCCGGGCGGCGCGTTCCCTGGCCGAGGCTTTCCTGAAGGCCGCCGACCGGCGCGCCGTCCTGCTGCCCCAGATCCGCGCGCTTGGCGACCTGGACGAGGGGGAGCCCCCCTTCGAGGCCGGGGACATCGCCCTCGACCTGCCGCCGGCCATCTCACCCGTACGCCGCCGCTTCGAACTGGCCGGCCTTGTGGTGGAGCACGAGGACCTTTTGGAGCGCCGCCTGGACGCCGGCACGGCCCTCGACCTGGCCGACGCCCTCGCCGCCTTCCTCGACGCCTGGCAGATCGAGGAGTGCGAGGACCCGAACGCCGTCGCCGCCCTGGTGGAGGGCGAGCTGGCGCGCCACTGGATGGTCTCCGCGGCCTTCCTCGAGGTCGCCACGACGGCGTGGCCGCGGAAGCTCGAAGCCCTCGGCCTGATGGACGTGGCGGCTCGCCGGGTCGCGCTGACCCGTCGCCTCGCGGAGCGCTGGGCCGACCGCCCGCCCCTGGACGTCATGGTCGCCGCCGGCTCGACCGGCTCGGCCCCCGCGACGGCGGACCTGCTGGCCGCCATCGCCCGCGCACCGCGTGGCGCCGTCGTCCTGCCGGGCCTCGACACCGACCT
>JAQGIW010000183.1 GCA_028290905.1 Caulobacteraceae bacterium | reverse complement strand
GGCCGGGGCCGGCTGCGGCGCCGGCGCTGGCGCGGCGGCGGGAGTCGTGGGGACGCGCGCCTCCGCCTGGGACGCCGACAGCCTGCCGTGGCTGAGGTTGGTGAACACCACGACGCCGAAACAGCCGACACCCAGGCAGCCGAGGGCAAGGCGCCACGCCGGGTCCCGACGCCCGACGCGCGGCAGGTGTTTCCTGGGATCGGCGAAGACGCCGCTGGGAGCGTCGCCCGGCCCGGGTTTCGCGGCGGACGCGTCTTTCATGGTCAGAACCAGCTCTTGGACTTGGACCTGGGACTGACAGCGCTGACCGCCGGCCCCTTGAATCCGTCGTTGAAGATCCTGGCCTCCAGGGCGCCTCGGCGCAGCACGAAGCCGGGCGAGAGCTTGTCGACGACGATGAAGCCCTGGCGGACCGAGAAGTTCACCAGCGACTCCTTGCGGTCCGGACCCACGAAATAGATGGCCGGATAGTCGGCGTCCTTGGCGAATTCGAAGTAGGTGAACTGGCCATCGTCGAACACCCTGCCCGGGACCAGGGCCTTGGCGCCCTCGTAGGTGTAGCGGCTGTTCTCCACGCGTGGCGGCGCCGGTTCGCTCGGCGGGGTGGGCTTCAGCACCACCGTCTCGGGGATATCCGGGGCCGGATAGACGAACCGGATGCCATAGACCGGCAGATGGCCGGTGGTTCGCGCGGAGGCGTCCTCCGCCCGCAGGTGGAAGTCGTAGCGGCGAAGATTGGTGATCACCGTCATGTTGGTGATCGGATGCTTCTGGAACGGTTTGACGAACAACAGGTCGGCGCGCTTGTTGGGGGTGATCTGCCAGCCAAGGCTGTTGCCGATGGCGATGTTCTCCATGTGCTCGCCGTCGCCGAACTGGATGGTGGTGACGAAGCCGACCGTCCCGCGCAGCTCGATGACTTCCTCGGGGATGTAGTGGACGACCTGGATCCGCGGATCGCCCTCCCCCGGCTGGGGCGCCACGGCGGCGAGGCCGGCCGTGGACCAGAGCAGGAAGGCGAGGACGCCGAACGCGCGCCAAGCCCTCATGACACGCGTCCGGGCGAGGGGCGGCGATAGCTGTCGCTGAGGCGCGTGATGGCGGGCGCGGCCAGCGCTCCCGGCGCGGCGGTCGCGCCCACCCCGCCGAACACCTCCAGGCGGCGGCCTTCCTGGGTCAGGCTCTGGCTGCGCTCGCTGTGCAGACTCTGGGCGAGGAGTTCGGCCCGGCTCTGGGAAAACCGCGCCTCGAGGGTCTGCTGCTGGTTGGTGGCGGACCGGACCGTATCGCTGTCGCGCTCGGCCGGGGCGCGGCGCAGATTGAAGGCGCTGGTGATGACGACGGCCCCGATGGCGAGGACGAGCTGGGCGGCGGCGAAGGTGGTGACGAGGGTCACCAGGGTCGAGACGGTGTCCACCTTGATGGCGTGGGCGGCGCGCTCCCGGGCCAGCCTGGACGCCCAGGGTTCGAGCGTCGCCAGGCAGATCATCAGGCCGCCCCAGCTGGTGATAGGCGCGATGATCGCCGCCGCCAGGGCGCGGATCCAGCCCACGAACAGGCCGCGCGTGGCGTCGAACAGGAAGAACAGCATGAAGGCGGGGCCGAGCGCGACCAGGATCGCCTGGGCGACCATGGCCAGCGCGATCAGCCCGACGCTGCAGACGATCAAGGTTGTCGCCATCCAGAGGAGCGCCTCCGCGGCCGGAGGCTGCGGTCCGGCTCCCACGGCATTGGCGCTGGGCGCGGGGGCGCCGGGCGCGGCCGCCGGCTGGATGAGGCTGCGGGCGCTGTCGACCAGCTCCTGGTGAAAGGCTTCCAGCCGGGTCAGGGGATCGTCGCCGGCCTGGTCCGACCCGCCGGCCGCCGCCGCCTGGGTGAAGATCTGGCCGACCTCGAACGGCGCCTCGGCGGCGACATTGAACACCAGGGTCTGGAAGACGCTCCAATTCAGGGTTAGCGCCACCACCGCGCCGATCTTCAGGCCGGTCTGCGACACGTGCGCCAGCTTCAGCCTCGGCGAGCCGGTCAGCAGGCCATAGCCCAGCAGGGCGACGTAGATCGTCAGGCACGTGGTCAGGGCGGTGGGCAGGAACGATCCCGGCGCGGTCAGGGCGGCGTAGGCGTCGAGCGACAGGCGCTGCGAGTTGCAGCCCACCGAGGCCAGCACGCCATGGGCGACGCCGGTGACGTCTTCGGGTCCGGGACAGGTGTTCATGCCGCCCGCTCCCCGGGCCCCTCCAGGAACGGCTTCAGCCAGGCGCGGGGCTCATCGCCCAGCCGCTCGCGCAGCCGGTCGAGCTTGCGGATGTTGCGCTCGTTGCCGGCCAGGGCGCGCAGCTCCGGCACGGCGCTGAGGTCGAGCCGGACGACGGCGCTGTGGCTGGCCTGCTTGATCAGGAAGCAGCGGGAATAGTCCGGCAGGGTGCGCACCAGGTCGAGCTCATGGGTCGAGAGACCGAACCCGCGCACGTAGTCCTCCGTGCGCGCCCTGGGATTGGGGAGGAAGATCTGGGTGGCCGACTGCTCGACGATCGAGGTGGCGATGCGGCTCTCGAGGGCGTCGCTGGCGTTCTGGGTGCAGAAGCCGACGATGCCGTTCTTCTTGCGGATGGTCTTTTCCCAGTCCTTGATCTTCTGCACGAAGATCTCGTCGTCGAGAGCCTTCCAGCCCTCGTCGACGACGATGATCGTCGGGGCGCCATCGAGCAGCTGCTCGATGCGGTGGAACAGGTACATCATCGTCGGCGTGCGCAGGGCCGGGGCGTCCAGCAGCCGGGTCATGTCGAAGCCGAGGACATCCGTGGACGGATCGATGCGGTCGGATGGGTTGTCGAACAGCCAGGCGTGCTCGCCGTCGTCGCACCAGGCTTTCAGCCGCGACGCCAAGTCCCCTTCCCGTGGGCGATGGGCTCCGGTCAGCAGGGCGCGGATATGGCGCAGGCGCCGGTGTTCACAGGGTTCGGAGAAGTTGGCGTCGACGGCGTCGACGATCAGCGCCCGCTCTTCCGGCTCGAGCGGCCCGTTCTCGGGACCCACCAGGCGCTCGAGCCACTGGGCGAGGAAGGCGCGGTTCTCGGAGGTGTCGGGCAGATGCAGCGGATTGAGCCCGCTGGGCTCGCCGGGGCGCAGCACGTCGTAGCGGCCGCCGACGGCGCGGATGAAGATCTCGGCCCCGCGGTCCTTGTCGAAGTAGACGATCCGGGGACGCAGGCGGCGGGCCTGGGCGATCAGGAAGCCCAGGAGGACGGTCTTCCCTGCCCCCGAGGGACCGATCACCGTGAAGTTGCCCAGGTCGCCGTTGTGGAAATTGAAGTGGTAGGGGCCGTTGGCGGTGGTCTCGAAGGTGGTGATCGCCTCGCCCCAGTGGTTGCCGCTGGAGGACCCCGCGTAATAGTTGTGCAGGGTGGCGAAGCTGGCGAAGTTGGCCGTCGAGATCAGCGCCTTGCGGATGATGTACTGGAAGTTCCCGGGGAACTGCGCCCAGTAGGCGGGCTCGAGGTTGATGTCCTCGCGCGCGGCGACGAGGCCGATGGCGGTCAGGCTCGAGCGCACCTGGGCCACCGCGCGGTCCAGGTCTTCCAGCCGCTCGGTGCGGATCAGGATCGACAGGTGGTGCTCGCCATAGGCGGCGCGGCCGGCCCCCACCTCGTCCTTGGCGAGGCCGAGGTCATGGCGCAGGCTGAAGGCGTCGTCCTCCGCCGCCTTCAGGCGACGAAGGGCCAGGCGCATGCGCTCCAGCGTGGCCTGCTGGTCGACGAAGCTGAAGCTCTCGCAGAGGGTCAGTTCGTAGGGCAGGCGAAGGACGCCATCGAGCATGCCGGGGACCGACCGCGCCGGGTAGTCCTTGATCGAAACGATCGCGCCGAACCGGGCGGGAGAGTCGCCCGCGCCCTCGAGCTCGAGGGCGTTGAAGCCGAAGCTCAGCCGACGGTCGGCGAGCACCTGGCCGAGATCGCCGACCGGTTCGAGGATCGGGCGGAACTCGCCGGTGATGAGCGCGCCCAGGAACTCGGCGCACTCGGAATAGAGGCCCCCGCCCCGCTCGTAGCGCGACAGGGTGCGCGGGACGTAGGGGGCCAGGGCGGCGATCAGCGCCTCGCGGGCGCTGTGCAGCTGGGCGAGGTCCTCGGCCAGGCTCTCGCCGGCGGCGCTCCGGCGAACCAGGCGGTCGATCAGGCCGATCCGGCCGCCAAGGGGGCGGCGCACCAGGGTCAGGAACAGGTCGTTGGTGAAGAGCCGCCGCGAGGCCAGCTTCTCGCGCCAGGCGCGGTCCAGGCCGGCGCAGAACGGATCTTCCGGCGGCGGCGCCGGGGCCAGTTCGACGCGCCGCCGGATGACGTGGTGGTAGATCGACAGGCGCGAGCTCGCCAGGCCCTTGAACAGGGTCTCGCGCAGGCTCTTGCGATAGCCGAGCTCGTCGTCGTCGGCGGTCTCGAAGGCGAATCCCTCGACCTTCACGCATTGCACCAGCAGGCCCTCGCGCGTGCGGATCGTCACGTTGTCGACGTGCCGGTCGTACGGCAGGCGGTCGCCGATCTTCTTCTCGCGCGGGGCCAGCAGATCGGCGGCGCTTGTGGTCAGGACCATGGGCGTTCGGGTGGGGGGCGCCCGGCTCACGGGGCGTAGCTGTTGCTGGCCCAGAACCGGCGATTGGGCACGTTGGGACAGAGGCGGACCTTGCCGAGCCACAGGTCGATCAGCCGCGGCTCGTCGAGGCAGGCCAGCACCCCGACCACATGGACGACGACCGGGATCGCCAGGGTCCAGAATGACTTGGTGATGATGAAGGCTTCGATGGTGATGATCAGGTTGATCACCGCATAGCTGTAGGTGACGCCGGCCACCATCTGCGGCCGGGTCAGGGCCTTGAAGATCGGATCGGAGGGAAGACTCATTGTGATTTGGACCGCGCCTTAGGTGTGAAGGCCCGCGGCGCTGCGGATGCCGGCGACGATCGAGGCCGCGCCGAACAGGATGAACGCGCCCAGGATCACCGTCAGGCCGCGCTTCCAGTCCATGCGGCCGGTGAGCATCAGGAGGCCGACCACGGCGACGGCGATCACCGCCGCCGTGGTCGCCAGGTTGCCCAGCAGCGTGCCCTGGATCCACAGCAGGGCGCCGGTGATCGGCGAGGATCCCGCCGGATCACCGCCCGCCACCTGGGCGCAGGCGGCGCCGCCCACGCCCAGGGACAACAGACCCGCCAGGCAGGCATAGGAACGCCGCACGGTTCAGTACCCCGGGCCCGGCGGGGGCGGAGGCGGGGGGGCCGCGCCGCCGGGCGGCGTATAGGTCCCCGGCAGATCGATGCGGCCGTACAGGCCATGGCTCTCCAGGCTCGGCCCCGCGGCGAAGAACAGGGTCGTGACGGGCTGGCTGAACGCGCCGTTGCCGAAGGCGATGCCCCACAGGCCGGCGACCGAGAAGGTCGTATTCGACCCGGTCATCAGCTTGCCGACGTAGGCGCCGGTGGAGGCGTTGTAGGCGCTGATGGTGCCGTCGCCGAAGTTGCCCACCAGCAGGTCGCCGCTGAGGCTGCCGAAGTTGGCCGGGGCGATGGCGACGCCCCAGGGGGCGTTGAGGTGACCGCCGGGGGCGTCGAAGCGCATGATGAACTTGCCCGTAGCGTCGAACTCGTCGACGAACCCGAGCCCGGCGCCATCGACTTCGTTGAACTTCGCGGGGGTCCCGGCGGTGTCCTGCTCGGCGTAGGCCACGAAGACCATGTTGTTGATGACCTGGACGTTGAACGGCGCATAGCCGGCCGGCAGGTTGGGATCGGTGAAGCCGTTCGGAACCGTGGTCGGCTTGAAGGTCGAATCGAAGACGTCGATGGTTCCGGCGTGGAAGTTGGCCGCGAACAGCAGGCTGGCGCCGCCCGACGGCGTATAGATGCCGACGCCCTTGTAGACCGCGCCGGCGGCGCTGTTGTCGACCACCTTGACCGCCGCCGAGCCGCTCGCCCAGCCCGAGATCGTGCCCTCTTCGCCGACGAAGATGAAGCTGGCCGGCGCGCCGGCGACCTGGAAACCGCTCGTGCCGTTGAAGACGATGCCGGTGGGGTTGGCCGTGCCGCCGGGGATGTTGGCCGTGGACGTCCCCGGGGGAATGGAGACGACGAGGCTCTGGGCGACGCCGTTGCCGTCGTAGAGCGTGGACTTGTTGGTCCCGTTGTCATTGACCCAGACCGCCGCGCCCGGCGCGAAGACGATGCCCCAGGCGTCGACGAGATTGGGGTCCTGCTTGAGCGCCATGCCGGCCTGGTCCGACACCAGGCTCGTCACTGCGAAGGACGTGGCGGTGGTGGGCGGCGGAGGCGGAGGGGGCGGCGGCGGTGGTGGCGGCGGGGCCGGGGTTGGGGCGGGATATCCGTTCGAACCCATGCCGCCGCCGCCGCCGCCACCGCCGCCGCCGCAGGCGGCCAGGGCCAAGGCGCTCGCGCCGACCGCGAACCAAGCCAAGCGCGAACGAATCCTACTCATGTACGGACACTCCCTGGGTGATTTGGCGGACGAGACGCCCTCACCCGCCGCGATGAGTGTCCGGTCGCGCTTGGAAGGTTCACTCACCCAGGGAAATTTTTTGCCGGCGGGTAGTACTCAGGGCCGTGGCGGCTGCACGCCGCTGATCAGGAACGCGTTGCGTTTTTACTGTGTTGGCCCGGGTCCAGCCGGCGGGAGACGTTGACCAGGGTGCGGAGATTTTCCAGCCCCACCAGCCCCGGAACCACGAAGGCGCCGACGACGAGGCCCGGGGTGCCGCTGAAGCCGAGGGCGCGGGCCTCGGCGGCGTTGCGGGCCAGGATGGCGTCGATGGCCCCCTTGTGGGCGGCGAGGTCGCGGTCGAGTTCGGCGAGGTCGACGCCGGCGAAGGCCAGCCGCTGGCGCACCTGGTCCTCGGAGGCGAGGCGGGCGGGCGTGTCGATCAGGATGTCGTGGGCGGCGATGTAGCGGCCCTGCCACTGGGCGGCCAGGGCGGCGCGCGCGGCGTAGGCCGAGACGCCGCCGAAGATCGGCCAGTCCTTGTAGAGGATGCGCACCTTGGGATCGGCCGCCAGCAGCTGGCCGACGGTGACGGCCGCCTTACGGCAGTAGGGGCAGTTGAAGTCGAGGTATTCGACGACGGTGACGTCGGCGTCCGGGCGGCCGGCGAAGGGGGTGGCGGGGTTCGCCAGCACCTCCGCCCTGCCCTCAGGCGTCAGCGCCATGAGCTGGGCGTTGGCGGCCGGCGCGAGGCCCAGCCCCAGAACCCCGATCAGCAGCGCGGCCCCGGCCCGCCGCACGACTGCGATCATCGACATGGCGGGCCTGATACATGGGCCAGGGCGAGAGGGCGAGCCCTCCCGGGCCGGACGACGGGCGCGCTTGACCGCGGAGTCCGGGTGACGTGTCATGCCCGCCATGACCGCATTCGACAGCGTCACCCGTTTCGACCCTGGGGTCGCCACCGACGCCTATCTCGCGACCTTTCCGGCGGCGGCCCACGTCAAGGCGATCCACTATACGCAGGGCGGGCACTGGCTGCTGCTGTGGAGCTGGCTGGTCGCCGTGCTTGCCGCCGTCGCCATCGCCCGGCTGAGGCTGCTGCCGGCGGTGAAGGGCGCGGTGGAGCGGGGCCGGCCGCGGCCGTGGCGGGCGGCCTTCCTGGTCGCCCTGGTGTTCTTCCTGGCCGACGCGGTGCTGGAGCTGCCGTGGAACGCCTACGCCGCCTGGTGGCGGGAGAGGGCCTATGGCCTGACCAGCCAGCCGTTCGCGGGCTGGCTCTTCGAGGACCTGCTGGCCGCCGTCATCGGCGCGGTGTTCACCGGCCTCTTCTTCATGGGCCTCTACGCCCTGATCCGCCGGGCGCCGCGAACGTGGTGGATAGGGGCGGCAGGGCTGGCGGCGGCCTTCTTCGTGGTCCAGCTGATCCTCAGCCCGGTCTTCATCGAGCCGCTGTTCAACCGCTACACCCCCGCCCCGCCGGGGGCGACGCGCGACGCCGTCGTCGCCCTGGCCCGGCGGGCGGGCGTGCCGTCCGACAAGATCTACATCTACAACGGCTCCAGGCAGTCCAACCGCTACACCGCCAATGTCTCGGGCCTGTTCGGCACGGCGCGGGTGGCGATGAGCGATGTGATGTTCGCCAAGGGGGCCGACATCGGCGAGGTGCGGGGCGTGGTCGGCCACGAGATGGGCCACTACAAGCGCGCTCATGTGATCTTCATCGCGATCTTCTTCAGCCTCATGGCGCTGATCGCGCTCGGCCTCGTCAATCTGCTGTTCCCGACGGTCGAGGCCTGGGTGAGGACCGGCGCGACGAGCGTCGCCGACCCGTTGGGCCTGCCGACCCTGATGATCATCGTCTCCACGGTCCTGTTCGTGGCGACGCCGCTGATCAGCAGCGCGACGCGCGTGGCCGAGAGCGACGCCGACGCCTTCTCGCTGCGCGTGGCGCACGAGCCGGACGGCATGGCCCGCAGCCTCATCAAGACCATCGAATACCGCGCCGACTCCCCCTCGGCCCTGGAGGAGGCGCTGTTCTACGACCACCCCAGCGTCCGTCGCCGCATCCAGCGGGCGATGACCTGGAAAGCCGCCCACCTGGAGGCGGCGACGGACCAGGAGGCGAAGGACGCGGCGGCGTCCAAGTAGGCCCCCCTCCCGGCCTTCGGCCGTACTCCCCCCATGAAGGGGGGAGAGAGGCGCATCTCCTTCCCCCCTTGTGGGGGAGGGGGACCCCGAAGGGGTGGAGGGGGCTTCCGCTAGGCTACTGCTTTGTGGCCTTGGCGGTGGTGACGACGCCGGTCTCCGGATCGTTGTCGACCATGGTCAGGGTCTTGCCGCTGGGGGAGACGGTCCAGGTGGTGGTGTCGACCTTCTTGCCCTTCCGCCAGTCGGTCTCCACGATCTTGTTGGCGCTGACCTTCTGGAGCGAGACATTGTCCATGCCCGGATCGCCCTTCACCGGATAGGGCTTGCCGTCGAAGCCGGCGGCGTAGGATTCGCCGCCCGGCGAGGACCAGTGGAGCATGTTCCCTTCCATCTTGAAGGTGTTCACGCCCGCGGCGCCCGACATGGCCGCCGTGCCTGTCCTGCGCCACGTGCCCGAGATCGCATGGGCGCCGGCCGGCGCGGGGGTGAGGCGCGCGTAGGTGCGGCTGATGCCGGTGGGCGCGCCGCCGGGGTTGAGCGGGTTCCCGGCGAAATCCACCGTCAGGATCTTGCCGTCGGCCGACACCTTGTAGGTCTGGACACCCCTCTGCTTGCCGGCCTTCGCGCCCACCGACCGGACGGTGTGATCGTCGACCGTGGTGACGGCCAGGGTGTCGATATAGGGGTTGCCGACGTAGGGCTGCGGGGTTCCGTCCGCCTTCACCTTCACGGGCGGCGCGCAGCTCGCGCAACTGAACACGCCCTTGCTGAGGTCGTATTCGGATGGTTTGCCCGACCAGCTCATCGAGCTGGGGGTGGTCTTCCAGGTTCCGTCGAACGCGCTCTTGGTAGGGGCGCTCTTGGCGGGCGCGGTCTTGGCGGGCGCGCTCTTGGTGGCCGCGCTTTGGGCGGGCGCGGTTTGGGCGACGGCTGTAAGGGGCGAGGCGATGGCCAGGACGGCCAGGCCGGCGACGAGCTTGTGCATAGGTGTTCCCTCCACTTGTGTTCCTCCACTTAAGTCCATGTCCGGGCGGCCAAATCCGCCTCGGCTGGGGCGGCGGAGGTTACTCTCCGCACGCACCAAGGCAAGGCTAGAGCTGCGACCCGGATCGCCGAACGCGCTCTACCGCCGCTTCGAGACATGCGGCGCGATCGGATCGCCGCTGTCGCGTTCGGCGACGGCCTGTTTGAAGCCGACTTCCTGGCTGCGCTCGCGGAACCACAGGCCCTCGGGCGTGTGACGGGCGATGCCGTCGAAGAGGGTGGCGAGGGTCTGGGTGCTGGCGAGGCCCATGTTCTCGTAGGCCTGGTTGACGACAAGCTTCGTCATCATCAGCTGGTTGCGCGGCACGCCCTTGAGGCGGCCGACGAGGCGCTCCACCGCCGCGTCGAGCTCCGCCGCCGGGACCGCCTCCAGGGCGAGGCCGATGCGCGCCGCCTCATCGCCAAAGATCAGGTCGCCGGTCATCATCAGTCGCTTGGCCATCTGCGGGCCCAGGCGATAGACCCACATGGCCGGGGTCGGCACGCCCCAGACGCGGGCCGGCGGATAGCCGATGCGGGCGTCGTCGGCCATGATCAGGAAGTCGCAGCAGAGGGCGACGTCCGACCCGCCGGCGACGGCCGCGCCGTGGACGCGGGCGATGGTGGGCTTGGAGGCGCGCCACAGGCTCATGAAATCCTGGGTGTTCTTCCACATGCCGGCGAAATCGAGGGTGGGATCCCAGGGCATGTCCTGCGAGCCGCTGCCGGGGCCCCTCTGCTCGGCATAGCGCTTGAGGTCATAGCCGCCGCAGAAGCCGGGCCCCGCGCCGCGCACGACGATGACATGCACGTCCGGATCGGCCTCCGCCCGCTCCACCGCTGCGCGGATCTCGCTGGGCATGCCCAGCGAGATCGCGTTGTAGTGGTCCGGCCGGTTGAGCGTGATCGTGGCGACGCGGTCGGCCGCTTCGTAGAGGAGGGTGCGATAGGCGGCGTCGGGGGCTGTCAACGGCTTCTCCCTATGGACACGGCATTTGGCGGCGCGATTCTGGTCGCGCGCGTGCCCGGGGCGAGGCTAGCGGCAGGGAGGACGGAGAGGCAATGGCGCGCGGGCGTCGCGGGGGAGAGGCCGGGGAGCACGAGGGGAGACCGCGCGGCGCTGTCGAGGAGCTTGTGGGGAGCGCGCGGGGCGCTTTCGGGGAGTCGGCGGGGCGCTGGCGGGCGCCTCGCGGGCGGCGAAGGGCGCTCCGCCGCCGCTCGCGCGGCCGCCTCGGCGGCCTCTCTCGCCTGTAAGTCATTGAAAACCCAGTCGAGATGCTCCCGCTCATGGGCCTGGTGGCGCGCCAGCTCGGCCTGGATGCGCGAGGCGTCGACGATGGCGAGCCGCGCCGCGTTGACCAGGCTGGTGTTCTCGGAGTTCTCGCCGGCCTTGATGATCCGCCGCAGCGAGGCGAGCAGGCCCGCCGGGCTGACATCTTCGGCTTCGGTTTGCGATGCGCGAAGCTCGGCGATCCGGTCGGCTACCTCGTCCTTCAGGGCGAGGCGGCTGGGATGGCCCCGATGACGCACGAAGCCGGCGGATTCGTAGGCGTCGATCAGCAGCGCGCCCCTGGCGCGGGCCTGGGCGAAGGCTTCGTGGCGGGGGTCGCGGAGGGTGGGCATGGAGGGGAACTCCCGGCGCGGTGAGCTAGCGTTCAGATCAACAATTGCATTATGCGATTTTTCACGGAAGATGTCAATTTGCAAATGAGCGCTTGTGGGTAGCACACGATATGTCCGGTTTTCGTAGCAGACGATTTGTCCGGTTTCGGCCGGAGGGATCGCATGCATGCGGAGATACGGATGGCGCGGATCGTCGAGGCGGTCGGGCTCTACAAGACGGGGAAGGTGACGTGCGAGGCCGCGGCGGAGTGGCTGGGGATGAGCGAGCGTCATTTTCGCAGATTGCGAGACCGGTACGAGGCTGAAGGCGCGGAGGGGATCATCGATCGGCGGCGGGGCCGCGCGTCGGGTCGGCGGGCGCCGGTGGACCAGGTGGAGTGGGTGATCGAGCAGTACATGACCCGCTATTTCGACTTCACCGTGAAGCATTTTC
>JAQGIW010000156.1 GCA_028290905.1 Caulobacteraceae bacterium | reverse complement strand
ACGCGGCGCTGCCCGGCATCACCCCGCCGCCTCCGGCCGGCATTCCCTCGGCGGAGGCGAATGTGAAGACTTGGCACTTGGCCTTCAACCGGCTCGATGACCTGCCGGAGATCCTGCTGCAGGGACGTGAGCGGGAGCTCCTGACTTGGCTGTTCAGGGCCAAATCCACTCGTCCCTGGACGATCACGCCGGCGGACCTCGATGAATATGTGCGCGTCAACGCCGCCCCCGGCGCGACGCGGGCGGCGCTTTCCTACCAACGACACAATCTCGGACCCCAAGGAATCGCGCACACCCGGGCGCGCGCCGAGCGCAAGCTCGCCATGCCGGTGCTCGCCGTCGGCGCGGAGGGCGGAGCCGGAGCCCTGCTGCTCGACACGATGCGCTTGGTCGCGGCGGATGTGCGGGGCGCTGTGCTTGCTGGCTGTGGGCACTACGTGCCCGAGGAAGCCCCCCGCGCCGTCGCCGAGCAGATCATCAGCTTCATGGGTGAATGAGCGGGCCGCAAGCCCGCCGTTTCGCGCGTGGCGGCAGCCGCCCTGTCGGCCGTCGACCTGGCCCGGCAGACCTCGCTTTTCGTCCACAGACCCCTGTTCGAGCCTTGGAAGGAACCTGAATGACCTTTGCCTTTGTCGCGCCTGCCGACGAGCTGCAGATCCGCAATCTGATCGCCCGCTACGCCTACGCCATCGACGGCGGCGAGAAGGAGGCCTTCGCGAGCCTGTTCCTGGAAGACGGCGCCTGGAGCCGGGAAAACCCGCCGCCGGAGACCCAGGACGGCTCGGGCCCCCCGCCGGCCGTCCGTGGACGGGCGGGCCTGATGGACCTGATCGAGACTGCGACCATCCCGCGGTGGCAGCTGAAGGCCCGTCATCAGATGACGGACGTCCTCGTCGAGCCCGGCCCGAATGGGAATTCGGCGAAGGTGCTGTACCGCGCCCTGGTCACCGACTGGCGCGATGGCCCCGGCCGCGTGGCCATGAGCGTCAACTATACGGCGGCCTGTGTCCGCACCGACGACGGCTGGAAGTTCGCGACCGTCAGCGCCCGGGTCCTGCCTGAATAGGCGGGGCCGCCGCTCGATCGTTCTGCGGCGGCCTGGTGACCTGGCCGCCGACGAACTGAGGACGGTTATCGGGCGGCGTCCAGGATCCGCAGCTCGGACAGGCTGTCAGCCAGCGTCTTGTGCTCAAGCGTTCGCAGGACAGCGTCATCCGCCTTGGCGGCCAAGTCGACGAAATAGCGCTCGACGTTGGAGCTCACGAGACATTGGTGAGGAACCGCCCGCGGCGCCCAGAGGCTCTTCTCGCCGAGCACGGCGCTGTAGATTTCCCGCAAGGTGATCGCGTCCGCCGGCCGGCCCAGGCGGATGCCGCCGTCGCGGCCAAAGCTCGAGCGGACGAGCCCGGCGTTGGCCAGGGGACTCAGCAGTTTGCGGACCAGGCTGGGGTTTGTCCCCAGCGCGCCGGCCAGTTGAGTGGAGCTCAACTGCGCGACGCCCGCCGCGTGGGCCAGCGCGAGGTTGAGCATCAACTGGAGCGCTGTCGGAAACCGGACATCGATCATCGCGCGGCGTTCACCCGGGAGCCTTTCGGATAGGATCCTCCATATGCATCGATAATTGTTGCATTTCAAGCTGAGGATATGTATCAATAATTATTACGTTTAACGAATGGAGACTCCGATGTCTGACGAACTGGCCTTGCAACAGGTGCTAGCCCACTATGTCCGGGCTCACGATCGGCGCGACGGCGCCGCCATGGGGGCGCTCTTCACGCCCGAGGCGCGCGTGACGATCTTCTACAACAACAATCCCGGCGGGGAGCCGGAGGTGATCGGGGAACTCGCCGGGCGCGAGGCGATCGCCCAAGCGACCACCCATATGATGAAGCCGCACTCGCCGCGGGAGTGGAGCCACAACGCCACCGACGGCCTGCTGATCGACATCGACGGAGACCGGGCGACGGTCGACGCCCAGTTCATGGTCTTCAGCATCCTCGGTGACGCGAAGCCGGCGAGCGGCTGGCCGGCGGGCGCGACGGGTGCGATGGGCGCGATCACGCCGATCGAGTCCGGCTACTACACGCAGAAGCTGGTTCGCGTGAAGGGACAGTGGCTCATCGAGTCGCTGCAGGTTCGCCACAACCTGCCGATGGCCTTCTGAAGAGGAAGGCTGAGATGAAAGCGGTTGTCTATCGTCACTATGGCGGGCCCGAGGTGCTGGAATACACCGACGTCCCCGACCCGAAGCTCTCCCAAAACAGCGTGATGGTGCGCGTCCGGGCGGCGGCGCTCAATCCGGCGGACCATATGCTGCAGGCCGGCCTGGGCGAGAGCCACACCGACGCCTGGTTCCCGGTCATTCCCGGATGGGATGTCGCCGGCGTCGTCGAGCAGGTGGGGGCCGGGGTCAGCGAGTTTGCGCCGGGCGATGAGGTGATCGGCTATATCCGCCAGGAGATCCTCCATCACGGCGCCTACGCTGAACTAGTCAGCGCTCCGGTCGAAGCGCTGGCGAGGAAACCGCGCACGGCGAGCTGGCCGGAGGCCGCGGGCCTGCCGCTGGCGGGTCTCACAGCCTATCGCGCGATCGTCCAGACCCTTAAGGTCGAGCCCGGGGAGACCGTCCTCATCCATGGCGCGGCCGGCGGCGTCGGGACGGTGGCGGCGCAGCTGGCGCTCGCAAGGGAAGCCTGCGTCATCGGCGCCGCGTCGGCGGGCCACCACGATTTTCTGAGGTCCATCGGCGTGCATCCGGTCGCGCAGGGCGACGGTATCGTCGGTCGCGTCCGGGCTCTGGCGCCCGACGGAGTCGACGCCGTGCTGGATTGTGTCGGCAAGGGTGTCCTGCACGCCACCGCCGAGGCGGGATCGAGCCGAATGCGCGCATGTTCGATCGCGGACGGCGGACCGGGGATCACGACTGTTTTCGCGCGCCCGGACTCGGCGATCTTGACCTGGCTCGTGGAGATGATGGACGCGGGCGGACTGAGGGTGCCGATCGCGGCGACCTTTCCCCTGGCGCAGGCCGCGGCGGCGCAGACGGCGTTGAAGCTGCCCCACCCGCCCGGCAAAGTCGTGCTCGTCATCTGACGAAGGCGTTCGGGGGACGCTTCGGCGCCCAGGCGCTTGCGGCGCGCCGGGCCAAGTCAGACTGGGCGCCGCCGCCGTGTCCCTGGAGGCCGAGGCCGCGTGGAAGCTTGCGAGTTGGGCCAGGATGAACTGCGCCGCCTGCAGCGCGACATCACGCAGCTCAGGGGCTCGCTGGAACGGTACTCAACATCGCACCGGTAGCGCCTGATGGCCGCTCCGCGACAACCTCATCAGCCAGCCCGCGCGGTCAAGGACCCGCGCGTGCCTCAATGATCTTGAATGATCGTTCCGGATCGGCTAGGTAAAGACCCATGGCACGACCGCGGGAATTCGATGCGGACACGGCGCTCGATGGCGCGATCGGCGTATTCCGCGAGCACGGGTTTGAGGGCGCCTCGGCGGAGATGCTCGTGGGCGCCATGGGGATCGGACGCCAGAGCCTCTATGACACCTTCGGCGACAAGTGGCGGCTCTACCGCTTGGCGGTGCGCCGCTACGGGATGGGCGAGTGCGCTGCGCACTTCGAGGCGCTCCGCAGCGGCGTTCGGGCCATCGACGGTATCGATGCAATGCTACGTCGGGTCGTCGAAACGGCTCATCAGCCCTGCCTGGGCGTCGGCTCAATCTGTGAGTTCGGCGTTTCCCGCCCCGATCTCGCCGAGGTCCACACGCCGTTGGCCAAGACCCTGCGCGACGCGATCGCTGCCCGTGTCCGCGACGCGCAGCGGGACGGTGACGTGGCGGCCAATCTCGACCCTGAAGCGGCCTCCGAGTTTCTGATCGCGAACATCGCCGGCATCCGCGTCGCCGGGCGCGGCGGCGCCAACCGCGGGGCCTTGACCGGCCTCGCCGACATGGCGCTCCGGGCGCTGCGCTAGCACCCCTTTTTTGTCCAATTATGGAATGATCATTCAAATAAGGAGCAGGTCGATGAAAACCATCGTGATGAACGGCGCCGGGGGCCGTGAGATGCTGGAACATGTCGAGCGCCCGGACCCGGTGGTGGGACCGGGCAAGGCGCTGGTCGAGATCGCCTTCGTCGGCGTCAACTTCATG
>JAQGIW010000136.1 GCA_028290905.1 Caulobacteraceae bacterium | reverse complement strand
GAGGTGTAGGCGTCGCGGCTGTGAACGAAGGCGTTGAAGATCGAGAGGATCAACGCCAGGGCGTTGCCGAGTCCATGGATCCAGGCTTGCGGCAGAGCACGGATCCGCCGGTCACCGAAGAAATCGATGACTCCAGCGATCACGACGAGGATCGACACCAGGAGGCCCATGGTAAGCAGCCAAGCGGAGATGTCCGCCCACATCATGTTCGCGGTTTTCGCATAGACGATGTCCGTGACGAGGGTCCCCACGAAACAGGTCAGGGGAATTGGGACCAGCATCGGGTGGATGGGGTGGCCGCCGATGCGCGCAGTCGAGCGCGGATTGTCGCCTGGCATGGGAACCGTCCTTCCCGCATTAGCGCCTCCGGCGCCGACATGGCTAAAGTGGTGGCGACGGGAAGCGGTTCCTAGGTCAAAATCAGCTCTACACTCAGGATCTGGATCCCGAAGCCCTGCGGGAGCTCTCCCCTTATCGCGACCTGTTTCCGCTGGAGGCGGAGAGGCAGTATATTCCCGTCCTCTGGACGCCCAGAAGTTCGTCCTCGAGGTCGACGCCTGACCCGGTCCCGAGTGAGGTTTAGGAGTGGCCATGAACGAAATCGCTTATGCGCCGACGACCGGCGTCCGATCGGTGTGCGAGACGCCGCTGATCGAGGCCAGCGATGAGACCCTGGAGGGCTATGGCCGGCTGGTGGACGACCCTGCCGCCTTCCCCATCGAGATCGTTCGCTGGCCCGCCTCCGGCTGGCGGCCGGTGGACGAGAACTCCGGCGACCAGGGCGGCGTTGCCGAGGGCCTGTTCGAGTTCTGGTGGCGCGGCGACACCCTCTACGCGCGCAACAATGCGGTGGGAGACAGCTATCTGTTCGGCTGGAGCCGGTGGCCGGAAGAGGCGGCTGGGGACGGGCCGGCGCGGCCGCGCGAGCGCGCCCTGATCTGGCGCGCCAACTACCACCCCGACGGCGGGCAGCTGTTCCATCCCCGCAACGGGGAGAGCTTCGTCATACCCCTCGCCCTGCCCGGCGACGACGTCCGGCCCCAATCTTTCGTGAGCTTCCGCTGCGACGGAGGGCGGGGCCTGTATATCCACCCCGGCGTCTGGCATGGCGCGGTCGTGCCCGACGCCGACCACGCGGTGTTCCTCGACCGCCAGGGCCGCGTCCACGCCCGAGTTTCAGTCGACTTCGCCAGGGAGTTCGACTGCTATCTCGCCGTCCCGTTGGGCGAAGCCACGCGCCAGATCTGACGCGACGCCGCGAAGGGTTCTGGAGGGCTCGCTACTTCGCGTCGCGCGCCGTGTCGGACACGGCGTGACCGGCGCTCGACACATCCTTTCCAGCCCCTTCGATGGTGTTGCAGGCGGCCAGCGTCATGCTGACGGCGGCAAGGGCGATCGCGATGATGGCGCGCATACTCAAGGTCTCCATGGTGTCCGGATATAGCTTTGCCAGACCCCTCTAGGGGCGCCGGCGACCGCGCGCAACAACCGTGACGACGCGCTCGTGGGGACAGGGGCGCGAGGCGCACCCGACCGGGCCCGACTCACCAAGGCACTAGCGGCGAAGACCGTCCCGCCCAGGGTGCTGGCCTGTAGTACTAGGCCGCCTCGGCGCGGCCGTTGGTGACGTGGTCGATGAGGCCGAAGGCCAGGGCCTGCTCGGCGCTCATGAAGTTGTCGCGGTCCAGAGCATGCCTGACCTCCTCGACCGTACGGCCGCAGTGCCTTGCGTAGAGCCGGTTGATCTGCTGGCGCGTCTCCAGGATGTCCTTGGCGTGGCGCTCGATGTCCGAGGCCTTGCCCTGGAACCCGCCCGACGGCTCGTGCACCATGATCCTCGCATTCGGCATCGCGAAGCGCCGCCCGGGCTCGCCGGCCATCAGCAGGAACGAGCCCATGGAGGCGGCGAACCCCATGCAGTAGGTCGACACCGGGCTCTTGATGTAGTGCATGGTGTCGTAGATCGCGAAGCCGGCCGTCACCACGCCTCCGGGCGAATTGATGTAGAGGCAGATCTCCTTCCGCGGGTGTTCGGCTTCGAGGTACAGCATCTGGGCGCAGATCAGGGCGGCCATGCCGTCCTCCACCGGCCCGTTGACGAAGATGATCCGTTCACGGAGCAGGCGGGAGAAGATGTCGAAGGCGCGCTCGCCGCGCCCCGAGTCTTCGATGACCATGGGAACGAGACTCATCACGCGGCCAATCTGAGGCTGGTGTGGAAACTGGACATCGGGCGATGGCGCCGCAACCGTACGCTCGCCAGGCTGACCACCACCGGGCCGTGAACCACCCGCAGATGGGTGCCGCCGGCCGGCGTAGGGGTGAGGACGAAGCTCACCTCGCTGGCGAGGCCGCCGTCGCCGTCGCGCCAGCCCAGACGCAGGCGGCGGGCAGGCTCGGCCTCCAGCACCTCGCAGTCGATCTTGCGGCCCTCGTCGTCGAGGGTGAAGCGCTCGCCCGGCTCAGCGCTCATCTGGCCGGGCGCGAGCCAGGCGACGGCGAGGGCCGGCTCGCTGAGAGCCCGCCAGACCCTCTCGGGCGGCGCCTCGATGTCGGTCTCGACGACCACCGCGTTCGCTTCGTCGATCATGGGTCCAGTCCCTCCACCAGGGTCTTGAGCCGCTCGATCCGGGGCGGCCAGAAGGCGCGATAGCGATCGACCCAGGCGGCGAGCGCGTTCAGGCCGCCAGGATCCATGCTGTAGTAGGCGTAACGGCCCTCACGCCGCTCGCGCACGAGGCCGGCCCCGCGCAGGCTCGCGAGGTGCTGAGAGATCGCCGGCTGGGACACCTCGAAACCCTGCTTGAGCGCTGAAACTGTCATCTCGCGCCCAGCCAGCCGTTCGAACACCGCCCGGCGGGTGGGGTCGGCGAGGGCGCGGAAGATATCTGCGTCAGGCATGACGACGAATAAGCCATGACTTATGAGATGGCGCAAGGGCCTGGCTCGATCGCGCTTCGGCGGGCGTCAGCGGTAGATCACGCAGCCGCGCGCTTCGAGGCCCGCCAACCAGGCCGGGCGTGCGAGGGTCGTGACCCACCGAAGGTCCAGCTTCTCAAGGCGCGGCAGCCTCGCCAGGCTGACAGGCAGGTGGGTCAGGGGGTTGCCGCGCAGATCGAGCTGCCGAAGCTCCGTCAGATCGCCCATGCTCTCGGGCAGTCTGGCGAGCCTGTTGTTGCGCAGATGCAGTTCGCGCAGGCGGGGTAGGCTTGCGATACCCTCGGGAAGCGAGGCCAGGCGGTTGTCGGTCACGCGCAGCTCGATCAGGCCTTTCATGCGGGTCACGGCCTCAGGGAGGGTTTCAAAGGCGTTGTCGCTGAGGTTCAGGTATCGCAGCTTCCCAAGTCGGCTCAGCGAGAGAGGCAGCGCCGTTAGGGCATTGTCGTGCAGGTAAAGAAAATCGGTGAGGCCGATGAGGTCGCCCAACGCGTCCGGCAGGCGTGCGAGCCTGTTGTGACCCAGATCGAGCATCCGCAGCTGCGTGAGCCCGCCGACCCGGTCGGACAACTCCGTCAGCCCGTTGTCGGCGAGGACGAGAGTCTCGAGGTGGGTTCGCTCCCAGACCCATGCCGGGACCACCCCGAGCCCCTGCTTCCAGAGGGAGAGATCAGACCCCGCGGAATCGCTCATCGTTTGAGCCTCAGCCCCCATGCCACACAGCCTCGCGAGATTGCCCCCCAATCCCCGGGCGCCCGATGGGAAGGATCACATCGTCGGTGATCACCTTGACCCCTCAGTCCCTCGCTGATTCCGATCTGGCGCGCCACGGCGGCTCCCGGCCCCCGCTTTGCGCTTGTCACGCACCCTGATACGTCACCCCTCGAACGGAAGCGAACGGGAGTCGAGGGACACGATGGACGACGAATTCGCCATGCCGAAAGGCGAGTTGATGCGTGGCAAGCGGGGCCTCGTCATGGGCGTCGCCAACCGCAATTCCATCGCCTGGGGCATCGCCGCCCAGATCGCCGCCCAGGGGGGCGAAGTCGGTCTCGCCTACATGGAAGTGAACGAGAAGCGCGTCCGGCCCTTGGGCGAGAGCATCGGCGCCAGCCTCTACACCACCTTCGACGCCTCCAGCGACGAATCGATGGAGGCGGCGTTCAAGGTGGTCGAGGACCAGTGGGACTCGCTCGATTTCCTGGTCCACGCCATCGCCTTCGCCGGGCGCGACCAGATCAAGGGCTCGTTCGTGGAGAACGCGACCCGGGCCGGCTTCGCCCAGGCCATGGACATCTCCGCCTACAGCTTCGTCGACGCCTCCCGCCGCGCCTCTCGGCTGATGACCCGGGGGGGATCGATCATCACCCTCACCTACCTGGGGTCGGAGCGGGCCATCCCGAACTACAACACCATGGGCGTGGCAAAGGCGGCCCTGGAGGCGTCCATGCGCTACGTCGCCCGCGACCTCGGGCCCGCCGGCATCCGCGTCAACGCCATCTCGGCAGGGGCGATGCGGACCCTGTCGCTGGCGGGCATTTCCGGCGGCCGCGGCATGCTGGCCGAGGGCCGGCGGCTAAGCGCCCTGAAGGAGGACACCAGCATGGAGGGCGTGGCCGGCTGCGCCCTGTGGCTGCTCTCCGACCTCGGCCGCTCCACTACCGGCGAAGTGGTGCATGTGGATGCCGGCTTCCATATGATGGGCCTGCCCAGCGACGAGGAAGCCTGACGCATCCGCGAGCTGGCCGAAGGCTGCGGTCTTGAGCCCAAAGCACGACGCCCCGAAACACGACGCCGAGGTGATCATTGTCGGGGCCGGCATGGCCGGGGCGACCCTCGCCCTGGCGCTCGCCAGCGGCGGGATCGACTGCCTGCTGATTGATCCCCAACCCTTCGACGCCCAGCTGGCCCCCACTTTCGACGGACGGGCCAGCGCCGTGGCCTTTTCCGCCTTCCGCCAGTGGCGGGTGCTGGGCGCGGGCGATCGCCTGGAGCCTCACGCCCAGCGGATAGAGCAGATCCTGGTCACCGACGGACGGCCCGCCGGGGCCTCCGCCAAGTCCCCTTCGGGTGTCTGGCTGCGGTTCGATTCGTCCGAGATCGCCGACCGCACCGATGGCGAGCCGCTGGGCTATCTGATCGAGAACCGCCACATCCGCGCCGGCCTCGCCGAAACTGTCCAGGCGGCCGGGATCGTCGTCCTCGCCCCGGCCAAGGTGGCCCGGACGACAAGCGAGGGCGGAGCGGCGCGCGTGACGTTGGAGGACGGCCGCGTCCTGACGGCCCCCCTGGTGATCGGGGTCGATGGGCGCGCCTCCCGGGTCCGCTCGGACATGGGGATCGGGACGATGGGCTGGGGCTACGGCCATGTGGGCGTGGTGGCGACGGTGGCGCTGGAGCGCGACCACGGCGGCGTCGCCTATGAGCACTTTCTGCCCACCGGCCCCTTCGCCATCCTGCCGCTGACCGGGCGGCGCGCCAGCCTCGTGTGGACCGAGGGCCTGGACAAGGGCGCGGCCCTGAAGGCGGCGCGGCCGGAGGTGTTCGAGGCCCACCTGCGCCGACGGTTCGGCCCGTTCCTCGGCGGCGTCACCCTGGCGGGTCCGCGCTTCACATACCCGCTCGGACTGCAGCTCGCCGAGCGGATCACCGCGCCGCGCGTCGCCCTGCTGGGCGACGCCGCCCACGCCGTCCACCCGATCGCCGGCCAAGGCCTGAACATGGGCCTCAAGGACGTGGCTGCCCTCGCGCAGGTGCTGGCAGACGCCGCCAGGCTGGGAGAGGACATCGGCTCCGAGGCCGTGCTCGCCCGCTATGCCCGCTGGCGAAGCGTGGACAACCTGGGCGTAGCGCTGGCCACGGACGTCTTCACGCGCCTGTTCTCGAACGACAATCCGCTGACCCGAACCGTCCGCGACGCCGGCATGGCCGTCGTCAACCGCATCGGGCCGGCCCGTCGCCTGTTCATGACCGAAGCCGGCGGCGCGGCCGGCGACTTGCCGCGGCTGCTGCGCGGCGAACCCGTCTGATCAGGAGGCCAGACGAAAGAGAAGGAGGAGGAGGTACATGACCCACGTTGGAAGCTGTTTCTGCGGCGCCGTCACCCTCGAGGTCGACGGCGCGCCCGAGGCGATGGGCTTTTGCCACTGCCGTTCATGCCGATCGTGGTCCGGCGGGCCGGTAAACGCCTTCAGCCTGTGGAAGCCCGAAGCGGTGCGGGTGACAGGGGGAGCCGAGCATGTCGCGACGTTCCAGAAGACCGAGCTGAGCCAGCGGCGCTATTGCGCCAAATGCGGCGGACATCTGATGACCAACCACCCGCCCCTCGGACTGGTGGACGTCTTCGCCGCCACCCTCCCGACGCTGGACTTCGTGCCCGCCGTGCACGTCAACTACGCCGAGAGGGTGCTCCCCCTGCGGGACGGTCTGCCCAAGCTGAAGGACTTTCCGGCCGAGTTCGGGGGGTCCGGCGAGGCGATAGCAGAGTAGCCGCCGCGCTATTCCCCCTCGGCCAGCTCGCGCGCTTCCTCCGGCAGCATGATCGGCACGCCGTCCCGGATCGGATAGGCGAGGCGCGCGCTCTTGCTGATCAGCTCGCCGGCGGCGCGGTCGTAGATGAGCGGCCCGTGGGTCACTGGGCAGACGAGAATCTCCAGCAGACGGGGATCGACGTCGGGGTGTGAGGCGGTCGCTTCGGTCATGGGCCGGCTCTACTGCAGCGGATGGGGCGCGTCATCATCCTCGGATCCGGATGCGGCCTCGATTTCCAGAAGGGTGGTGAGCACCTGGCGCCGGCCTTCCAGGTCGGTGGCCTCCAGCAGCGCCTGCTTCTCGAGCCGCGAGAACGGGAGAGCCATGCACAGGCTGTTGATCAGGGCCGGAGCGGGAGCGGCGTTCACCACGTCCCACTCCACCCCGAGCCCCCGCTGGTCGAGATAGCGGCGCAGCAGGTTCAGGAAGGGGGCGCGATCGAACTCGTCACCGTCGCCGTCCGGCTGCAGGTCGGTTTCGAAGAGGGCGAAGTCGGCCCGGACCTCCCGGTAGGGCTTGGGCGCGGGAAGCTCTTCCGTGACCTCGAAGCGGCAGAGGCCGGTGAGGGCGATCAGGTACTTGCCATCCGAGGTTTCCGAATAGCTTGTGATCCGGCCGGCGCAGCCCACTCGCGCCAGGCTCGGCCGCCCGCGCTGGCCCTCGCCGTTGGTCTGGATCATGCCGATGATCCGCTCGCCCGCCATGGCGTCGTCGATCATGTTCAGATAGCGCGGCTCGAAAATCTGCAGGGGCAGCACGCCCCCGGGCAGCAGCAGAGCCCCGTCCAGCGGAAACACGGGAATGATGGCGGGCAGATCCTTCGCCTTCCTGTAGCCGGACATCACCATGCGCGGGTTCCCGCCTTCCGCCCGCCCGCTCAGCTGAACAGGATCGACGCCAGCTTCTTGCGTCCCTGGCGGGCGACGTCGGACATAGGGCCCGCCGCCTCGAAGATCTTCAGGAGTTCAGCCTTGGCGGCCCCCTCCTTCCAGTCGCGGTCGCGCGTCAGAATGGTCAGCAGGTGATCGGCGGCATCCTGAAGCTTGCCCTTGCCCGCCTGCGCCATGGCCAGCTCGAGCCGGGCCTCGTGATCGTCGGCGTCGGCGGTCAGGCGCCGCTCGGCGTCGGTGGTGTCGGACGGGGCCGCGGCGGCGAGCGCCAGGGCGGCCCGCACGCTGTCGAGGTCGGCGTTCTTGGCCCCGGGCGGCGCCATGGCGGCCACCTCGGCGGCGCGTTCGTTGTCTCCGCTCGCCAGGTAGCAGCGGGCGAGGCCGCCAATCGCGGCGAGGTTGTCCGGCTCCGCCTGCAATACCTGGGCATAGGCCTGGGCGGCGGCGCCGGGGTCATGCAGATCGAGGGACTCCTTGGCGAACGCCAGCAACTCTTCAGTCTCGGACGGGGGCGCGCCGACGAGCAGCTTGTCCATGAACGCCTTGATCTCGCTGGGCGGCAGCGCGCCCATGAAGGCGTCGACCGGCCGACCCTGGGAAAAGGCGTAGACCGTGGGGATCGACTGGACACGGAGCTGGCCCGCGTAGACGGGGTTCTTGTCGACGTCGATCTTGACCAGCTTGACCTTGCCCTTGGCCGCCAGGACCGCCTTTTCCAAGGCGGGGGTCAGCTGACGGCAGGGGCCGCACCATGTCGCCCAGAAGTCGACGATAACCGGCTGGACCTTCGATGCCTCGATGACATCGGCAATGAAGCCGGCGTCGGAACCCTCCTTGATCAGGTCAGCGGGGACATTGCCGGGCGTGGTCTCACCGATCAGGGACATGGGTCTTCGGACTCTCTCTGCGCGTTTCGGCCCACAACATGGTCGCTGGGCCGCCTCGGCGCAACGCCGCGGCGCCCCCTTTAGGCCCCTAGGCGGGCGGCGGGCCCGTTGAAGTCGACGATGAGGGGGTCGACGCCGACCGCGCGCAGGAACGCGCGCAGCCCGGCGTAGCTGATCGTCGTGGTGGCGGTGTTGACGAGGGGGTGGAAGTTCACCTGGTCGGCCTCGTGCAGGCGTGCGTCCAGCACAAAACGCACGGCGCGCGCCTTGTCGTTGACCAGGGCGAAGGCGGTGACCGAGCCCGGCGTCACGCCCAGCGCCTGTTGCAACAGCGCCGCCGATCCGAACGACAGCCGCCCGGAGCCGATCACCGCGGGCAGGCGCTTCAGATCGATCCGCGTGTCCTGTTCGGCGGAGATCAGCCACAGCTGTTCGCGGGAATCCTTGAGGAACAGGTTCTTGGTGTGCGCCCCGCTGAGGGCCGCCTTGATCTCCTCCCCCTCGCCGACCCGGAACACGGCGGGATGATCGAGGGTGGCGTGGTCGACGCCATGGGCGTCGAAGAAGGCGAAGAGGTCATGGCGGGACATCATGGGCGCGCAATAGCGCCGGTTCATGGCTGGCGGGAAGCTCACAGGTGATCCCGCGGAACACGGGCTTCCAGCCCGCTCTTGCTAACCTGGGAAAAACCAAGAGAAAGGGCGGGCTGGAAGCCCGCGCTCCGGGTTTCGAGCGTCCCTTCGTGACCGAACACAAAAGCCATGCAGCTTGAATGTTATCCGATGAACGGCCGTCCCCCGGACATCGTGCCCGGGCGGCCTCAGCGCGCCTGGATGGAAGCCTTTCTCGACCGCCACCCCTATCGCTGCCTTCCGCTGACCATGGCCAACACCACCGGCTGGGAAATCCTCTGCCCCGTCGGCTTCTCCGCCGAGTGGAACGGCGGGCCTTCGCAGACCGACATCAAGCTCACCCCAGACCATCCGTTTCCGGACTTCGCCGACTTCGTGAAGAGCCACTTTTCCCACGGCGTGATCACCTTCCACCCGGGCTATCTGTTCCGAACGCCCGAGGGATGGTCGATGTGGGCCGGGGGGCCTCCCAATCACGTCAAGGACGGCGTCCAGCCGCTGGCCGGCCTGGTCGAGACCGACTGGCTCCCGTTTCCCTTCACGATGAACTGGATCTTCACCCGTCCCGGGCGCGTGAAGTTCGTCAAGGGCGAGCCGTTCTGCTTCATTCTACCGGTCCAGGACAAACCGCTCGAGGACTTCGACCTGGTTCAGAAATCCCTCGCCCAGGACGCCGACCTGCACGGTCAGTACGAGGCGTGGCGGGCGAGGCGCGACGACTTCAACACGCGGCTGTTCAAGCGCGACCCCGAGACGATGCGGGAAGCCTGGCAGCGCTACTACTTCAAGGGCGAGATGCCCGACGACACCGGCCCGAGCCCCAAGGCGCACGTGAACAAGCGTCGCCTCAAGGCGCTGAAATTGGGGCGTTGACGCCCGGCGGTTGCGATCGGGCCAAAAAGGTTGTTACGCTCCAAGTCGAAACGAGGGTCACGGAGAATGTCCGAAGCGGAGCGATTGGGCCTATTCGGCGCCATGGACCCCGCGCTCCGACGTGAGGCGCTCGAGCGCAGCCGGCTGATTCGCGCCCGCAAAGGCACGGCGATCCTCAGCAAGGGCGACAACTCCAGCGACGTGTTCTTCGTTCTCGAGGGCCACCTTCAGGTCCTGTTGTATTCGGCCAACGGCCGCGAGGTTTCCCTTCGCGATCTGACCGAAGGCGACATGTTCGGGGAGTTGGCGGCGATCGACGGGGAAGGCCGTTCGGCGAGCATCATCGCCCTCGGCGATTCCCGGCTGCTGGCGATGTCGCGTCCTGATTTCCGCGCCGCCATCGAAGCCTCTCCCGACGCGTCGATGTGGCTGCTGGGTCAGCTGACGGCGCGCATCAGGGCCATGACCGAGCAAGTCTTCGAGCTGAGCGCGCTCAACGTCCAGGCGCGGCTGCATTGCGAGCTGCTGAGGATGGCGGCCCGGTCGCCCACCGGCCTGGAGGTGCGCCCGGCGCCGACCCACGCCGAACTCGCCAACCGCATCGGTACGCACCGGGAGGCGGTGACCCGGGAAATGCGGGCCCTCGCGGCCCTGAGCATCATCAGTACGGGGCGGCGCAGGATCCAGTTCATGGACATCGCCCGGCTGCAGACCTCCGTGGGGAGGCTTTCGCTCCAGGCCGCGCCGGCGGAGAAGACCGCCGAGCCTTAGGGCAATATCGGGGAGTGGATGGTGGGCGAGACGCGCAACATCGGGGGGAAAGCGTGAGCAAGACCAGGATAGCCATCCTCGGCGGGGGATCCGCGGCGCTGGCGACCGCCTTCGAGCTGACCCGCACGCCGGAACTGCGGGCGCGCCACGATATCGACCTGTATCAGATCGGCTGGCGTCTCGGCGGAAAGTGCGCGTCCAGCCGCAACCGCGCCGCCCGCGGCCGCAACGAGGAACACGGCCTGCACGTGCTCGGCGGCTTCTATCATAATGTCTTCGACCAGTTGCATCCGCTCTACGCGGAATGGGCCGGCGTCTCGCCGGCCACGGCCATTCCCGCCGACAAGGCGTTTCGCGGACACAACACCTTCACCCTGATGCAGCCGGACGGAGACGGCTGGCGCGCGATGTGCGTCGAACTGCCCACGAACGATCTGGTCCCGGGCCTGAACCCCGAACCGGTCACGCCTGCCGAGATTTTGGGCCGCATCGTGGAATGGCTGGGCGTGGGGCTTCGGAAGCTGGCCAGCGGCGACCCGCCAGCGCTGTGGCTGCGGGCCGTGGAGGACTGGGACGCGCCCGCCCCGAGCCAGCACCTCGACGCCCTGGCCGACCGTGGCGAGGCCCTGACCTCCGACCTGGCCGCCCATCAGGCCGGCCAACGTCACCTCCCCCCCATCGGCGACCTGCTGGACCGGATAGGGGCCCACGCCCTGGACGTCCAGTCCGCCATGCAGTCGATCGGCGAGGATGCGCCGCCCAAGGGCCCCGACTGGATCGGCGTGCTGGAGCTGATCGCCACCATCACCCGCGGTTTCGCCGTCGACGGCCTGGCGGAGCGTGGCTTCGACGTCATCAACGATGTCGATGCAGTGGCCTGGCTGAGGCGGCACGGCGGGTCGGACCGCGCCGTGACCTGCCCGCTTCTGCAGGCCGGCTATCACTATTCCTTCGGCTTCGTGGACGGCGACTGGCGACTGCCCGATATCGCCGCCGGGGTCGGCATGCGCGGGCTGTTGCGGATGGTGTTCGGCTATCACGGCTCGGTGTTCATGCACATGGTGGGCGGCATGGGCGAGGTCGTCATCGCGCCCTACTACGAAGTCCTGCGGGCGCGGGGCGTCCGGTTTCACTTCTTCCATCGCATCGAGGCCCTGGTGCCCGGCGCGGACGGGCGCCTCGCCGAGGTGCGGATGCGCGTCCAGGCGAACCCCATCGGGGGTTCCGACGCCTATCGGCCTCTCATCGATCACCTGCCCGAAGAAGGCGCCCGCCCCCGCCGCGCCTGGCCCGAGGCGCCGCTATACGAGCAGCTCGCCGACGCGGACGCGGCGCGCGCCGGGGGGTGCCTCGAGAAATGGCTCGACAGCGCCGGCTTCGGCGCCCCGAAATCCCTCCTGGCCGACAGGGACTTCGACCTGTGCGTCGCCGCCATGTCGATCGGCACCCTGCGGGAGACGGCCGCCCCTCTGGCCGAGGTGTCCCCGACCTGGAAGACCATGCTGGACAGCGCCGGCGTCACACCGACAATCGCGGCGCAGATCTGGCGAGGCGAGCCGAGCGACACCTTTCACGGGGTGCGCGAGGACGGGCTGATGACCGGTTATGTCGCGCCCCACGACACCTGGGGCGACATGAGTTTCCTGACCACGCTCGAACAATGCGACGGGACGGGCCAGCGCCCGGCGAGCCTCTCCTATCTCTGCGGACCCATCACCGCCGCGGTCGGCCCCGCGCGTAGCGGGCGGGCGGACCTCGAAACCGAAGCCTGGCTTGCGGACTACGCGACCCACATCTTCCCGGGCCTTGCCGACTGTGACGGCGCCTATCGCCAGGCGGGCGAACTCGAGCGCTACGCCCGGATCAACGACGATCCGATCGATCTCTATGTGTGCTCGCCGGCGGGCTCGATCGACAAGAGGATCCGCCCCGAAGAGTCAGGTTTCGACAATCTGTTCCTGGCCGGCGACTGGACTCGCAACAATTTCGACTGCGGGGCCGTGGAAACCGCGGTGCTTTCGGCTAAACTGTGCGCGAGAGCCATCTGCGGCGAGCCCGCGGTGATCTACGGGGAAAGCGATCTTGCTTGACGTCCTGGCGCCCGCCTCCAGCCAGAGCATCGAGGAATTCGACGCCGTCCTGGTGGGGTTCGACGTCGAGGGCTTTTCCCGCACCGTGGAGAAGGCCACGTTGCGCCACGGACGGGTGGCCGGCGAACTGGCGGCCCAGCGCATCCTCGCCGGCGAGCGCATCGCCACCGGCCTGGCGCGGGAGGCCGGCCTGCGGTTCGCCGACGCCCTGGGCGACGGCGCGGTCTATCTGCGGCCCCAGGCCACGCCCACCAGCCGCGAGGCGCGAGCCCTTCAACGGTTCCAGGAAGAACTGAAGTACGCCCACCTGCGGGAGACCGGCCTCGCCGTCCGCACGGCCTGGGCCCACGGCGCGGTGCGGTTGATGCGGCCGGCCGCGCCGATCCTGGAACACGGAGAGGTGCTGCTGGGCCCGGCTGTGGCGAAGCTGCACGCCGGCCTGTCGCGACGCCCGCGGGTGCGTCGACCCGCGCCCGAGCCGCCCGCAGACCGTCCCCACCTGACCAGCCGCGAGGGCGAGATCGCCGACATGACCTTCGTCTTTCTGCGCCTGTGCCGCGGGGAGGCGTGGCCCGAGCTCGGTCCCGACCGGCTGGATGACGTCCTGGGCCTGATCGGCCACTGGGCCGAACGGCGGGGCGGGAGGCTCGAACGCATCACCCAGGACGAGAAGGGCGTGCATGTCCGCGTGGGCCTGCGCGGGGTGAGCGCGACCGACCGGGACTGGCGGGACATCCTGCTGGAGCCGCAGCGGGCGCTGATCAGCCTGGGGTTCGACGGCGCGGTCGCGGCGGCGGGCGGACCGGTCTATCGCGGCCCGTCCGAACATGGCTCGACCATCGTCCACGGCGGGGCCGTGAACCGGGCGGCCAAGCTGTGCGCCGCCGAACTCCCCGGCGGACTGGCCATCGACGACTCCCTGGCCGGCGAGACCAGCCGGACATCGCCGATCCTGGACCAGATGGTGGGCCGCGGCGAGGAAAGCCGCCAGGCGACGGCGTGGCTGGCCAGCGGGGCCCCGCGCCTCGCGATCCTCAGCGGCGAGGCGGGCATCGGCAAGAGCCACCTGCTGCGCGCCAAGCTGGCCGGCAGCGAGGCCGCCATCAGCAGCTTCGTGGCCGGCGCTCCGGCGCGCATGCTGAACCCCCTGGGCGCCTGGTTCGACCTCGTGCGCCAGGCGGCAGCCAGCCGCCGTCCGGACGGCGACGACGTGGCCTGGGCGTCGGGGGTCCTGGCCGAGGCCGGCCTCGGTCCCGTCGCACTGACCCTGTGCGCCCGCGCCCTGCGAGGCGTGGACGCCGCCGGGGACGAGCGGACCGCCGCCCTCAGCGGCGGCGAGCGGGCGACGCTGACGCAACGGGCGATGCTGGCTCTGATCGGCGCGATCGCCCGCGAAGGCCCCTGGCTGGTGGTCATGGACGATCTGCAGGACGTCGACGACGCGTCCGTGACCCTGACGCTGGCGGTCCTCGACAGCGGCGCGCCCCTGCGCATCCTGACGGCCGCCCGGACACCCCTCAGCGACGATCGCCTGGCGCGGTTGCGCGCCCATCTCTCGACCCTGGAGATTCCCCTGCCGCCGCTCACCGCGGGGCAGGTCGCCGATCTGGTGTGCATGTCGGGAACGGCGGGGATCGACGCCGCCGAGGTGATGGCCATATCGGCCGGCAACCCCTTTCGCGCGGTACAGGCCACGCTCGCCCTGGGCGATGACGAAGGCGCTGGCGAGCGCACCTTGACCGCGATCCTCGATCGACGCCTCGACCGGCTCGATGTCGACGAACGGGAGATCCTCGCCAGCCTCTCCATCGCGGACCGCTCCTGGCGCGCCACCGATATCGCGATCATGGCGCCCGCCGTCGCCGGCCCGGGCCTCGCTTCGGAGATCCTGGGGCGCCTGGCGCGCGACCGGCTGATCGTCGCCGACCCCGGCGATACGCGGGCGTTCCACGCCGCCCACCGGCTGATCGCCGAAACGGTCCGTCGACGCATGCCCGCCGGGGTT
>JAQGIW010000135.1 GCA_028290905.1 Caulobacteraceae bacterium | reverse complement strand
CAGGATCGAGCACCTGGCCGCCCGCGGTGGCTGTCCCGGCCAGGCCGGCGATCAAGCCACCGATGAACTCGGCGGCCGACGTGCCGAGGAACCACACCGCCATTACCGTCGAGACCAGGAGCGGGGGCGCCAGCTTGGTTATCTCCGAGAGGCCTACCGGGCTCAGACAGAGTTCGCCGGTGGTCTGCAGCAGGTAGACGACCGCCAGCACCATCAGCGGCAGGCGGAAATTGGCGTCGGCGAGACCCTGGCTCCAGACGATGACCAGAAAGCTGAGGCCGGCCTGGGCGATCCCCAGGCCAAACTTGGTCACCGGGTCGGGGTTGAGCCCGCGGCGGCCGAGCACGGTCCACAGGGCGGCGAACAGCGGCGCGAAGATCAGGATGAAGCCGGCGTTGAACGACTGGGTCTGGGCGGCGTCGAAGCCCATGTCGATCCACCACGTCCCATGCGGAGAGCCTGCGGCCGTGAGCATGGCCCTGGTGCCGAGGAACACCTCGTGGCCCAGCAGGTTGAACATGACCGGCGCGTCGATCAGCGCCAGGTTGGTGTTGCGCTCGGCGAACAGGTTGAGCGAGGTCGCCGCCTGCTCGAACAGGGTGAAGAACACCACCGCGCCGCCCATCAGGACGAAGGCCAGCATCAGCCGTTCGCGCTCGACCTTATCGGCTCGGGTGATCATGTAGCGCCCGACGTAGGCCAGGACGGCGGCCGCGCCGACGCCGAGGGCGACCCCGACCAGGCCGTTATGCTGGACCAGGAACCAGACCGCGGCGAGGCCCGGGATGACGCCCAGGTAGATCAGCCACTCCCGGCTGATCGGGCCGAGCACCGGCGCGGCGAGGTGGGACGGATCCGGCGGCTCCCCCTTTCCGCGCAGGAGCGGCCTGCCGAGCATGAAGGTGACGTAGCCCGCCAGCATCCCGACCCCCGCCAGACCGAAGCCGAAGCGCCAGCCATAGGTCTCGCCCAGATAGCCGCACAGGATCGCCGCCCAGAAGGCCCCGAGGTTCACCCCGTAGTAGTAGAGCGTGAATCCCGGATCGCGGCGGGGATCGCCCGGCGTGTAGAGTTGGCCGACGATGGTCGAGATGTTCGACTTCAGGAAACCGACCCCCATGATGATCAGGGTCAACGCCAGGTAGAGCACGTCCTCGAAGACCCGCGCCGCGCTCCTCTTATCGAGGGTGAACGAGCCCTTGGGCAGGACCTGAGGCAGGGCTCCGCCGGCGGGAAGACCCTTGATTGCGAAGTCGCCCGCAGGCGTCTGGCCGAAGTCGTAGGCACGCCCGCCGACGACCAGCTTGGCGACCCGGGCGTCGCCGCGGCCGGCGACCTGGAAGGCGTAGTGGGCGCCGCGGTAGGCCAGCGTCTGCTGAGCCGGCGGTCCCTCGATCGCCATGGTCAGGTGCCCGGCCACCAGCAGCAGCGCCCCGAACGCCACCGCCTTGCGCGCGCCCAGGTAGCGGTCGGCCAGGATCCCGCCGACCAGGGGCAGGAGATAGACCAAGGTGGCGTAGGAACCGTACTGGCCGGCGGCCACCTTGTCGTCGAACAGGAAATGCTGGGTCAGATAGAACACCAGCAGCCCGCGCATGCCGTAGTAGGAGAATCGCTCCCACATCTCGGCGAAGAACAGGATGAACAGCCCCCGGGGGTGAACGCGCAGGAGCTGCAACGCCACCGGCACGCCAGTGACCACGGTGATCAGGACGCCGACCAGGACGACGATGCTGTTCATGAGATCTCCGCGATTGGCCGAAGCGCCGACATGACCCCGCCGTCATGCGGCAAGGCAAGCCCCTTTCCCCGGACGACCTCGGCGCCCACCTAAGGCCCGAGCCCACACGCGAACCCAGGAGCCCGCCCATGCACGTCGTCAAGGTCCCCGGACCCGACCACCCGATCACCATCGCCCCCCACGACGGGCGCGTGCGCGCCCTCTACCAGGGCCATGAGATCGCCGACAGCGAGGACGCCCTGATCCTCATGGAGGCGTCCTACGCCCCGGTGATCTACTTCCCGCGGGAGGACGTGGAGATGGAGGTGCTCGGCCGCACGGACCTGGACACCTACTGCCCCTACAAGGGCCACGCCTCCTATTTCACCATCCGCCGGGACGGGACCATCGCCGAGAACGCGGTGTGGAGCTATGAGACCCCGCACCCGGGCATGGCCGCCATCGCCGAGCGCATCGCCTTCTATCCGAAGGTGGTGACCATCGAGGGACTGGTCGAACCCGCCGCCGCCGAGCGCGAGCCGTGGCCGGCCAATGCGGACACCCCTGACGACCGGCTCTGACCCACCCGGGTCGCGCGTTTCCACTAAAGAGTCGGCCGAAGCTTTCCGGCCCCGACGCCGCCTGCCCGACCCGAAGTGGCGGGCGCCCTCAGGGCTGCCTGAGGACGGCGCAGCGGTGGTCGAGCAGACCCTCGGCGAAGCCGGTGTCTCCGAGCAGGAAGTCGGCGTGGTCGCTGAGCAGATAAAACCCCGACGATCCGTCGGAGAAGGTCGCGCCGATAACCGCCAGGGTCTCCAGGGGCATGCGCCGGCGGGCCACGGGATCGCCGCGGGCGAGGAGCACGAATGGATTGCGCTGGCCGAGCTCGTCGCCTGACAGCCGGCGCGCCGTGAACCATCGCCCCGCCAACGGGACCGGCAGCGGGGCCCAGACGCTGCCGATCACCGCCTCGTTCTCCATCAGCGCCCGCCGCACGTCCGGCCGCACGCAGTCGACGTGGATGTGCAGCTGGTTCTGGCTGCGGGAGAACACGGAGTTGATCGCCAGCCCGACGCGGTCCCGCGGAATCGACCGGCCGGCGCGCCGCTCTACCCACCGCCGCTCATCCCAGGCCGCCTGCCAGTAATTGACGGCGTCGGGCGCAAGGATCTGCGGGCTTTCGATGCCGCCGATGCGCGTGGTGGGCACGAGCAGCACCTGGGTCGGGCGGCGAAGGTCCGGGACCACCGCATAGCCCGCCTGGCGATTGACCGCCAGGCAGGGGGGAGGCCGGCCGCTTATCGCCATGTCCCGCAGGCACAGCCCATGCACCACGCGCCACAGGGCGCCGGGATGATCGGCGGAGGCGGGTGAGCCGGTCAGGATGAGGGCCCCCAGAGCGATGGCGCCCAGAACGGCGACCCAGGCTCGCGCGACGACGGTGATGAACTTCATGCAGTGCGCTAGTAGGCGAAGGCCTCGAACACCTGGGAGGCGTCGCCTTGCCACGGTCCGTTGTAGAGGGCCAGGAGACGCTCGGCGGCGGTGACGCCGGTCTCGGCGATGTCCTCCAGCTCGCCCAGGTAGCTGGACTCGTCGACCAGGCCGCCGGACAGGCGCCCGCGGGCCCGCAGGCCCTGGGCGGCGATCGCCACCATGTCGCGGGCCACGTCGCGGACTGGCCGCCCCGCGACCTGCGCGTTGAGGGCCAGGCGCGGAACGTCGCGGATCAGCCCGGCCCGGTCTTCGGCGGTCCAGTGCTTGCACAGGTCCCACGCGGCGGCCTGGGCGGCCGGATCGTAGAGGATGCCCGTCCATAGAGCCGGCAGCGCGCAGAGCCGGCTGACAGGGCCGCCATCGGCGCCGCGCATCTCCAGGTATAGTTTGAGCCGCACCTCGGGGAAGATCGTGCTGGTGTGGTCGGCCCAGTCCTTGATGGTCGGCCGCTCGCCCGGCAGTTCGGGGAGCCGCCCCTCCATGAAGTCGGCGAACGACCGCCCGGCGACGTCGATGTAGAGGCCGGCGCGCTTGACGAAATACATCGGCACCTGGAGGGCGTAGCGGGCGTAGGCCTCGAAGCCGAAGCCGTCGGCGAAGACGAAGCTGAGGAGGCCGGTGCGGTCGGGATCGGTGTCGGTCCACACTTGGGCCCGGCTGCTGAGGAGGCCGCTGGGACGCCCCTCGACGAAGGGCGAATTGGCGAACAGGGCGGTTGCGATGGGCTGGAGCGCCAGGCTGACCCGGAACTTCGCGACCATGTCGGCCTCGCTCTCGAAGTCGAGGTTGGCCTGGACGGTGCAGGTGCGGAACATCATGTCCAGGCCCTTGCCCCCGACCTTGGGCATGTAGCGGCGCATGATGGCGTAGCGCCCCTTGGGCATCACGGGGATCTCGTCGCGGCGCCACAGGGGCGTGAAGCCGAGCCCCAGGAAGCCGAGGCCGAGCTCGGCCGCCACGGTCTTGGCCTCCTCGAGGTGCTGGCCGGTCTCCTCGCAGATGTCGTGCATGGTTGCGAGCGGGGCGCCGGAGAGCTCGAACTGGCCGCCCGGCTCCAGGCTGACGTTGGCCTGTCCCCGCGAGAGGCCGATCAGGGTCTCGCCGCTGCCTGGTGTCGACTCATAGGTCCCGGTCCAGCCGAACCGCATCATCCCTTCCATAAGTGCGCGGATCCCGGCCGGACCCTCGTAGGGAACCGGCTCGTGGCTGCCGACGCGGAAGACGAACTTTTCGTGTTCGGCGCCGACGCGGAACGCCGATGGCGGCTTGGCGCCGCGGGCGAACCATGCGGTGAGGTCCTCGAACGTCAAGGGCCGGTCGTCGGCAAGCGTTTCGGCCATCAAGGTCCCTCTACAACCGGCTTTCCCAGCTTTCGGTCACTTGGCCCGGCGCGCGCCCAACCTCAAGCCCCCCGCCAGTCGCCCAGCGCAGATTGCCAGAGGGCGAGGGCGGTGATCGCGGCGGTGTCGGCGCGCAGGATCCTGGGTCCTAAGGACACCGCGATGGCCTGGGACAGGCCTCGGATCGCCTCGCGTTCGGCTGGCGAGAAGCCCCCTTCCGGGCCGATCAGCACCGCCCAGCACGGCCCTCCCGCCCCCCGAAGGGCGGATATAGCCGGCGCCGCGTCCCCGGCCTCGTCGCAGAACATGAGCCGCCGCTTCCCCTCCCAGGCCGCGAGGATGGCGGCGAGCGGCGCCGGCGCCAGGATGCCCGGGACGTCGAGCCGTCCGGTCTGCTCCGCCGCCTCTGCGGCGATGGCTTCGAGGCGAGCCAGATTGGTGTGGTCGGCGTTGGTGCGCTCGGTGACCGCCAGGCGGACGCGGCGCGCGCCGAGTTCGGCGGCCTTCTCGACGATCGTCTCCAGGCGCGCGCGCTTGACCAGGGCGACGACGAGGTCGAGGTCCGGAGGCGTCTCCTGGGGCCGCACCTGTTCCTCGACGGCGAGGACGCAACCGCGCTTACCGGCCTCCGCCAGCCTGGCCCGCCACTCCCCGTCCCTGCCGTTGAACACCAGCAGCGCTTCGCCCAAGGCGAGGCGCATCACCCGCACCAGGTAGTGGGCCTGATCGGAGCGGGGCGCGATCCGGGCGCCCGCCGCCAGGTCGGCTTCGACGTAGAGCCGGATCAAGCACTGCTCCACGGCGCGTCGGGTCGATCCCCGCCGCGCGCGAACATCAGGCCGACGAAACCCAGGAACAGCAGCAGGGTGACCGTGGCGAAGCCGCCCTGCTGAGTCTTGAAGAGGCGCGTGCCCTGGTTGACCAGGAAGGGTCCCAGCCAGCTCGTGGCCGTGCCGAAGAGGGCATAGACCCTGAAGAAGGCCCCGGTCTGGT
>JAQGIW010000113.1 GCA_028290905.1 Caulobacteraceae bacterium | reverse complement strand
CAACCAGCCAGTGGCTCATGTCCGGAAACACCAGTGTCTCGCCGCCGAGCCGACGGGCGGTGGCGCGCACGGTGGCGGCCGGATGGATGGCGTCGAGACCGCCGGCGATCGCCAGCACAGGCGCGCGCACCCCGCCGGCGCCCACCAAGGTGGTGGCGAAGGGGTCCAGCCACCAGTTGAGGGTCTCCCAGAGCGCCCGGCCACTTTCGGGGACCAGACGGGCGAAGGTCGCACGCCGCACCGCGCGCGGCAGGCGGTCGAACAGGTAGCGCCGGGCCGCCGGATAGTCCGGATCGATGGATAGGGCCCAGTACGGGCCGAGCGCGTAGAGGCTGACCGCGGAGATCGCCTCCTCGGCGGTGGATCCGGTCACCCCCCAGGGTGCGGAGGGGGCGATCAGGATCAGCCCCGCCACCCGCGCTCGTGTCGCCGCCATCTGAGCCACAAGCCCGCCCAGCGAATGGCCGATCAGGATCGGCGGCTGGCCCTGGGCCTCGACGATCCCCTGGACGGCGCGGGCGTAGTCGCTCATCGAGAGCCCGGCCACCGATGGGCGAGCGCCGGCGGCGTGACCGGGGAGATCCGGCGCGACAACCGGGTGGCCCGCCGCTTCGAACGGTTTTCGAAAGCGCTCGAACGCCCAGCCGGCGCAGAACGCGCCATGAACCATCACGATGGGTGTATGCAACCTGTGGCCGCCCCGAATTGCGCCGCCCTCAGGCGGTCTGCTGCTCTAGATTCAATGTCTAGAACCTGATTCAGATTTCCGACGCAAATCATCAGGCTCCACAATCAGCGTTCTGAACTTCTCGATCACGTGGCGATAGGTCTCGCGTTTGAAATCGGCCACGCTGTCGAGGGCCTCGTCCAGGTCAGCCCATCGCCAACGATCGAACTCCACCTGGTGATGCCTGGCGAGGTCGAATTCGCCGTCGTCGCCCGTGAAGCGGAACGCGAACCAGATCTGCTTCTGGCCGAGCCAGCCGCGGGCGGCCTTGGACCGGCGGTAACCCTCGGGAAACCGATAGGCGAGCCACTCCTCGGTGCGCCCGAGCAGGCTCACCGAGCGCGCGCCCGTCTCCTCGTGAAGCTCCCGCCGCGCCGCCTCTTCCAGCGATTCGCCTTCATCGACCCCACCCTGCGGGAACTGCCAGTTGCGTGGACCAGGCGTGTCGGCCCGGCGACCCAGCCACACCTTGCCGTCGTGGCGCGCCAGCACAATGCCCACGTTCGGCCGAAACCGCGTCAGATCGAGAGTCGCCGCCGCGTCGACGTCCTGGTCGCTCGGGCTCCCCCCGGAGCTCATCTCGTTTCGTGATTTGACGGGCGTTTCATCCGAAAACGGCTTCCATTTTTCGGAACCCGCTCTAGTTGGACTTGGTCGGCGCCGCAGCCACGGTCGCGCCCGGCTTGACCACGGCCCCGTGGGCGGCCCGCAGGATCGCGGCCTGGGCCAGGGTGGCCGTTGGCTTGGGCAGCTTTGGCGTGGCTTCCACCGAACCGTACTTGAGCACGTCCAGGGCGCGGGCGAGCTGGAAGTCACCCTTCTTCTGGTCGAACACGGCGGGCGGCGCCTCGGCCGGCGAGTGGGGTGCGACGCGGGTCTTGCCCTCGTCGGCGGTCAGCGCGTTATGGAAGCTCGCCTCGCTGAACTGGAAGGCCTGGTTGGCGACCTGGGCCGCCTCCTCGCGGGTCTCGGCCACCTCGAGGTCCGGCTCGATGCCCGTCCTCTGGATCGACCGGCCCGAGGGCGTGTAGTACCGGGCGGTCGTCACCTTCACGGCGCCGTCGAGGCCGCCGCGCAGGGGGATCACCGTCTGCACCGAACCCTTGCCGAAGCTCGTCAGGCCGACAAGCTGGGCGCGGTGGCGATCCTGCAGGGCGCCGGCGACGATCTCGGCGGCGGAGGCGGTGCCGCTGTCGACCAGCACCACCACCGGCAGGTTGTCGAGCTTGACACCGGGCTTGGCGTTGTAGCGCTCGATGCTGCGCGGATCGCGGCCGCGCTGCGAGACCACCTCGCCGCCGTTGAGGAAGAGATCCGCCACGCCGACCGCCTGGTCGAGCAGGCCGCCGGGATTCTTGCGCAGATCGAAGACCAGGCCCTTCAGGTGGGGGTTCTTGGTCCGCAGATCATCGATGGCCGCCTTGGTCTCCTCCGTGGCCTTCTCGTTGAAGCTGGCGAGGCGGACATAGCCGTAGTCGCCCTCCATGCGGGCGGTGACCGACTTGGGGGTGATCACCTCGCGCACCAGTTTGAGGTCGAAGGGGTCGGTCTTTTCGCGGGCGATGGTCAGCGTGACCGCCTCGCCCACCTTGCCGCGCATCTGCTTGACCGCGTCGTTCACCGACAGGCCCAGCACCGTCTGGCCGTTGACCGCGGTGATGTAGTCACCCGGTTTGACGCCGGCCCGCGAGGCGGGCGTGCCGTCGATCGGCGAGATCACCTTCACCACGCCGTCCTCGCTGGTGATCTCGATTCCCAGGCCGCCGTATTCGCCGCGGGTCTGGTCCTCCATCTCCTGGTAGTCCTCCGGCGTCAGATAGTCGGAGTGGGGGTCCAGGGAGGTGAGCATGCCCTTGAGAGACGACTGAATAAGCTTCTTGTCGTCCGTGGGCGATACATACTGACGCTCGACGGTGTCCAGGACATTCCCGAACAGCTCGAGCATATGATAGGTCTGGGCGTGCGACTGGGTCGTCGCGCTGGCCCTCTGGCTGACGTAGGCCATCGTTCCCGCGCCGAGGACGAAGGCGGACACGCCGATCAACAGATGTCTTCGCATAGTTCACGCCATGAACCCCCGCCGGGCCGAAATTGAGGCGGAAGGATTTCAGGTCTGACGATCACACATTATTGCGCGACTGGGAACCGGACTTTCAGTCGCGGTGATAGGGGGAGCCGGCCAGGATGGTGGCGGCGCGGTAGACCTGTTCGGCGAGCATCGCGCGGACCAGGGCGTGCGGCCAGGTCTGGGTCCCAAAAGACAGCCGCCCCTGCGCAAGGCCGAGCACCCGCTCGTCGAGGCCGTCCGCCCCGCCGACCACGAAGACAAGCCGCCTGACACCATCGTCCCGCAGGCGCCCGAGCAGGGCGGCAAACTCGCGCGAGGTCCGTCCCTGGCCATGTTCGTCGCAGGCGATGACTTGGGCGCCCTCCAACCGGGGGAGGAGCACCTCGGCCTCGCTGGCCTTGCCGGCCTTGCGGCCTTCCACCTCCATGATCTCCACGGGGCCGAGGCCGAGAGCCCGCCCAATCGAGGTGGCGCGGGCCGCCCAGTCGGCGGCGAGGCGGGATTCCAGCGCCTCGCCGAGCCGGCCGACGCAGAGCAGGGTGACTTTCAAGCGGGGTTAATGAGCCGACCCCAGGTGGCCGGAATCCACCGACCAGATCTTCTCAATATTGTAGTAGCCCCGCACCTCGGGGCGGAACAGGTGGACGATCACGTCGCCCACGTCGATCAGCACCCAGTCGCAGTGCGGCAGGCCCTCGACCCGGGCCCGTCCATGGCCGGCGTCCTTCAGCGCGCGCAGCAGGTGATCGGCCATGGCGCCGACGTGACGGTGCGAGCGGCCGGAGGCGATGATCAGGCCGTCGGCGAAGGCGCTTTTGTGCTTGAGATTGATGAAGACGATGTCCTGGGCTTTCTCGTCGTCCAGGCGGCTGAGGATCATGTCCTCGAGCGGGGTGCGGCCCTCCCCATGGTCGCGATCGGGGGACGGGGCCGGGTTGGTCTGCGCGCGGGGCGCGGGATCAGGGGTCAGCGGAGGCTCCTGCTGCAGGGTGACACGTTTTGTTCCATATCATGTAGGCGCCCTTCGGTCAGGCGTGAATTGCGCAGGGCCGTGGAAGAGGTGAAATCGTACGGCGCGTCCAGGTAGACCCAGGCCGGGGGCGTCCGGGCGGCCAGGGTGCGGGCGGCCCGCGCCGGGATGCGGAAGGCGGCGAAACGCCGGGCCAGGGGCGAAGAGCGGCTGCGCGTCGCCACCCGGGGGCGCGAGACCACGGCGATCGGAACCTCCCTCGCGAGCGCCGCCCAGCCCCGCCAGCGGTGGAATTCCGCCAGGCCGTCCGCCCCCATAACCCACACGAACCGCACGCCCGGGAACCGCGCCTTCAGCCAGCGGACGGTGTCGATGGAGTAGCGCGTGCCGATCCGCCGCTCGAGATCGGAGACGATCATCGACGGGCCGGCCGCCCACCGGGCGGTCAACGCCAGGCGCTCGTCGAGCGCCGCCGTGGCCGCCGGCGACTTCAGGGGATTCTGCGGCGAGACCAGCCAGATCACCCGGTCCAATCCCAGCCGCCGCAAGGCGGTCGTCGCGACATGGGCGTGGCCGCCGTGGACAGGGTTGAACGAGCCGCCGTAGAGACCGACCGCCATCCCGGGGGTCAGAAGGAGGCCCGGGCGCGCCGCCGCGGAACGTCCGGGAATGGGCGAGCGCCGGGCTTCGACGCTCCCCCTTCGCCCCCACGCTGTTACTCGGCCCATCACTCGGCGCCGGCCGGCCGATGGGCGAGGGCCAGGTCGTCGGCGTGGATCAGCGGCCCGGCCTCGTAGCCGAGCACTGCCTCGATGGCGCCGGTGCGCAGGCCGACGATGCGGCGGGCGTCGGCCACGTCGTAGCGGGCCAAGCCCCGGCCGAGCTCTCGGCCGTCGCCGTCCCGGACCACTACCGCGTCGCCCTTGCCGAACCGGCCCTCGACGCCATTGACCCCGGCCGCCAGCAGGCTCTTGCCCTGGCGCAGGGCGGCCGCCGCGCCGGGATCCACCGTCAGCACCCCCTGGGGCGTCAAGGAGCCGGCGATCCACGCCTTGTAGGCGGCCGAGGGCGTCTCGGCGGCCGCGATCAGGGTCGCGCGCTCCCCATGCTCCACCGCCGCCAGGGGCGCGGGGCGGCGCCCCAGGGTGATCAGGGTGGCGCAGCCGGCTCCGGCCGCGATGCGGGCGGCGTCCAGCTTGGTGGCCATGCCACCCACGCCCACACCGGCGGCGGCGTTGGCGCCGCCGGCCATGGCGGCGACGCGTTCGGTGAGCGCCTCGACGAGGGGGATGTGCTCCGCCGCCGGATCGAGGCGGGGATCGGCGGTGTAGAGGCCGTCGACGTCCGACAGCAGGACCAGCAGGTCGGCGCCGACCATTTGGGCCACCCGCGCGGCCAGGCGGTCGTTGTCGCCGTAGCGCAGCTCCTCGGTGGCGACGGTGTCGTTCTCGT
>JAQGIW010000104.1 GCA_028290905.1 Caulobacteraceae bacterium | reverse complement strand
CCTGGCGAAAGGTCGGTCAACTCCTCGACCTCTTCGCCCCCGAGGAGTGCGCCAACTACCTCAAAAACTCAGGCTATGGTTCCGTGTGAAGGAGTCGTGCTCTAGCCGTCCTCTTCGGCTGGCGCGGCGCCCGGGCCGCCCGGCCCCACGCCGAGCCGCGCCTCGTACCCTGGCGCTTCCTGATGCTGATCGCATTCACCGGCATGGTGGCCATGCTGGTCCACTTGGTGAACCTCCTCCGCGACCCCACAGGGGTTGGCCAATAGGGAGGCGAATCCTCCCCTCCCCTCCCCTCCCCTCCCCTCCCCTCGCGGGGAGGGAAGAAGATCTACGGCGCCCGCTCCAGATCCCCTCTGAGCTCGCCGCGGGGGTTCTTGGCGGTGAGGAGGTTCACCGACCACAGCCCCGCCCGCAGGTCGCCGATCTGGATGTCGTTGAGCCGCGTGGAGGCGACCACGGGGTTTGTCAGCCGCGGCGCGAGGGGCACGGTGGCGCCCGCCGACGCGCCCGGCTCTGGCGGCGCCTTGAAATGGGCGCCGATCAGCGGCCCGCTGAGCCCGCTGTAAGTCACCTTCCAGGTGAGGATCTTGCTGTCGGTGTCCAGCGTCAGTTCGGCGAGGCCGGCGGCGCGGCTCTGGCTCGCCGGCGTCTCCGAAGATGGCGCCAGCTTGGCGCGGAAGTGCAGAATCTCTCCGGACGCCGACGTGGCGGCGAGGAGGGCGCCCGTCACCAGGGCGCCGATACGAATGGCGCGCATGTCCGTCCCCCATCCCCAAGGGCCGGGCCGAATTTAGTCACGAGCCCGCCTCACAGCCAGACCTCCGGCCAGCCGAAGGGTCATTTTTTAAGTGATTTCACCTCTTCGGCTGCCGGCGGCTCCGCGCCTGCCGCCGCGGCCGCGTCGAGGACCACCCTGACGGTGCTCGCCTGACTGGCCAGGCCGATGTTCGCAGCCTTCAGATCCGGCACGATCTGGAACAGCAGCTCGCTCTTCACCGCATAGGCTTGGCGGGGCGAGGTCAGATAGCCGAAGGCGGTGAACTCCAGGGCGCCGTCGCGGGCATCGGTCATGAAAACCACCGGAGCGGGCTCGGCCAGCACCTCGGGATGATCGCGCAGGCGGTGCATGACGATGTCGCTCACCTGGGCCGGGTCGGCGCCGACGTCCACCTTCAGCACGATCCGGACGCGACCGAGCGCCTCCAAGTGGGTGACGTTGCGCACGATCTTGGAAACTAATTCGGAATTGGGCACGATCAGCCGCGATCGGTCCATCATCTCGATCTCGGTGGCGCGGATGCTGATCTTGCGAACATCGCCCTCGAGGTCGCCGATGGCGATCCAGTCGCCCACCCGGATGGGCCGTTCGGCGAGCAGGATGAGGCCCGAGACGAAGTTTCCGATGATCGCTTGCAGGCCAAAGCCGATGCCTACCGACAGGGCGCTGGCGAACAGGGCGATCTGGGCGACGCTGAGGCCCAGGTAGGCGAAGGCCGCCAGGATCGCGATCAGGGCGCCCAGGTAGGTCACCCCGGCGGCGAGCGAGGTGCGCAGGCCGACGTCCAGGCCGGTCTTGGGAAGGTAGCGCACCTCCAGCCAGCGGCGGATCGCCCGGGTAATGAACAGGCCGGCCAGGAAGAGGGCGATACCGCCGAGGATAGCCCCGGGCGAGATCGCCACGAGCCCCAGCTTCACCACGAAGTTGGTGGCCGTGAAGCGGCGGAGGATGTCGTCCGCGCTTGCCCCGAACGGCGCAAGCGCGGCCGCCCAGGCGAGCAGCAGGAGGAGTAGCCGAGCAAGCCCCGACAGCAGCACGCCCAGCTGTTCGAGCGAACTGCGCGAGAGCCCGACGGTGGTCTCGAGCGCCCCGCCGACGGGCGAGGCCGGCGACAGAAGGGTCGGGAAGAGGTCGTCGGCCAGCCGCAGCAGAAGCGAGAGCAGGGCGAGGACCGCGCCGATCCACACCGTCTCGCGCATCAGGAAGCTGGCAAGGGCGAGGTAGCCCACCAGGAGGGCGACCAGGGCCACGACGAGGGCGATCCACGCCGCTAGGGTGGCCAGGAGCCACGGCGCCCGGGACTCGGCGTCCGCGGCGCTGGGCGAGGCGTTCAGGGCCCGGCCCGCCAACCGCGCCCGGCCGACCGCCGCCAGCGCGCCGCCCACTGCCGCCATCTCGATAAGCAGGGTGAGGCAGTCGCTGGCGATCCGTGAGGAGAGGCTGGCGCCCAGCAGGGTGTTCAGCCCCGCGAAGAAGGTGGAGAGGGCGGCGGTGGTCCCGATCAGGCCGGGGAACGGGGCGAGACGCGCCACGATCGTCTCCGGCACGGGGGCCAGGCGCCACTCCGGGCGCCCTGGGGAGAGCATGGCCCGGCCCAGGCCGGCCAGGAACGCCGCGAACACGCTCACCTGGATCAGCAGGGCCGTGACCTTGGCCATGTCCGGCGTCAGGGCGTCGACCTCGATCAGGGCGGCGCGAATCAGCAGCCCGGCGAAGAGCGGCGTGAGCGTCGCCACCAGCACCAGCCACAGGGCCAGGACCATGCGGCGCAGGCGCGGCGGTCCGCCGGCCCGGGCGGCGCGCCGGTATCCGAGGCGATTGAGGAAGACCCGCGCGGGTCCGACCAGGATCAGACCCCCGAGCACCGCCAGGACGACGATGGCGAGGCTGCGGGGTTTTTTCGCCACCGGCGCAGCTTGGTCGCCCTCTTCGTCCGCCGCCCGCGCCAGACGGGCGATGTCGCCGGGCAGCGCCCCGGCGAAGTCGCGCCACAGCAGGGGATCGAGAATGGAGCGGGTGCGGGTCCACAGGCGGGCCGCGAAGTTCCCTCGCAGGCGATCGGAGAGCTCGGCGCTGATCTGGTCCGCGGTGAGGGTCAGCAGCCGCGCCTGCGCCACCTCGCCATTGACCGTCGCCAGGCGGCGGGCGAGGTCCCGGCGAAGCTGGACGGTCTGGGGATCCTCGGGCGGTTGTCCGGCGGCCGGGGGAGACCCCAGCTGGGCGAGGCGGGCCTTGAGGTTCTGCTGACGAGGCGTCAGGGTCGACAGGACATCGCCCAGCCGGGCCTGGATCGGCGGGATCCTCGCCAGGCGCGATTCGATGTCGCTGTCGGGCAGGGTCCTGGCCTGCAGGCCAGCGGTGACGTCCCTGAGGTCGGACCTGGCCTGGGCCAGCACCGCCGCCGCCGGATCGGGCGCCGGTGGCGCGGCCACCTGCGCCCGGCCGGGAGCGGCCAGGGCTAGCCACAACAAGAGCAGGACAACCAATCGCACCTTGGCCCCTTCCTTCGAGCGCCACGCGCGGGCAGGGCGCCACTATCACATGAACGGCTGCGTTCACCCTAGCCGTCGCCGCCGCCGAACGGGCGGACGCCCGGACTAGACACGGCCGTCGCGGCGTTGACCTCGGGCGCGCAGGCCGTGCAGGCCTTGTTCAGGGGGATTTGGACGGAGATCGGCGACTCGGGTGCCTTGATGCTCCAGGACACCGCCCTTGCGGGAGGGGGCGTCCCGTTCGAATGTGGCGGCGCTTTGAGGGGAGAGGCGCCGCCATGAGCCTGCTGGTCATCGACCGCGAAACCGTCCGCGACCTGCTGCCGATGGACGAGTGCATCGACCTGATGCGCGAGGCCATGGTCGCCCTCTCGTCGGGCGAGACGAAGCAGGTCCTGAGGCAGATCATTCCCCTGGAGGGCGGCGCGGCGTTCGGCGTCATGCCGGGGGCCGTCCCACAGGTTTTCGGGGCCAAGCTGATCAGTGTCTTTCCCGCCAACTTCGCCCTGGGTTTGCAATCGCACCAGGGATTTATCGCCCTGTTCGATCCCGCCAATGGCGCGACTGTCGCCATGCTCCACGCCGGCGAGGTCACCGCCATCCGCACGGCCGCCGCCAGCGCGGCGGCGACTCGCGTCCTGGCCCGCGAGAACGCCCATCGGCTGGCCATCCTTGGCTACGGCGAGCAGGCCGAGACCCACGCCCGCGCCATGGCCCTGGTACGGCCCCTGAGCGGAATCATGCTCTGGGGCCGCTCGCCCGACCGCGCCGCCGCCGTGGCGCGGCGCATCGAGGGCGAACTCTCGGTGCCCGTGACCGTGACGCGGACGGTGCGCGACGCGGTCGCCGAAGCCGACATCGTCTGCGCCGTCTCCGCCGCCCCGACCCCCATCCTGGAGGGCGCCTGGATCGCGCCCGGAACCCACGTCAACCTGGTCGGCTCCAGCACGGCGGCCACGCGCGAGGCCGACGACGCCCTGGTGGCGCGGGCGCGGGTGTTCGCCGACCACCGCGAGGGCGTGCTCAGGCAAGGCGGGGAGGTCATCCACGCCATCGCCGCCGGCCTGATCGACGAGAGCCATGTCCTCGGCGAGATCGGCGAGGTGATGGCGGGGACCCTTCCCGGCCGGCGCGCCGACGACGATCTAACCATCTACAAGTCGCTCGGCGCCGTCGTGCAGGACCTGTTCAGCGGCTGGCGCGTCTATCGGCGAGCCCTGGCGGAGGGCCGCGGCGTGACGGCGCCGTTCTGAACGCGACATACGTCCTTATGCCGACTAAAACGTCGCCATGATCGAAGCGCCGACCGGAGCCCGGCCCTGGCCGCTGCTGCGCGGCTTCGCGGGCCTGGATCCGCGCGCCGTCCCCCTCGACGTCCTGGCCGGCGTGACCCTGGCGGCCATCGCCATCCCCGAGCAGATGGCGACGGCGAGGCTCGCCGGCCTGCCGCCCCAGACCGGCTTCTTCGCCTTCGTCGCCGGCAGCCTCGCCTTCGCCCTGCTGGGATCGAACCGGCGACTGTCGGCGGGCGCCGATTCCACCATCGCTCCGATCTTCGCCGGCGGCCTGGCCGTGCTGGCCGCCACCGGTTCGCCACGCTACGCGGCCCTGGCCGCCGGCCTGGCGATCCTGACCGGCTCTTTCGTCCTCCTCGCCGGGGTGTTCCGTCTCGGTTGGATCGGCAATCTGCTGTCGATCCCGGTGACCATCGGCTTCCTGGCCGGCATAGCGGTCCATATCGTCGCCTCCCAGGCGCCCGCCGCCCTTGGCGTCGCCGACCCCGGCGGCGACCTTCCCCAGCGCCTCCTGGCGCTGATCGTGGCCGCGCCCCGGGCGAACCTCGCCTGCATCGCCGTCGCCGGAGGCGTGCTGGCGGTGATCGCCGCCACTCACGCGATCAGCCCGCGCATCCCAGGTCCGCTTCTCGCCGTGGTCCTGGCCGCCGGGGCGGCCGCCACCCTGCATCTCGAGCGGCAAGGGGTCGCCGCCATGGGCGCCGTGAAAGGCGGCCTGCCCGCTATGGCGTGGCCTGCCCTCGGTGCGGCCGACTATCTGCGGCTCGCCCCGATTGGCCTCCTGGTCGCCCTTGTGATCATGGTGCAGACCGCCGCGACCACGCGGTCCTTCCCCCTCCCGGACGAGCGGCCCGACGCCGACCGCGACTTCATCGGCATGGGCGCGGGAGGTTTGCTCGCCGGACTTCTGGGGGCCTTCCCGATCAACGCCAGCCCACCGCGCACCGCCGTCGTCGCCGAGAGCGGCGGACGCAGCCAGCTCGGCAGCCTCGTCGCCGCGGCGATCGTACTGGCCGTGCTGATCTGGGCGGCAGGCCTGCTGGGCCTGGTTCCCAGGGCAGCCCTGGCCGGCGTCCTGCTGTTCGTGGCCGCGCGCCTCGTGAGGGTGGGCCAGATCATCGCCGTCGCCCGGGCCAGTCGGGGCGAATTCCTGCTGATCCTGGCGACCGCCGCCGCCATTGTCGCCCTGCCCATCGAATGGGGCGTCGCGGCGGGGATCGGCCTCTCCCTCCTCAACGGCCTGTGGGCCAGCGCCCGCGTTCGGGTGCAGCCGATGCGTCCCATCCCCGGCTCGACCGTGTGGTGGCCGGTGAAGGCCGGCGCCGACCCCGCTCCGCCGCCGGATACGCACATCGCCGTCCTGGGCTTCGCCGCCCCGCTCACATTCCTCAACGCGGACGCCTTCGCCCGCGACGTCATCGAGGCGGTGCGCCCGGGCCGGAGCGCCGTCCGGCTGGCGATCCTCGAGGCGGCGGGCATGGTGGAGATCGACTTCACCGGCGCCGAGGCGCTCCGCCGGGTGGTCAGGACCTGTCGCGACGCCGGCGTGGACTTCGCCGTCGCGCGGCTCGAATCCCTCGCCGCGCAAGCGGCTTTCGCACGGCTCGGCCTGCGCGACCTGATCGGCCCCGACCGCATCTTCGGGAGCGTCGCCGAGGCCGTCGCCGCTCTGTCAGGGCCGCCGCAGTAATATTCCCTTGCCGGAATATTCTATCGGCGGCATATAGCAACGCATGGACGCCGCCTTCGCCGCCCTGGCCGATCCCACCCGTCGCCGCGTTCTGGAGACCTTGCGCTCGGGCGAGCGCTCCGCCGGCGACATCGAGCGGACTCTCGGCGCACCGCAGCCCGCGGTCTCCAAGCACCTGAAGGCCCTGCGCCTCGCCGGCCTCGTGCGGGTGCGCAAGGACGCCCAGCGCCGCCTCTACAGCCTCGATCCCACCCCCCTGGCCCAGCTGGACGCCTGGCTCGCGCCCTACCGCCGGTTCTGGGGCGAACGCCTCGACGCCCTCGAACGACATCTCGATCAGGAGAGCTGACCATGCCCCACCCCACCCGGGCCGACTGGCGGGAAACCTCGGAGGGCGACCGCCTCCAGCTGACCCGCCGCCTGCGCCAGCCGATCGACAAGGTGTGGGCCGCCCTGACCACGCCGGAACGGCTGGTCGCGTGGATGGGCGTCGAATGGTTGGGAGAGGCGGGGCCTCTGCGCGTCGGCGCGCCCTTCGACTACCGCTTCGCCAACACCGACCTGGAAAGCCGCGGCCGCGTCCTCGTCCTCGATCCGCCGCGGGTCCTCGAGCACAGCTGGTTCGAGAACATCCCGCCGGCCGCGATCGTTCGCTGGGCCCTGGAGCCGGACGGCGGGGGCTGCGTCCTCACCCTGACCCACAGCGCCGGACCGCCGGAGGACGCGCCGCGCACGGCCGCCGGCTGGACGCAGCTCCTGGAGTCCCTGGCCGCCAGTCTCGGCGAACCCGACGCGGCTGTGGGTGGAGGCATGGAGGCCTGGCGCCGGCGCCGCGACGAATACGCCGCCGCCTTCCCACCCAGGGCCGTGCGCGACGGCCGGCGGATCGAGGTCGACGGCCATCCTGCCCTGCGTTTCGAGCGGCGGCTGGCCAAGCCGGCGACAGCGGTGTGGTCGGCCCTGGTCGACCCCGAGGCGCTGAAGCGCTGGCTGCAGGCCGAGGCGACCGTCGATCCCCACGCCGGCGGCCGCTTCCACCTGATCCTCGGTGGCGGGTCCAGCCGGATGGAGGGCGAGGTCCGGCGCTGGGAGCCGCCGGGGGTGCTGGAATACACCTGGCCGGAAAGCACGGCGGGCGCCGGCTCGGTGGTCCGCTTCGAGGTGTTCGACGACGGTCCGGGCAGCCGTCTCGTCCTCACCCACATCCTTCCGGACGGCGGCGACCTCGCCGACTTGGCCTCCGGCTGGCACTGGCATCTGGATGCCCTCGAGGGGGCGCTCGAAGGCGAGGCGCGCGAGTTCGATCGCCCGCGCTGGGCGGCGCTGAAGAGAGCCTACGCCGCGACTCTGTGAGGGGCCGCGGAGGCCGCCCTAGCGGCCGGCGACCCCGGGTCCGACGGGCGCGGCGGCTGGCGCCTGGAGCTGGCTGAAGTGTTCGTCGTGGTGGTCGCGATCGCGGTCGCGATCGTGGTGACGACCCCACATGTCCTCGTCGTCGGCGCAGGCCGACAGCAGCATGGCGGAGGCGAAGATCGTGAGGAGGGCCGAGGCGGTCTTCTTCATGGGGCGGGCTTTCCTGTCGGGGCGCGGCGCGGCCGCGCCGAGAGGAAAGCTCTGGCATTGATGTTTGGTTCCAATGGCTTGTTGCCAGCGACGGCGGGCCGGGCTTAGCTCCTCCTAAAGATCGATGGGGGATGTCACATGGTGGCTGGCGTGATCGCCGCGCCCGGCAGGCGTGTATTCGGCTGGAGCGTGGTCGCCCTGATGGGGCTGAGCGTCTTCATCAACTATGTCGACCGAGGCAACCTCGCCACCGCCGCGCCCCTGATCAAGGACCAGCTGCGGCTCTCGGCGACCCAGATCGGCGTGCTTATCGCCGCCTTTTCCTGGACCTACATGCCCAGCATGTTCCTGGCCGGCTGGCTGTGCGAGCGGATCAATCCCTATCGCACCCTGGCCCTGGGGCTGCTGGTGTGGTCCCTGGCCACCGCCGCCACCGGTCTCGCTCAGGGATTCGGCGCCCTGATCGTGCTTAGGCTGCTGCTCGGGATCGGCGAGAGCGCCGCCTTCCCCGCCTCCTCGGCCCTCATCGGCCGCCATCTGGCGCCCGCCAGGCTGGGGCGCGCCAACGGCCTGATCGGTCTTGGCCTGTCGCTCGGGCCCGCCTTCGGCACCTTCGCCGGCGGCCTGATGATTGCGTCGCTCGGCTGGCGGCCGGTGTTCCTGCTCTTCGGCCTCGCCTCCTTGCTCTGGCTGTGGCCATGGCTGGCGCGCACTCACGGGCTGTGGGCCGAGGCGGACGCACCGGGCCGCCCCGCGGCGCCGTCATACGTGGCTATTCTGCGCCATCGGGAAGCCTGGGGGGCGGCCTGGGGGCACTTCTCCGCCAACTACCTGTTCTATTTCGTGCTGTCGTGGATGCCGCTCTACCTGGTCAAGGCGAGGGGTTATTCGTTGAGCCAGATGGCGGAGCTCGGCGGGGTCATCTACCTGGCCTACGCCGCCAGCATCGCCCTCTCCGGGTGGCTCACCGACCGGGCCATCGCCGGCGGCGCGAGCATAAACGGGACGCGCAAGACCGCGGCCGTCGCCTGCCACATCGTCGCGCCCGCCGGTCTGATGATCAGCGTCCTCGGCGACCCCGCCTGGGCGGTGGCCGGCCTGCTCATCGCCGCCGTGGGGTCGGGCCTCAACACCGCCGGCATCTACGCCATCGCCCAGACCCTGGCCGGCCCGCGCGCCTCCGGCAAGTGGGTAAGCTTCCAGAACGCCGCCGGCAATGTCGCGGGCATGATCGGGCCGATCATCACTGGCATGGTGGTGGACGCCACCGGGCAGTTCTTCTGGGCCTTCGCCATCACCGCCGCGGTCGGCCTGACCGGGGCGATAGGCTGGGGCGTGCTGATCCGCCGCGTCGCCCCTCTCAAATGGGCGACCTAGAATGGCTGGATTGACCGTAGCGGGACGGAAAAACGAGTCGCGGACGCCTTCTGGCGCGCAAGTGGGCCACGGCGGCCAAACCGGGGGCGGTGGCCGGCCGCCGTGGCCAGGCGCTCGAGGGGCGATGAGCGCATTAGTGATGACGACCGGCGGCGCGGACCGCCTCAAGGGAATCTCGCCGCCTTCGATGCCGACTCTCGATACCCACATTCGATGAACGACCTGCGCAATGAGATCGCCGGCCGCCTGGCCGCCTTTCCGCGCCTCAGCCTGGAGACGTCCGGCCTGCGTCGCGCGGCCGTGGCGATCCTGCTGTCCCCGCTGGACGCCACGGTGGGCTATGTGCTCACGCGCCGCGCCCTGAACCTCCGGCGCGGCGCGGGGAACTACGCCCTGCCGGGCGGCGCGGTCGACGAGGGCGAGGACGCGATCGACGCCGCCCTGCGGGAAACCGCGGAGGAGCTTGGCGTCACTCTGACGCGCGACGCCGCGATCGGCCTCCTCGACGACTTCGTCACCCTGAGCGGCTTCGTGGTCACGCCGGTGGTGCTGTGGTCGTCCGAGCCCCTGACCCTTCGCCCCGATCCCGTCGAGGTGGACGAGGCCTGGTTCAATCCCCTCGCCGAACTGGACCACCCGGAGGCGCCCCGCAGCGAGGCCCATCCGGACGGCGGCGAGCCGATCCTGCGCATGTATGTCCGCGGCCGGTGGATCAATCCCCCCACCGCCGCCTGGCTCTACCAGTTCCGCGAGGTCGCCCTGCACGGCCGATGGACCCGGGTGGGCGCCGTGGGCCAGCCGAACTGGACGGCCCGCTGAGGGGCCGGCCGGGGATTTCTTTCCTGCCCGCTGAAACCGCCTCGCCCCCGGGGTGTTCCCCTGTCGACCGCCGCCCGCCGATCTCGATCGCCCGGGAGGCCAGCGTTCAGCCACCGGGAGACAGACATGTCCACCAACAGCATCGACTATGAAGCCGACCACCTGGCCCGCAAGGTGAGCGACACCGCCCAGACTGCCGGCTCCTCGGCGCAGCGGAAGATCGGCGAGGCGGCCAACCAGATCAGCGACGCCGCCATGAGGGCCAGCAGCCAGGCCAAGGATCTCTATAGCGAGGTCAGCGGCAAGGCCCGTAGGGTCGTCCAACAGGTCGACCCCTACGTGAAGGGCAAGCCCTATGCGACGATGGGCATGGTCGCGGTGGCCGGCCTGTTGCTCGGCCTGCTCATGGCCGGACACGGCCCCAAGGTGATCTACGTCGAGCCGAAGGACTGAACCGGCCCACTGCGGACGAAAGTTGGTCGCTCCGGCCTATTGTCGGGAACGGCCTCGCTTCATGGGGGGTTCTGGTTAGCGCCACCCCCATGGAGATGAGCCCCATGAAACGCACCGTCACCGCCCTTTATGAAACCCGGGAAGAGGCCGAGAAGGCTCGCGACGCCTTGATCGCCGCCCACATCTCAAAGCCGGATGAGGTGGAGATCCGCGACAAGGACGACGAGGAGGCCGGGCGCCACCACCGCGGACTCCTGGGCTGGTTGAGCGACCTGTTCGGCGGCCACCATGACCATCATCATATCTACGCCGAGGGCCTGCGCCGCGGCCACGTCCTGCTGATCGCCAAGGTCGACGATCTCAACGAGACCCGCGCCGCGATCATCATGGACACCGCCGCCATCGATCTGGCCGCCGTCGAGAAGACCTGGCGCAAGGAGGGTTGGAAGCCCGCCGAGCCCGCTCCGCAAAGCCAGAGCCAGAGTCAGAGCCCGGGTCAAAACCAGGCGCAGACCGAGAAGGCCCTCGAGACCTCGCCGGCCGAGCCCGACCGCGGACCCTACGCCCCCGCGCCCGGATCGAACGTGCGGGCCTATACGCTGTAGCCAGGGGGGCGGGGGTCGCTTGCCCCCTTGCCACCGGGGACGCGTCATTCCAATTACCGCTCAGCGCCGCGCGGCGCCGGCTCCGGGATTGAAAGGGATGACACCATGGCTTCGGTCGCGGGGATGCGTCACGCCGGTGAGACCGGGTCCGACGGCGACGAAGCGGAACTGCGCGAACTGATCCGCGCGCGCTCGTTCCGCCTGGGCAGATTCACCCTCGTCTCGGGCGCCGTGAGCGACCTCTATTTCAACCTCAAGCCGACGATGATGGATCCCCGCGGGGCCAACCTCTCCGCCCGCGCCTTCCTGTCGCGCATCCTCCCCGAGCACGTCGACTACGTCGGCGGTCTCGAGATGGGCGCCGTGCCGATCATCGCCAGCGTCGCGGCGATCAGCGACGCCAACAGCGCGCCGGTGAGGACCTTCTTCGTTCGCAAGGAAGCCAAGAAGCACGGCACCCGCGACGTGATCGAGGGGCTGGGCCCGGACGAAACGCTCCAGGGCGCGCGCGTGCTCATCGCCGACGACGTCGCCACCACCGGCGGCTCGATCATGAAGGCCGTCGAGGCCGCCCGCGGCGCCGGGGCGACGGTGGACGTCGCCCTCGTCCTCGTCGACCGCGAAGAGGGCGCCGAGGAGGCCTTGCGCGAGCAGGGCATCCGGCTGCTCTCGGTGTTCAAGGGCGGCGAGTTCCGCTGACGCTCGACACATCCGCTCGCCGCGCCTAGCCTGCCTTGCAAAGGGAAAAGGAGGCGCCGATGACGGACACGCTTGTCGACCGGACCGCGGAACCCGCGAACCCCGCATGGTCCACACCTCTGGAGGCGCTCGACCCCAGCGACGGCACGCTCTGGCGCGACAACCTGCTGCACGACTATCTCAAGCGCCTGCGCCAGGAGGATCCCGTCCACTGGTCGCCCACCGGTCCCAGCGGTCCCTACTGGTCGATCACCAGGTTCAACGACATCGTGGCGATCGACAGCAACCACCGCGATTTCTCCTCCGATCGCGATATCACCGTCGGCGACCAGCCGCCGGAATTCGCCATCCGCAACTTCATCGCCGCCGATCCTCCGGTCCACGACGTGCAGCGCAAGTCGGTGAGCCCGGCCGTGGCGCCGTCGCGCCTGGCCGATGTGGAGCGGCTGATGCGCGAGCGCACCGCCGCGATCCTCGATTCCCTGCCGGTGGGCGAGCCTTTCGATTGGGTCGACAAGGTCAGCATCGAGCTGACCACGCAGTTCCTGGCCACCCTGTTCGACTTCCCGTGGGAGGATCGCCGGCTGCTGCCCTACTGGTCCGACGTGACGACGACCAACGAGCAGACCGGCGATCCGAACGTCGACGCCGCCGAGCGCGAGCGGATCATGATGGAATGCCATGACTATTTCGCCCGCCTCTGGCGCGAGCGGGCCGCCCAGCCACCCAGGTTCGACTTCCTTTCCCTGCTCGCCCACAATCCGGGCACCCGGGACATGATCGACAACCCGCTGGAGTTCCTGGGCAACATCATGCTGCTGGTGGTCGGCGGCAACGACACCACCCGCAACTCCATGACCGGCGGGGTGCTGTTCTTCCACGACAATCCCGGCGAACTGGCCAAGCTGAAGGCCGACCCGGACCTCATCACCGGCGCCGTCTCCGAGATGATCCGCTACCAGTCCCCTGTGGCTCACATGCGCCGCACCGCGCTGAAGGACGTGGAGATCGGGGGCAAGCTGATCAAGAAGGGTGAGCGCGTGGTCATGTGGTACGTCTCGGGCAATCGCGACCCCGAGGTGATCGAGCGGCCCGACGACTTCCTCATCGACCGCGAACGCCCTCGCCACCACGTCGCCTTCGGCTTCGGCATCCACCGCTGCATGGGCAACCGCGCCGCCGAACTGCAGCTGCGCGTGCTGTGGGAAGAGATCCTGAAGCGGTTTTCGAAGATCGAGGTGATCGGGGAACCGGAGCGGTCCACGTCGAACTTCATCCTGGGGTACACGCGGCTCATGGTCAGGCTGCACAGGCGCCCGGGATGAGCTTGAACCCTTGACCGGGCCGGCCTGACCGCGTCCCGGTTCAGGCGGCCACGTCCTGACGCTGGGCGCTTTCCGCCGCGGCGCGGCGCTCGGCGATCGTTTCGATCGCGGCCGAATGCGCGCTTCCCCACGCGCAGAGCGGCGCGAGGGCCTCCGCCAAGGTCCGTCCGAGCGGCGTGACGGAGTACTCGACCCTCGGGGGGATCTCCCTGAAATCGACGCGCTCGATGACGCCGTCGGCCTGCAACTCGCGCAGTTGCTGGATCAGCATCTTCTCGCTCACACCCGAACCAGCCGGCGCAGTTCGCCGAAGCGCCGCTTGCCGTGCCGGCACGACCGGCACGGCCGCCTTCAGCGGCTACAGCGCCACAAAGGCGGCGATCCGGAATTTCGCGCGCAGCTGGGCGGTCGACCTCAAGGGGACCGGTATCCGGGTCAACGTCCTGTCGCCGGGCCCGACGGAAACACCCGGCCTGATGAACGGTCTGGCAAGGACCGGAATGAAGGACGCCATGATCGCCGGCCTGGTCGACGGTACGGCGCTGGGCCGGATGGGCGATCCGGACGAGGTCGCCGCCGCGGCGCTGTTCCTGGCCAGTGAGGACAGCAGTTTCATGACCGGCAGCGAAGTATCCGTGGACGGCGGACTGGCGCAGATCTGACGAGGCGGGAAAAAAGCCCGCCGAGCAGCGCTTGGCGAAGAGCAGGAGTCATTCCATGCGACGCGACTGGATCGACCGTCTCAAATTGCCGATCGCCGCGGGCGATCTCGGGTTTGCCCGCGAGCTTCCCGCGCCAGTCCACTCGGGCCATCGGGCTCGATCCCGACCACCTGCCCTTATCGAAAGGGCTGCATGCACCCGATCTGCCGGACGAGGTTCGTCCTTGGCGGGATGTGGAGCGCTGGCGAGGGTGTCTGCCTGATCGAAGACCGCGAGCGTGGCCGAACGCGTCGCGCCTCGCCGCCGAATAAACCGCGGCAAAGCAGCGATTTCAATGATGCCGTGATTGGCGCACTCGACAGGATTCGAACCTGTGACCTCTGCCTTCGGAGGGCAGCGCTCTATCCAGCTGAGCTACGAGTGCGTCGGGCCGCCCCCAAGGGAGCGAAGCGGGGGCTTTTAGCGGAAAGCGCCGAGAAAGGCCACTGGCGGTTCACACCCCCAGCGGCTCCCCGGAGGTGAGGGAGACGAACACGTCCTCAAGGTCGGGGTCCTCGGTGCGCAGGTCCTTGATCTGCACCCCGGCGGCGCGCACGGCGTTCAGCACCTGCTCCACCCCTGCATCGCGGGGCTTGAAGGTCACCACCAGGTCGCCGTTTCCGCGCAGCTTCGCCTCGAAGGGCGTCAGGTCGGGCGGGGCGGCCAGGGGCGTCTCGGGGGTCACCACCACGGCGCGGCGGTCCAGGCGGCGCAGCAGGTCGCGGGTGCTTTCGCAGGCCACCACCTCGCCGCGGTTGACGATGGCGATGGTGTCGCACAGGGCCTCGGCCTCCTCCAGGTAGTGGGTGGTCAACACGACGGTCACTCCCAGGTGGTTGAGCTGTTCGACATAGGCCCACAGCTGGCGGCGCAGTTCCACGTCTACCCCGGCGGTCGGCTCGTCCAGCACCAGCACCGGCGGGTTGTGCACCATCGCCTTGGCCACCATCAGGCGCCGCTTCATGCCGCCGGAGAGCTGGCGCACATAGGCGTCGGCCTTGTCGGCCAGGCCCATGGCGGCCAGAAGTTCATCCGTGCGGCGCTCGGCCTTGGGAACCCCGTAGAGCCCGGCCTGCACATCCAGGGATTCGCGCGGGGTGAAGAAGACGTCGGCGGCGATCTCCTGGGGCACCACGCCGATGGCGGCTCTGGCGTCGCGCGGCCGGTGGTCGATGTCGCGGCCCCAGATGCTGACTGTCCCGGCGGTCTTGCGGGTCATGCCCGAGAGAATGTTGATGAAGGTCGACTTGCCCGCCCCGTTCGGCCCCAGCAGGCCGAAGATCGAGCCGCGCGGCACGGCCAGGTCCACCCCCTTCAGCGCCCGCATCTCCGGCGTGGTCTTGGTCGCCGGATAGACCTTCACCAGGCCGCGCGCTTCGATGGCGTTTTCGGGGAGGGTCATCGGTCATCCGTCAGGCGCCGATTGACGGCCCGTTCACTGGCGCCCTACCTAGCGACGCCGGAGGCGAACGCCAAGGCGCGCGCCCTTCCTGTCCCGAAAAGCGAGGTCTCCTTGACGATCGACTCCGTGAGCCCGGACGCGGTTCCGCCGCCGGAGATCATCACCGTTCACACCCGGCGCGTCGCCTGCGACGGCGTCGGCGGCGCGCTCGGCCATCCGCGGGTCTATCTGGAGATGGGTGAGGCCGACTTCGTCGAATGCACCTACTGCGACCGCCGATTCGTCCTCGCCGGTCCCGAGCACCCCGAGGACGAGCGCCTCGCCCCCGGCGTCTACGAGGGCCCGGGCGGGCACTAGGGCTTTGCGGCGGCGGGCGGTGCGCTCGGCGCGGTCGAGGTTGAGGCGGACGCTTCCGCAAGGTTGAACCGGATCGGCAGCAGCACGGTGACGCCGTCCACCGGGCCACCCTCCTGCGTCCACGGGTTCATCTTCATCAGTTGGGCGATCTGCACCGCGACCTCGGAAAAGCCGACGCCGTCCGGGCTCGCCGGCACCATCGAGCGCGCCCCTCCCGACCCTTGGAAGGAGCCTACCCCACGAGTCCGCCGTCGGTAAGAGCGTCTCCGACAACCGCAACCCCGTGACCTGCCCGCCCCGCGCGCCTATCTTCGCCGCATGACCGAAACCCTCGACGCCGGCGTCCGCACGCTCACCCAGGACGGGCCTGCCGTCCGCCTCTACCTGGTGGACGGATCGGGCTTCATCTTCCGCGCCTTCCACGCCCTGCCGCCCCTGACCCGCAAGTCCGACGGCCTGCCGGTGGGGGCCATCCAGGGCTTCTGCAACATGCTCTGGAAGCTGCTGGTGGACATGAAGGCGGCGCCGGACGCCCCCACCCATCTGGCGGTCGTCTTCGACCATTCGGAGAAGACGTTCCGCAACGACCTCTACGACGGCTACAAGGCTCACCGGCCGCCGGCGCCGCCGGACCTGATCCCGCAATTCCCCCTGGTTCGCGAGGCCACCCGCGCGTTCGGCGTCCCCTGTCTCGAGCTGCCGGGCTACGAGGCCGACGACATCATCGCCGCCTACGCCTGCCACGTCCGCGACGCCGGCGGCGAGGTGGTGATCGTCTCATCCGACAAGGACCTGATGCAACTGGTGGGCGAGCGGGTCTCCATGCTCGACACCATGAAGAACCTGCGCATCGGCCCCTCCGAGGTGATGGAGAAGTTCGGCGTCGGCCCCGACCGGGTGGTCGACGTCCAGGCCCTGTGCGGCGATCCGGTGGACAACGTACCGGGCGCCCCCGGCATCGGCATCAAGACCGCCGCGGCCCTGATCGCCGAGTATGGCGACCTGGAGACGCTGCTGGCGCGGGCCGAGGAGATCAAGCAGCCCAAGCGCCGCGAGACCCTGATCGCCTTCGCCGACCAGATCCGCCTCTCGCGCCAGCTGGTGACGCTCGACTGCGACACGCCGCTGCCCGAGCCGGTGGACGACCTCGCCGTCCGCCCGCCCGAGCCGGAGGTCCTGGGCGCCTTCCTGGAAGCCATGGAGTTCCGCACCCTGGCGCGCCGGGTGGGCGAGGCCGCCGGCGAGCCGGCCGCCGCCAGGTCTTCGGAACCCGCGCCTCCGCCGTCGGTCGTTCCCATCGACACCAAGGCCTACGCCTGCGTGCGCGACCTCGCCAGCCTCGACGCATGGATCGCCCGCGCCCGCGCGGCCGGGATCGTCGCCTTCGACGCCGAAACCGATTCCATTTCCTCGTCCAACGCCGACCTTGTGGGGATCTCCCTGGCCGTCGCCCCGGGCGAGGCCTGCTACATCCCGGTCCGCCACGAGGAAGCCGAAGGCCTGGACCTGGGAGCGACGTCGGGCCTCGGCCAGCTGCCGCTGGAGGTCGTCCTCGAGCGATTGAAACCTCTGCTGGAGGACCCCGCGGTCCTCAAGGTCGGCCAGAACGCCAAGTACGACATGGCCGTCCTCTCCGGCTACGGCGTCGCCGTCGCCCCCATCGACGACACCATGCTGATCTCCTACGTCCTGGACGCGGGACTGCACGGCCACGGCATGGACGAACTCTCCGCCCTGTGGCTGGAACACCAGCCCATGACCCTCAAGCAGGTCGCCGGGACCGGCAAGGCCCAAAAGAGCTTCCGGCACGTGGGCCTGGAGGCGGCCACCTGCTACGCCGCCGAGGACGCCGACGTCACCCTGCGCCTCTACGAAAAGCTGCGTCCGCGCTTGAACCGCGAGCACCTGCTGAACGTCTACGAGACCCTGGAGCGGCCGATGCCCGCGGTGCTGGCGCGCATGGAATGCGAGGGGATCAGGGTCGATCCCGATCGCCTGCGTCACCTGTCGCACGACTTCTCCATGCGCATGGCAGAGCTGGAGAAGGAAGCCCAGGCCCTGGCCGGCCGACCGTTCAACCTCGGCAGCCCCAAACAGATCGGCGATGTGCTGTATGGCGAACTGGGCCTCTCCGGCGGCAAGCGGACCGCCACCGGGCTGTGGAGCACCGACGCGGCCGTGCTCGAGGACCTGGCCGGTTCCGGCCACGCCCTGCCCCGCGTGCTCCTCGACTGGCGCCAACTCTCCAAGCTCAAGGGCACCTATACCGACGCCCTGGCCGCCGCCATCTCGCCGCGCACCGGCCGGGTGCATACAGCCTACGCCCTGGCGTCCACCACCACCGGCCGGCTCTCCTCCCTGGATCCCAATCTGCAGAACATCCCCATCCGCACCGAGGAGGGCCGCAAGATCCGCGCCGCCTTCATCGCCGAGCCAGGACACCTGCTGATCAGCGCCGACTACAGCCAGATCGAACTGCGCCTGCTGGCCCACATCGGCGACATCCCGCAGCTGAAGCGCGCCTTCCGCGAGGGCCAGGACATCCACGCCATGACCGCCTCGGAGATATTCGGGGTGCCGGTGGAGGGCATGCCGGGCGAGATTCGCCGCCGGGCCAAGGCGATCAACTTCGGCATCGTCTACGGCATCTCGGCCTTCGGCCTGGCCAACCAACTCTCCATCCCGCAGGACGAGGCCGGGGCCTACATCCGCACCTACTTCGAGCGTTTCCCCGGCATCCGCGCCTACATGGACAGGACCCGCGCCCTGGTGCGCGAGCACGGCTTCGTCACCACGCTGTTCGGCCGGAAGATCAACATCCCGATGATCCGCTCCAAGTCGGTGGGCGAGCGCCAGTTCGCCGAGCGCGCCGCCATCAACGCCCCCATCCAGGGCGCCGCCGCCGATGTCATGCGCCGGGCCATGATCCGCATGCCCGCCGCTCTCGCGGCCGCCGGGCTCAAGGCGCGCATGCTGCTGCAGGTGCACGACGAACTCGTCTTCGAAGCCCCGGAAGACGAGGCCGAGGCGGTCTGCGAAGTGGCCCGCGTGGTCATGGAGCGCGCCGCGCTCCCTGCCGTCGACTTCTCCGTCCCCCTCCTCGTAGAAGCCCGCGCCGCCTCCAACTGGGAAGCCGCCCACTGACGCACGCTCCTCCCTCCCCTTAAGGGGAGGGAAAGATCGCAGAGCGATCAGGGTGGGGTACGGTGAAGCCGCGAAAATCTCTCATGCGGCGTCTGTCCCTCCCCACAAGGGGGAGGGAGCTTTCTCGCCAGCCATCACCGCTCTGACGGGGGCCCAGGTCATGCGGTGAATCGGGCAGGGGCCCAGGCGGATCAGGGCCTCGGCGTGCTCGGGGACGCCGTAGCCCTTGTGGCTGGCGAAACCGTAGCCCGGGTGATGGCCGTCCAGTTCGCGCATCACCCGGTCCCGGGCGACCTTGGCCAGGATCGAGGCCGCCGCGATCGAGGCCGAGAGGGCGTCGCCGCCCACCACCACCCGCACCGGGCAGGGAAGGTCGAAGGCGTAGTTGCCGTCCACCAGGGCGAAGGCCGGGGCGGTGGCGAGCGCCGTCACCGCCCGCCGCATGGCGAGGCCCGTGGCCTGAAGGATGTTGTGGACCTCGATCTCCTGCACCGAGGCGAATCCCACCCCCCAGGCGATCGCCCGCGCCTTGATCTCAGGCTCCAGCGCCTCGCGCTGGGCGGCCGTCAGGCGCTTGGAGTCGTCCAGCCCGTCGATCCGCCGCCGCTGGGAGAGGATCACCGCCGCCGCCGTCACCGGCCCCGCCCACGGCCCACGGCCGGCTTCGTCCACCCCGCATACCGGGGCGGGGCAGTCCCGCTCCAGGCGCAGATGGGGTCCGTCGGTCCTGGCCCCGGCTCTCTTGACCACGACCACCCTAGGCATGGGGACGCGCCATCGCCGCCACCTCGGCGTGCCGGAAACAGCCGGTTACGTGGTCGTTGACCATCCCTACCGCCTGCATGAACGCATAGACGATCACCGGCCCGCAGAAGTTGAAACCCTTGGCCTTCAGGGCCTTGGCCATCTCGGCCGCCACCGGCGTCTGGGCGGGGACCTGGCCGATCGCCTCCCAGCGGTTCTGGATCGGCCTTCCCTCGACGAAATCCCACAGGAAGGCCGAGAAGTCCTCGCCGCGGTCGCGCATGTCGAGCCACACCCGCGCGCCGCGGATCGCCGCGTCGATCTTGGCGCCCGAGCGCACGATTCCCGTATCGCCCATCAGCCGCGCCCGGTCCGCCTCGCCGAAGCGGGCCACGACCTCCGGATCGAACCCGGCGAAGGCCGCACGGAACGCTTCGCGCTTGCGCAGAATGGTGATCCAGGCGAGCCCGGCCTGGAAACCGTCGAGGACCAGCTTCTCCCATAGGGCGCGGGGGTCGTACTCCGGCGCCCCCCACTCCTCGTCGTGGTAGGCGGTGTAGAGCGCATCCGCCGGATTGACCCAGCCGCACCGCGCGCCCCCATGATCGTACACCTTGACGCCCAAGGACGGTGGCCTCCAAGACAGCTGCGATGCGCATCCTCAACGTCGGCGACTTCAACTGGATGACCGGCGCCGAGAAGGACACCGCCAGACTCTCCCTGTTCGACATCTGCCGCAAGTTCAGTCTGGCCGCCACGCGGGGCGATCACCTGGTTGTGGAGTTCTCCGACCGGGCTGTGGATCGCATGGGCGCGCCCCTGCGGCTGAAGGGCCTGGGCAGGCCGTGGGCCAACCGCCGCTTCCTGCAGGTCGTCGACGAGCTGCGGCCGGACCTGATCCTGCTGCACTTCGCCGACGGGATCGACAACGCCTCCTTGGCCGAGGCGCGGCGCCTGTCGCCGGGCGTCGTCATCGCCGACATCAACATCGACCCCATCTGGACCGACAAGAACCGCCGCCGCCTCGCCCTGCGCCGGGGTGTGGCCGACGCGCTCTTCGTCACCACGGCCGAGCCCGCCCTGGGGGAATTTACCGGCCACGGCGCCTTCGCCGCTTTCCTCCCCAACCCCGTCGACCCCGCCATCGAGACCGGCCGGGTGTTCGAGATGGAGACGCCCTTCGATCTGCTGTTTCCCTGTGGCGACGATGAGCCGCGGGAGATCGGCGGAGCGCCGGTCCCGCCCAGCATCGCCGTCCTCACCCTCAAGGGCGCCGCGCCGGGGTTGCGGCTCTCGACGCCCGGGGTGGGCGGCGAGCCGGAGGCGCGGGGCGTCCGCTATTTCCAGGCCCTGCAGTCGGCGCGGATGGGCTGGGCTCTGTCACGACGCGCTGCGCTGCCACTCTACGCCAGCGACCGCATGGCGCACTTCTTCGGCTGGGGACTGACCGTCCTCCTCGACCGTCGGGCCGGGTTCGACCGGTTCTACGACGGCGGGGAAGCGATCTACTATTCAGGCCTCGACGACCTCGCCGCCGCCCTGCGCCGCCTGATCGCCGACGACGCGTCGGCCCGCGCGGTCGCCCGCCGCGGCTGGGAGAAGACCTGGCGCCTGTTCCACTCGACGCGCGTCCTGGCCTACCTCCTCGCCCAGCTCTTCGACGACGGCGGCGCCAGGGACTACGAATGGCCCTGCGAGCGGTGGGCGGGCTGAAATCCTCGCTCCGCCTTATGAGGGGGGAAGCGGTCAGCCGCTGACTTCGGCCTTCATCCACTCCGGCCACGCGACCCGCCACGCTCGCCCGTCCTCCAGCGTGAGAGGCCCCTCGCCGAGGCGGTCGAGGCGCAGCAGCGCCATCGCCCCCGCCTGCGACGACGAACTCACCTGCCCGGCCCGAAGCTCTCCGGACAGCAGCGGCGCGCCGGCCGCCGGCCGGGGCCCGTCCACCGCGATCGGCGCCATGCGGTTCTTGATCGTCCCCCGGCGCTTCATACGCGAGGTGGTCTCCTGGCCGACGAAGCAACCCTTCCTGAAGTCGATGCCGCCCAGCAGGTCGAAGTTGGCCTCGATCGGATAGCTGCGGTCATGTCCCCAATCCGCCGGACCGGGCACGCCGAGCGCCAGGCGATGGGCCTCGTAGGCCGCCTCGTCCTCCCCGGCGGCGACCCCAGTCTCAGGCGGCGTCAAGCCATAGCCGCGAAAGCCCAGGCCCGGCGCGCGGGGGTCGCGGGCCCAGCCGGCGGGCGCCGCCTCCAAACCCCACAGCGCCCAGACGGCAGCATTCTCTTCCGCGATCTCCACCTTGGCCCGGAGTCGATACATCTTGAGCCGCTGCAGGAGCGCGCCCTGGTGCTCGGCCGCACAGTCGATCAGGCAGCCGTCCTCTCGCCCCATGCCCTCGCGTCCGAGCAGAAAAAGGTCGAACAGCAGCCGGCCCTGCGGCGTCAGCAAGGCGGCGAAGCGCAGCTCGCCCGGCGCCAAGGTCTCGACGTCCTGCGTCACCAGGCCCTGCAGGTAGCCGCGCCACTCGGGACCGGAGAGGGCGAGGGTGGCGCGGCTCGTCAGCGGCGCCCAATGGGCGCCGGAGGGGGCAAAGCTGGTCATCACCGCGATGTGGCCTCGCTCGCCCTTGGGCGCCAGGGGGCAAGGCCCTATAGGAGCGCCGATGGCGCCGCAGCGTTTCCCGATCCTGTTCATCACGGCCAGCCGTATCGGCGATGCGGTTCTCGCGTCCGGATTGATCCGCGCCCTGACGGACGAGATCGAGGGCGCCCGGTTCACCATCGCCGCCAGCGCCCTCACCGCACCTCTGTTCGCCGAGCTCCCCGCCCTCGCGCGCACCATCGTCATCGAGAAGCGGTCGCTGGGCGGTCACTGGTTCGACCTGTGGAACGACGTCCGCCACCAGCGCTGGGGCCTCGTGGTCGACCTGCGCGGCTCCGGCATCACCCGGTTCCTGCGGACTCGGCGACGGGCGGTGCACAAGGCCGGCGGCCCGATGGCGCACAAGGTCATCGAGGCCGCACGCCTGCTCAAGCTGGAAGACGACCCGCCCGCCCCGTTCCTCTTCACCAGCGCCGAGACCGAGGCGCGGGCCGCCGGGCTCACCGCCGGCGAGGGGCCGATCCTGGCCATCGCGCCGGCGGCCCATTGGGTGGGGAAGACCTGGCCGGCCGAGCGCTTCGGCCTCGTCGCCCGCGAGCTGCTGAGTGACAAAGGGCCTCTGCCGGATGGGCGCCTGATGCTGCTGGGCGGCCCGGACGACCGCAAGATCGCCGAAACCCTGCGCGCCGCCCTCCCCAAGGACCGGCTCATCGACCTCGTCGGGCGGGAGAGCCTGCTGGTCGGCTACGCCGCCCTCAAGCGGGCGCGGCTGTTCATCGGCGGCGATTCCGGGCTCATGCACATGGCC
>JAQGIW010000079.1 GCA_028290905.1 Caulobacteraceae bacterium | reverse complement strand
GCGTGGCCAATGGCGATGAACAGGCCGTCGCAGGGCAACTCGGTGATCTCCCCCGTGCGCACGTGCTGCAGCCTCACCCCGGTGACGCTCAAGGGATCGGACCTACCCAGCACCTCGTCGACGGCATGGTTCCAGATCACCTTGATCTTGGGGTGGGCGAACAGGCGCTCCTGCAGGATGCGCTCGGCGCGGAACTCGTCGCGCCGGTGCACCACCGTCACCGAGGCCGCGAACTTGGTGAGGAACAGCGCCTCTTCGACCGCGGTGTTGCCGCCGCCGACCACCACAACGTCCTTGCCGCGATAGAAGAAGCCGTCGCAGGTGGCGCAGGCGGAGACGCCGAAGCCCTTGTACTTGCGCTCGCTCTCCAGCCCCAGCCACTTGGCCTCGGCGCCGGTAGAGATGATCAGGGTCTCGGCCAGCCACTCCTGGCCGGAGTCGCCGACGAGGCGGAAGGGGCGGGTGGAAAGGTCGGCCGAGACCACGATGTCGTCGACGAGCTCGGCGCCGACGTGGGCCGCCTGCTCGCTCATCTGGTCCATCAGCCAAGGGCCCTGGATCACCTCCGCGTAGCCGGGATAGTTCTCAACGTCGGTGGTGATGGTCAGCTGGCCGCCGGGGGTGAGCCCACGAATCATCACCGGATGCAGCAGAGCCCGCGCCGCATAGATGGCGGCGGTGTATCCGGCCGGACCGGCCCCCACGATCAGGCAACGGACGGAACGAGGGGGACCCATGGCTTTTCCTTATTCGGGCTTACGGTGACGCGCGCCCTAGACCCACTCGACCTTCACGATTTCATAGGCCTTCACGCCGCCGGGCGTGTTGACCTCGACCACGTCGCCGGTCTCCTTGCCGATCATCGCGCGGGCGATCGGCGAGGCGATCGAGATCTTGCCCGAGCGCACGTCGGCTTCGTGCTCGCCGACGATCTGGTAGCGCGCCTGTTCCTCGGTGTCTTCGTCGACGACGCTGACCGTGGCCCCGAACTTCACGTGCGATCCCGAGAGCTTGGAGACGTCGATGATCTGGGCCCGCGCCATGCGGTCCTCGATCTCGGCGATCCGGCTCTCGATCCACCCCTGACGCTCCTTCGCCGCGTGGTATTCGGCGTTTTCCGACAGGTCGCCGTGCTGTCGGGCTTCGCCGATGGCCGCGGTCACCGCCGGCCGTTCGCGCAGCTTCAAACGCCTGAGTTCCTCGTCGAGGGCGTGAAAACCCTCGCCGGTCATAGGTACTTTTTCCATCGCAGGTTAAGCTCAGCTCACCTTTTTTAGGATTGACGTGCCCCGCCCGCGGACATGAACCGTTCACGGGGGCATAGGAGAGTAGGGGGCCCGGGCCAAGGTTTCAAGAGGGACCCCAGAACCCCCGGGGCGCGGGCTTCCAGCTCACTCTTGCTTGCTTGATTCCAGCTTCGATTGACTAGAGCGGATTGCGATCTGACCGAATCAGATCGCCGCTCTAGTTCTTTGTTTTAACGCGCGTTTTTATCGGAATACCGGTTCCCGTTTTCGAAGCGCGCGCTGCGGGCTGACAAACTCCCCGCGCTCCGCGTTCACCGCGCCGTCAGCCCGCCGTCGATCACCAGCTCGGTCCCGGTGACATACCGCGACTCCTCGCTGGCCAGCCAGACCACGCCGTTGGCAATGTCGTCGGGAAGACCCTTGACCCCCACAGGCACGGCCATGGCGGAGAGGGCGTCGAGGTCGGGGCCGGCGTTGGAGCCGCTCCCGTCCGGGACGATGCCGAGCCAGATCGGCGTCTCGATGATCCCGGGATGAACGGAGTTGACCCGCACGCCGTCGCGGGCGGCGGCGCATTCCAGGGCGACGGCCTTGGAGAGCAGCCGCACCGCCCCCTTGGTGGCGGAGTAGGCGGCCAGGGTAGGCGAGCCCTTCAGGCCGGCCACCGAGGAGATGTTGACGATCGACCCGCCGTGTCCGGCCTCGCGCATGAACGCCAGGCCATGCTTCACGCCCAGGAATACCCCCTCCACGTTCACCGCCTGCTGGCGGCGGAAGTCCTTCAGGCTCATGGTGGTGATGCTCGGCGAAGCGATGCCGATGCCGGCGTTGTTGACCAGGATGTCGAGCCGGCCGTATGCGGACTTCACCTCGGCGATGACCCCCACCCAGGCCTCCTCGCTGGTGACGTCGTGGTGCAGATAGCGTGCCCGGCCGCCCGAGCGGGCGATGGCCTCGACCAGCGCCGCGCCCTTGTCGTCCTGCAGATCGGTGAGCACCACCGCCGCCCCCTCGCGCGCCAGGGCGGTGGCGCAGGCCGCGCCGATCCCGCTCGCGCCGCCGGTGACCAGCGCCACCTTGTCCTGCACCCGACCCATGCCGCTTCCCCCTCGTCCCTGTTCTCGACCGCGAACCGTTCTACACTGGGTGCGGGCGAGGCCAAGGGGCGGGCCTGCGGGAGGGATCGACATGGCTGACATCAGGGCCCTGACCTTCGACGTGTTCGGAACGGTGGTCGACTGGCGATCCGGCGTGGCGCGGGAGGCGGAAGCGGTCCTGCGGGCCAGAGGCCACCTCCTCGACTGGGCCGTGTTCGCGGACCGCTGGCGCGCGCTCTACGTTCCGGCCATGGCCAAGGTGAGCCGGGGCGAGCGGCCGTTCGTGATCCTCGACGAGCTGCACCGGGAGAACCTGGTGGCCCTCCTGAAGATGGACGGGATCGAGGACCTCACGGAAACCGACATCGACGCGCTCAACCGGGCCTGGCACAGGCTCGATCCGTGGCCGGACGTGGTGGAGGGCCTTACCCGCCTTAAGCGCCGATTCATCCTCGCCACCCTCTCGAACGGCAACATCGCGCTGATGGTGAACATGGCCAGGCGCGGCGGCCTCCCCTGGGACGTCATTCTGGGGGCCGAGGTGGCGCGCGCCTACAAGCCAACACCGGAGGCCTACGACAGCACGGCAGGCTTCCTACAGCTGGCGCCCGAGCAGTGCCTGATGGTGGCCGCCCACGCCTCCGACCTGCGCGCCGCCGCCACCCGCGGCTTCCGCACCGCCTATGTCCACCGCCCGGACGAGTACGGCCCTGCGGGCGCGGGCCGGCCCTGGCCGGCGGACACCTTCGACTACGCGGTCCCCGACTTCATCGCCCTCGCCGATGCTCTCGGCGCATGACGCCCGCCGGAGCGCGGGTTCGTCAGTCGCTCTCCGGTTGTCAATCGAGCAACGGCGCCGGACGTCCGGCGCGCCGCGCTTTTTCGGTGGATGGCCACCCGCGCGCCGCGATACCCCTGCCGTCCGCCGTCGAAGGGGCCCCCGCTCATGCAGATCCTGATGTCGCAGGCCGCCCACGCGCGGGTGCGCGAGCCGCTCGCCGCCCTGGGCGAGGACCTGGACGTGGTGACCTTCGATGTCGACGGCGTCGCCCGCCGGGACGGCGTCGTCTTCGACCGCGCCACGATCGACCCCGAGGTGTTCTGGCTGAGTCTGGATCTCCTCCGCTTCGACCAGGCGCCGCGCTATTTCCAGCAGATCCTGGGCGGCGCCCGTGGAAAATGGGCCCAGGTGTTCGCCGCCGGCCTCGATAACCCCGCCTTCACCCGGATCATGGCCAAGGGCCTGCGCCTGACCAAGAGCAGCGCCCAGGCCGCGGCGATCGCCGAATATGTGATGTGCAACGCCCTGAGCCTCCTGAACCCCATCGCCGAGCGGCGGAAGGCGCAGGCGCGCCACGAATGGCGGTTCGTCCCGTTTCGCGAGATCGGCTCGACGCGCTGGCTGATCGTCGGGTTCGGCGCCATCGGACACGAGATCGCCCGCCGGCTCCGGCCGTTCGGCGCCCACCTGACGGTGGCGCGCCGCAACGTCGCGCTCGAAGAAGGCGTGGACGAGGTCCGTCCGGTCTCTGAACTGGCCGAAATGCTGCCGAACGCGGATGTCGTGGTGCTGGCGTGCGCCCTGAACGAGGACACCCGCGACCTGGCCGGCGCCGCCTTTTTCGCGGCAATGAAGCCGGGGGCCCTCCTGGTCAACATCGCCCGCGGCGCCCTCATCGACGAGGACGCGCTGAAGGCCGGCCTCGACCGTGACCAGCCCGCGATGGTGGTGCTGGACGTCTTCAGGACCGAGCCCCTGCCCGCCGACTCCTGGCTGTGGGCCCATCCGAAGGTGCGGGTCAGCGGCCACTGCTCCAACGCCGGCGACGGCGTTCTCGCCCGCGGGGACGCGCTGTTCCTGGAGAACCTGCGCCGCTACCGCGCCGGCGAGCCGCTCCTCAACGAGGCGCGCCCGAGCGAAGTCGGCCTGTAAGACGGCCGGCGGAAATTTCTGATTCCGCGATGAACGATCGCCGCCCTGGCCGCCATTAAGGGGCGAGACCGCGTATCGGTCTCCTGAGCCCTGAGCCACCGTCGTTCACCCCCCCTCGGCGACGCGTCGCTCCCCCGTACGACGCCAGGGCGTTCGCGGGGCGCCAGGTGGCTGGCGCCCCGCCATCCTTCAAACGGGAGGGGGCGTTCCGGAAGTCTTAACCGGTCTCCACACTCTCATTCCGGACCTGTTCGATCGGCAAGAAGCCGGCGAAGGCGGGAGGGCCCGGGCGAGATGTTCGGCGCAGAGATCGACCTCGATTGCGTGGACCTGGACGCCTACTGCGCCCGCGTGGGCTATCGCGGCCCGCGCGATCCGACGCTCTCGACATTGCGCGAGCTTCACCGGCTGCATCCGGCGGCCATACCCTTTGAAACCTTCGACGCGCGCCTGGGGCTCGGCGTCGACCTGGCCGCGCCGGCCATCGACGCCAAGTTGATCCGCGGCGGGCGGGGCGGCTATTGCTTCGAGCAGAACATCCTCTTCCTGCGGGCGCTGCGGTCCCTGGGCTTCGACGCCGAACCGCTCATCGCCCGGTCCCTGTGGGGGAGGGCGCCGGGAGAGACCCACCCGCGGACTCACATGGCGGTGCGGGTCGGCGTGGAAGGCCGACCCTGGCTGGCGGACGTCGGCTTCGGCGGCTGCATGATGACGACGCCGATCCGTCTGGACCTCTCCGAGCCACAGGAGACCCGCCACGAGCCCGCGCGCCTAAGCCCGCTGGGCGATGAGCTTCGGCTGGAGCGGCTCATCGGCGGCCAGTGGCTTCCCGTCTACGATCTCGCGCCCACCCGCCAGCGAGCCGCCGACCTGATGGGGGCGAACTGGCTGATCTCGACGCACCCGGATTCGCCGTTCCGGCATCGTCTGGTGGTGAGCCGGACCTGCGACGAGGTGCGCCACGTGCTGGTCGACGCCCGGCTCACCACGCGCCGGTCGGATCGTGGCGCGGAGCGCCGCGAGCTCGGCGCCGCCGAGATGGAGGCCTGCCTCTCCAACTTGTTCGGCTTGCCCGTCATGGAGACCTGGCGCCCCCTGCTGAGGCGCCTGGCTTCGGCGACGACCCCCAACCGGCCTGGCGGGTAGAGTCCACTCCCGTGGGGCCTAGTCTTACTGAGTCAGAAAATCCCCTGATGCTGGGGGATTCGCGGAAGGGGCGGATTTGCTAGCGTAGGTGATTCGTGGATCGGCGAAGCGAGTGGCCATGAACACCTGGACGGAGGAGAGTGAA
>JAQGIW010000223.1 GCA_028290905.1 Caulobacteraceae bacterium | reverse complement strand
TCGGCTTCGATGCAGCCATTGCCGTTCGGAGTGGGTGCGAATCTCGTTGGCGCCGTCCAAATCCAACTTCAACTGACGGACGCCTGCCACGCTCACACGTCCCATCGATGCCGGACATCGACGTCCTGGTCGGCCAGCCAAAGGTTGTTTCGCAGACCCTTCGTGAGAATGCGCGCCAGTATCTGGCGGAGCTTGAAGCCAAGTATGAGGCGTATCGAGCGGCGTCCGGAAACCTAGCCGAGTTTCGGGAAAGGGAACGCCTATCACGGCAAGGGGCGCCGCGAGCGGGCGGTCGGGATCGCGGCCGGCGTGTCGAAGCCCGCGATCAAGAAGTAGGCGCGTCCCACGGCGGGGACGCGCCTGCGGCTCCTGAGGAATGATGCATTTTGCAATTGTTCCTCTTGACCTGCAATATGCAAACACCTACTATCTCTGGGTGATGTCCACGTCCGCCCGCATCGACGCCCCGGCGCCAACGCTCGATCCGTCCGTCGGCGACCTTAGCGAGGTCGCCGAGGCCGACAGGCTGGCGGCGTCCGTCGCCCGCGCCGAGCGGCGGCTGCGGGTGCTGGAGGAGATCGCCGAGATCGGCATGCGCCTGATGCGAAAGCTCGAGGACCCGCCGGCCAAGGACGCGGCGTCGGACGCGCCTCGTCCCGACCCCGCGGTGACGTTCGCCAAGCTCTCCCGCGCCGTGCGCCTGACCCTCGATCTGGAAGTCCGCGCCGAAGAGGACCTGCGCGCCGCGCTGGCGGGCGAGGTCAGGGCGCACGAAAAGCGCCGCGAAACGCGCGATCGGCTCGCCGATAAGGCGAAAGAGCTCGCCGGTGATGCGGACGAAAGGGCGCGGCAGGAGGCCCGGCATCGGGTCGAGGACCAGCTCGAGATCGCCATCATCCGGGAAACCGAGACCGAGAAAGAGTATTTCGAGCGCTCCGCCGCCATGGACGAGCGCCTCCAGGAAGACGAAGCCTACGACGACGTGCGGGGCCAGCCGTTCCGCGAGGTCGTCCAGCGGCTGTGCACGGATATCGGCCTCGCCCCCGACTGGTCGGACTGGACCGACGACGGCTGGCCCGAGCCGCCGGTGGGCGGACCGGAGGCCCGTCCCCGCTGGTCGCCCTTCCGCCAGCCCAGCCCCAAGCCGATCCTCAAGCAGAACCAGAACTACCACCACCAGACATACGAACTCGCCAAACCGCCTCCCTAGCGGAACGTGCGCGTCGAACGGTCTTTCCCATCGTCAAGCATCGCTTTGCGCCCCTCACGCGCCCCTGGCGACGGTCGCGTCCAGCCAGGCGATGAGGTCGGCGGTCACCGCGTCGCGGCTGGTTTCGTTGAACATCTCGTGCCGCCCGCCGGGGTAGACGGTGTGATCGACCCGGCCGAGACCGGCCCCCCGCCAGCTGCCCAGCAGTGTGTCGACGAAGGCCTGGGACGGGCCGGTGACCGGATCGTGCTCGCCGGAGATCACATAGACCGGCAGGTCGCCGCGCACCGAGGCCAGGCGCGGGTCGTGCCGCGCGGCGCCCGCCGTCTGCAGCACCGAAGCCATGGCCGCGTCGGCCAGCGGGAAACCGCACAGGGGGTCGGCGACATAGGCGTCCACCTCCGCCTCGTCGCGGCTCAGCCAGTCGAAGTCCGTGCGGGCCGGGGCGAAGGCGGCGTTCATCGATCCCGGCCCCGCCGCCTCGCCGGCGGCGGCCATGGCCTCGACCAGCGCGTCCACGGCGGCGGTTCCGGAGAGCACGAGGCCGGCGAGGCGGGCGTGATGTTCGAGCAGGTAGAGCTGGGCGGCGAAGGAGCCCATGCTGTGGCCGAGGAGGATGAGCGGGGTGTTCGGCGTCTCCGCCTGGGCCACGCGCGACACCGCCGCCATGTCGTCCACCAGGCTCTGGAAGCCTCCCGGGCCGAACTCGCCCAGCCCGTGGACGGCCGCCGAGGCGCCGTGCCCGCGATGGTCGTTGGCGTAGAGGGCGTAGCCCGCGGCGGTGAGGGCGTCGGCCAGGCGCCGGTAGCGCGCCGCGTGCTCGGCCATGCCGTGGGCGACCTGGACGATTCCGCGCGGCCGGCCGGCGGGGAGGGCCCTGTAGGCGGTCACCCGGGCCCCGTCGGCGGCGATGACGGTGAAGGCGGTGGTCGGCGAAGGCGGCATCGGCGGATCTCCCCAGACCCGCTCTCTAAGGTAAGGTCGAGGGCGGGAATTTGGCGGGCGGTCGGGGTTCGGTTCCGCCGGGCGTCGCCTTGGGCTAAGCAGCGCCCATGATCAAACTCCCCCCCAGCCGCTACGCGGTGTTCATTCTGTGCGGCGTGCTGCTGGGCGTCGCCGTCGGCGTCGGCTCGCGGGAGCACGGGATCGGCTGGTTCGCCGCCGTCCCGCTCGCCGGCCTGGTGCTGCTGGGCCTGTGGGACCTGACCCAGCCGCGCCACTCCATCCGCCGCAACTACCCGATCATCGGCCACATCCGCTGGTGGGTGGAGGCCATCCGGCCGGAGATCCGGCAGTACCTGATCGAGGCGGACGAGGAGGCGGCGCCGTTTTCCCGCGACCAGCGGGCCCTGGTCTACGACCGCGCCAAGGGCAATCCGGGCGAGCACCCGTTCGGCACCCTGCTCGACGCCTATCGCGATGGCTACGAGTTCATCGGCCATTCCACGATGCCGGCCAATCCGGCCGACCCGGCGAGCTTCCGCATCACCATCGGCGGCCCGGACTGCACGGCGCCCTACAGCGCCTCGGTGTTCAACATTTCGGCCATGAGCTTCGGCGCTATCAGCGCCAACGCCATCCGGGCTCTGAACGCGGGGGCGAAGAAGGGCGGCTTCAGCCACGACACCGGCGAGGGCAGCCTCTCGCCCTATCACCAGGAGATGGGCGGCGACATCGTCTGGGAGCTGGGCAGCGGCTACTTCGGCTGCCGCACCGAGGACGGCCGGTTCGATCCGGATCGCTTCGCCGGGCACGCCCGCCTCGAGCAGGTGAAGATGATCGAGATCAAGCTCAGCCAGGGGGCCAAGCCCGGCCACGGCGGGGTGTTGCCGGCCGCCAAGGTCACCCGCGAGATCGCCGAGACGCGCGGCGTGCCGATGGGGCGCGATTGCATCTCGCCCTCGCGCCATACCGCCTTCTCCACGCCGCTGGAGCTGATGGCCTTCATCGTGCGGCTGCGCGAGCTGTCGGGGGGCAAGCCGGTGGGCTTCAAGCTGTGCGTCGGCCATCCGTGGGAATTCATGTGCATGGTCAAGGCCATGCTGGCCAGCGGGGTGACGCCGGACTTCATCGTCGTGGACGGGACGGAGGGCGGCACCGGCGCGGCCCCGACCGAATTCAGCGACCATGTGGGCGTCCCGATGCGGGAAGGCCTGCTGTTCGTGCACAACACCCTGGTTGGCGCGGGCCTGCGCGACCGGATCAGGGTCGGCGTCGCCGGCAAGATCGTCAGCGCCTTCGACATCGTCAGCGTCCTGGCCATCGGCGCCGACTGGGCGAACGCGGCGCGAGGGTTCATGTTCGCGGTGGGCTGCGTGCAGTCGCGCAGCTGCAACACCAACCGCTGCCCCACCGGCGTCGCCACCCAGGACCCGCTCCGCCAGAAGGCCCTGGTGGTGCCGGACAAGGCCGAGCGCGTCTACAACTTCCATCGCCTGACCCTGCACGCCCTGTCGGAGATGCTCGCCGCCGCCGGGCTGGAGCACCCCGACCAGGTCAGGCCGCAACACCTGGCCCGCAGGGTCAGCACCACCGAGATCAAGCTGTTCAGCGAACTCCACACCTTCCTGGAGCCGGGCTCGCTGCTGGATGGCAGCGCAATCTCCAGCGTCTACGCCGACAACTGGCGCCGGGCCTCGGAGTCGACGTTCGTAGCGTGAGCGCGTTCCGAATGTGGGAACTGGTGTTCGGACAAAACGCGCGTCAAAACAAAATCCAAGGGAGAACCATGGCGATGAGCATCCCGGAAGTGGGTTATGAGCGGCGCGGCGCGCTGGGGGTGATCCGGCTGCAGCGCCCCGATGCGCTGAACGCCCTGACCATGCCGATGATCGGCGAGGTGGAGCGGCTGGCGCGGACGGCCGAGGCGGACCCGGAGGTGTTCGCGATCTGCATCACCGGCGAGGGGCGGGGGTTCTGCGCCGGCCTCGACATGAGCGTCCTGGCCGACCACGCGGCGGGCCGCGCGCCGTCGGCCGGGCCCAGGACTCCCCGGCAGGCGATGATGTTCAGCTTCCTCGCCGATCTCGGGAAGCCGGTGATCGCGGCGGTGAACGGGGTGGCGGCGGGCGGCGGTTTCGTCCTGGCCATGATGAGCGACCTGCGGTTCATGGCCGAGGGCGCGAGCCTGATCACCGTCTTCTCCAAGCGCGGCCTGGTCGCCGAACACGGCACGAGCTACATCCTGCCCAGGCTGGTGGGGCTCAGCCGGGCGCTGGACCTGCTGTGGAGCTCGCGCCGCGTCGACGCCGCCGAGGCCTGGCGTATCGGCCTCGCCGACCGCATCGCCCCGCCGGAGGACCTGATGGCCGTGGTCGAGGCCTACGTCGCCGAGATGGCGGCCACCGTCTCGCCCCGCGCCGTCGCGGTGATGAAGGCCCAGGTCCACGCCCACCTCGGCAAGACCTTCGATGGCGCCGCCGATGAGACCCTGACCGACATGGCCGAGGCCCTCGCCCACCCCGACGCCACCGAAGGCGCCGCCTCCTTCGTCCAACGCCGGCCCCCCAACTTCGCGAAGTGGCCAGAGTGAAGCAGGCAAGAAAATTTACCACAGAGGACGCAGAGAGAAAGCAAGGCGATAAGTAGTGTTAAACATTGCGCTTCGCGCGAAGCGCAAAAGGCCTTCCTTTTCTTGCTTCTCCGTGTCCTCTGTGTCCTCTATGGTAAATTTCTTTCTTGACCTTCGTCCCGCCTTGCCCGCGCGCTCGCTGAGGGCCTAAGGTCGCGCCGGGGCCGCGGAGACGGGACCAGGGAGAGCGGACGTGACGGACACCTACCAGACCATCCTCGTCGAGCGCCGGGGGGCTGTGGCGATCGTCGCCTTCAACCGGCCGGATAAGCGCAACAGCATCGGCGGCCCGATGATGGTCGAACTGCACGAGGCCCTGAGCGGGATCGCCGCGGACCCAAAGGTCCGGGTGCTGGTGCTGCGCGGCAAGGGCGCCGACTTCTGTCCTGGCGCCGACGTCAAGCACTACGGCGGGGAGAGGGCGGCGCCCGCCACCCGGGCCTGGGCCGGCACGCGCGAGTTCAGCGTCGCGGTGATGCTGCACGAGATGCCGGCGGTGACGGTGGCGGCGATCAGCGGCGCCTGCGCCGGCGCCGGGTTCGGCTGGGCCTGCGCCTGCGACCTGCGCATCGCCTCGGCCACCGCGAAGTTCAACACCGCCTTCCTCGACGTGGGCGTGGCCGGCGACATGGGCGGCCCCTGGACCCTGCCGCGCATCGTGGGGGCGGGCAAGGCGCGCGAGCTCTATTTCCTGCCGGGCAAGTTCGACGCCTCCGAAGCCCTGCGCATCGGCCTGGTGTCCCGGGTGGCCGCGGCGGAGGACTTCGAGGGCGAGGTCGAGGCCGTGATCGGCCGGCTGACCGGAGCCGCCCCGCTGGCCCTCACCGCCATGAAGGCCAACTTCCTGGCCGCCGAGAAGGTGGGCTTTGCCGACTACATCGCCCTGGAGAGCGAGAAGCACATGCGCCTCTTCCAGAGCGAGGACACCACCGAAGCCTTCAAGGCGTTCGTGGAAAAGCGCGCGCCCATGTTCCAGGGCCGGTAAGACCTTCCCGCCACCGCGAGGATCAAACAAGAGATTTACCACAGAGGACACAGAGGACACAGAGAAGAAAAGGAAAGAAAGATAGGCGATAGAGGACTGCGCTTCGCGCGAAGCGCAAGAAAACTTCTCTTTCTTTCTTCTCCGTGTTCTCTGTGTCCTCTGTGGTAGATTTCTTTCTTTCTTGCTTTACTGGAGACACCAAGACATGCGCCTCAGACAGATCGCCCTGGCGTCGAACGACCTGGACGCCGCCACCCACGCCCTGGCCGGGGTGTTCGGGCTGAAGGTGGCCTACAACGACCCGCACATCGACCACTATGGGCTGAAGAACGCCGTGCTGCCGGCCGGGACCGGGTTCCTGGAGGTGGTGCAGCCGATCACGCCCACCGCCTCGGCGGCGCGGTTCCTCTCCCGGCGCGGCGGCGACGCGGGCTACATGGTGATCCTGCAGACCGCCGACGCGGCGGCCGAGCGGGCGCGGGCGGCGGACCTGGGCGTGCGGGTCGTCGACGACATCGACACGCCCACCTATCGCTGCGCCCATTTCCATCCGGCCGACTTCGGGGGGATGCTGGTCTCGTTCGACCAGCAGCGCACGGTCAGTGACTACCTCGATCCGTATGGCGACTGGTATCCGGCCGGCCCCGACTGGCGGGACGCGCGCACCGGGACTGTGGTCGACCTGGCGGGCCTGCAGCTCAGCAATCCCGAACCCCATGGCCTCGCGGCCCTGTGGTCGAAGTTGATTGGCGCGCCGCTCGATCAGGCCAATCCCCTGCGGCTGCCCCTCACCCACGGCGAGGTCAGCTTCTGCGAGGGCGATGGGCCGATGACCTGGATCTCGCGCATCGACCTGAAGGTCGCCGACCCGGAGGATGTCCTGGACCGCGCCCGGGGCGACGGCCTGGACGTGGACGACGACGGGGTGCTGATCGGCGGCGTGCGGTTCCGGCCGGTGGAATGAGCGACGCCAGCCCCGCGCTGGACGCCTGGCGCCAGCTTGTCGACCTCGAGCGGCTCGCCGCCTGGATGGATGCCAAGGGCCTGGAATCCGGGCCTATCGAGGAGGCCGCCCGGCCGCCGGGGGGCACCCAGAACATCCTGATCAAATTCCGCCGCGGCGACCGCTGGTTCATGCTGCGCCGTCCGCCCCTCGCTCCGCGGATGAACGGCAGCGAGACCATGCGGCGGGAGGCCCGGGTGCTGGGCGCGCTGGCCACCAGCGACGTCCCCCATCCCCGCCTGATCGCCGCCTGCCCGGAGGAGGACGTGCTCGGCGCCGCCTTCTACCTGATGGAGCCGATCGACGGCTTCAATCCCACCGTCGGCCTGCCGCCGCTGCACGCCGGCGACCCCGCCATCCGTCGCGAGATGGGCTTCGCCCTCGTCGATGGCATCGCCGCCCTCGGCCGCGTCGACCACCTGGCCGCCGGCCTCTCCGACCTCGGCCGCGCCGACGGCTTCCTGGAGCGGCAGGTGGGCCGCTGGAAGAAGCAGCTGGCCAGCTACCACGAGTACGAGGGCTGGGCCGGTCCCGGCGGAATCGAGGGGATCGACGAGGTCGCCGACTGGCTGGACGCCCATCGGCCGGCCGACTTCCAGCCCGGCGTGATCCACGGCGACTACCAGCTGGCCAACGTTCTCTACCGCTACGACGGGCCGGAGCTGGCGGCGATCGTCGACTGGGAGCTGACCACGGTGGGCGATCCCCTGCTCGACCTCGGCTGGATCCTGGCCACATGGCCGCTGGAGGAACGCCCCGATCTGACCAAGCTGTCGGTGACCCCGTGGGAGGGCTTTCCCACGGCGGCCGAGCTGGTGGAGCGCTACGCCGGCCAGACAAGCCGCGATATGAGCCACATGACCTGGTGCGGCGTCCTCGCCTGCTACAAGCTCGGCATCATCCTGGAAGGCACCCACGCCCGGGCCGCGGCCGGCAAGGCCGAGCAGAGCACCGGCGACGCCCTGCACGCCCACACCCTCAGCCTGTTCCAGCGCGCCCTGGGCTGGATTGGATAGGGCGCCCGGCCGGGGAAGGCCTTGACAGCCCCGGCCGTCCCCCCTGTGATGGTCCCGCGCCGGCTAGCGGCGCGATCGAGGAAACGACCATGGCTTGGACCACTCCCGTCGTCATCGAGACGCCCTGCGGCGCCGAGATCAACCTCTACGTCAGCGCCGAGCTCTAAGCCCCTCCAGTGCGGGTCGTGGTGCTGGGATCCGCCGCTGGCGGCGGGTTCCCGCAGTGGAACTCCAACGGCGCGAGCTGCCGCAGAGCCCGCGCCGGCGACCCCGCCGCCGTACCCCGCACCCAGACCGGACTGGCCGTCAGCGAGGACGGCAAGCGCTGGTTCCTCGTTAACGCATCGCCCGATCTCCGCGAGCAGATAGGGCGTTCACCGTTCTTGCATCCGAGGCTCCCGGCCCGCGCCGAGCGTCACTCGCCCATTGCCGGCGTCATCCTCACGGGGGCGGACGTCGACGCCATAGCCGGCCTCCTCACCCTTCGTGAGCGCCACGCCTTCACTCTCTACGCGACCAAACGGGTGCTCGCCGTGCTCGACGCCAACCCGATTTTCGAGGTGCTCGCCCGCCCGGTCGTCGACCGACGCGCGGTCGCCCTCGGCGAGCGCGTGGTCCTTGGCGAGGCGCTGGCGGTTGAACTCTTCGCGACGCCGGGGAAGACGCCACTCTACCTCGAGTCCGACGACGCGCCCCCGATCACGGTGGATGGCGTTACCGTTGGAGCGGCCTTGAGCGACGCCGCCGGCACTGTGCTCTTCGTTCCGTCGTGCGCCGCCATGACGCCGGAACTCAAGGCGCGGATCGAGGACGCGCGGCTGGTGTTCTTCGACGCCACCCTGTGGCGGGACGATGAGATGATCCTTCAGGGCGCCGGCGCCAAGACCGGCCGGCGGATGGGCCACATGAGCCTCAGCGGACCGGAGGGGACGCTGGCCGCATTCGCCGATGTCGAGGGCCCCGAGAAGATCCTGATCCACATCAACAACACCAACCCGATCCTGCTGGCCGATTCGCGCGAGCGCGCCGAGGTTGAGCGCGCCGGGTGGCGCGTGGCCTTCGACGGGCAGGAGATCGTCACATGACCACGGGGACGCTCTCCTCGAGCCCGATCCTCACCGGTTCGCTTTCTCCCGAGGGCCTCGAGGCGGCGCTGCGCGACATCGGGGCGCGCCGCTACCATATCCTCCATCCGTTCCACCGGCTTCTGCACGCCGGCAAGCTCAACCGGGGGCAGGTGCAGGCCTGGGCGCTCAATCGCTACTATTATCAGAGCCAGATCCCCATCAAGGACGCGGTGATGATCTCGCGCCTGCCGACCGCCGATCTCCGCCGCGAATGGCGCCGGCGGCTGATCGATCACGATGGCGGCTCCGAAGGAACGGGCGGACTGGAGCGCTGGCTGAAGCTCACGGCGGGTGTCGGGCTGGACCGGGACTACGTGGAAAGCACGGCAGGGATCCTCCCCGCGACCCGGTTCGCCGTGGACGCCTACGTGCACTGGGTGCGCGACCGCTCCGTGCTCGAGGCGGTGGCCTCGTCCCTTACCGAACTCTTCTCGCCCAAGATCATCGCCGAGCGGGTGTCGGGGATGTTAGCAAGCTACGATTGGATCACCGCCGAAACCCTGGCCTACTTCACCCCGCGGCTAACCCAGGCGCCGGACGACAGCGCCTTCGCCCTGGCCTACGTCAAGGAACACGCGGTGACTTTCGAGCAGCAAAAGGCGGTGCTCGACTCCCTGATCTTCAAGTGCGATGTCCTCTGGTCCCAGTTGGACGCCCTCCATCTCGCCTATGTCGACCCCCGGCTTCCTCCGCCCGGCGCCTTTGTCCCTGAGGACGCCGCCGGTGACTGACGAGGCGGTGAGACCGCGCTTTCGCCGGGGTGTGAAGTTTCGGTTCGACGAGACCCGGCAAGCGTGGGTCCTGCTGGCGCCGGAGAAACTGTTTACCCCGCAAGGCACGGCCGTGGAGATCCTCAAGCGCGTCGACGGCGAGCGGACGCTCGACGAGATCGTCGACGACCTGGCCAGCGTGTTTCAGGCGCCGCGCGACCTGATCGCCCGCGATGTCGAGGTGATGCTCCGCGACCTGGAAGCGAAGGGGGCCGTGTGGCTGTGACCGCACCCGCCGCGACCCTCGAGCCGCCCGTGGCGCTGATCGCCGAGATCACCCATCGCTGCCCCTTGAGCTGCGCCTACTGCTCGAACCCCCTCGAACTCGAACGGTCGGCGGCGGAACTCGGCACATCCGACTGGCTGCGGGTGATCGAGGAGGCGGCCGCCCTGGGGGTGCTGCACCTGCACTTTACCGGTGGCGAGCCCCTGGCGCGCCGCGATCTGGCGACGCTGGTGCGACACGCCGCCGCGCTGCAACTCTATACCAACCTGATCACCTCGGGCGTCCAGCTCGACGACCGCGCCATGCTCGCCCTGGCTGAGGCCGGCATCGATCATATCCAACTCAGCTTTCAGGACGTCGAGCCCGAACGGGGCGACGCATCAGGGGGACTGAAGGGCGGGCACGCACGCAAGCTCGCCGCCGCGGCGCGGATCGTCGCCGCGCAGGTGCCGCTGACCCTCAATTTCGTCGTCCACCGCGGCAACATCGACCGGATCCCCGCGATGATCGCCCTCGGCGAACGCCTGGGGGCCAGTCGGATCGAAATCGCCCATGTGCAGTACCACGGCTGGGCCCTGCTCAACCGCGCCAGCCTGCTGCCGACCGCCGAACAGCTGGCGGTGGCGACCGCTGGCGTTGGCGCGGCGCGGGCGCGCCTGGGGAGCCGGATACCGGTGGACTATGTTCTCCCCGACTATTTCGCGACCCGGCCCAAGGCCTGCATGGGTGGTTGGGGACGGCGGGCGATGAACATCTCGCCCTCCGGCAAGGCGCTGCCCTGCCATGCCGCCGAGAGCCTGCCCGGCTTCGACTTTCCCTCGGTGCGCGACACCTCGCTCGGGGCGATCTGGAACGGCTCGGAGGCCTTCGCCCGCTTCCGGGGGACGGACTGGGCTCCCGAGCCATGCAGGAGCTGCAAGCACCTGGAAGCCGATCTGGGGGGCTGCCGCTGCCAGGCCTTCGCCCTCACCGGCGAAGCCGCCCGCACCGACCCCGCCTGTAAGCTCTCGCCCGACCACCACATCGTCCGCCAGGCGATTGCCGACGCCGTGGCCGCCAATGACCTCCAACCTAGAAGGATCGGCCTTTTCGGACGCGCGGCGACGCGGTAGTCGACCTCCATAGGAATTACCCTGGGAGGGTTGGATGCCGGAAGCGGACTCGAAGACGGTCCTGATCGTCGGCGCCAGCGGCGTGATTGGCGCGGCTGCGGTGGAGCACTTCGCGAGCCTGGGCGGCTGGCGGGTGATCGGCCTTTCCCGCCGGCGTCCCGATGTCGCCGCCGAGACGAGGTTCGAGCACCTCGCGGTGGACCTGAACGACGCGGCGGCCTGCCGTGGGGCGGCCGAGGGGCTCGGCGCGGTGACCCACGTGGTCTACGCCGCCTTGTTCGAGAAGCCGGGGCTGGTCGCCGGGTGGTACGAACAGGACCAGATGCAGACCAACCTGGCGATGATGCGGAACCTGATGGACCCGCTGCTGGCCAAGGCGAAGGGCCTGCGCCACGTCAGCGTCCTGCAGGGCACCAAGGCCTACGGCGCGCACGTCCACCGCCTCGCCGTCCCGGCCCGGGAGAGCCAGCCGCGCGACCCGCACGACAACTTCTACTGGCTGCAGGAGGACTACATCCGCCAATCGCAGGCCGGCGCGCGCTGGACCTTCACCATCTGGCGCCCGCAGGTGGTGTTCGGCGGCGCGCTGGGGGTGGCCATGAACCCTATCCCGGTGATCGGCGCCTACGCCGCCATCTGCCGCGAGCTCGGCCGGCCGTTCTTCTGCCCCGGCGAGCATGAGAACATCATGGAGGCGGTGGACACCGACCTGATCGCCAGGGCCCTGGCGTGGGCGGCGGAGGCGCCGGTGGCGCGCAACGAGACCTTCAACATCACCAACGGCGATGTGATGGTGTGGAAGAACGTCTGGCCGGCGATCGCCCGGACGGTGGGGCTGGAGCCGGCGTTCGGCGCGCCGCTCTCCCTGGCCGAGTTCATGCCCGCCCACGCCGAGGTCTGGGACCGGATCGTGGAGAAGCACAACCTGCGCCGCGTCCCCATGGCCGCCCTGCTCGGCGAGTCGCACCACTACGCCGATCTGCTGTTCGCCTGGAACTCCGAGGTCCTGCCCACCGCCATGCTGGTCAGCACCATCAAGATCCGCCAGGCCGGCTTCGGCGACTGCGAGGACACCGAGGCGATGTTCGCCAAGTGGCTGACCAAACTCGTCGACCGCGGCGTCCTCCCACCCCCCTGACCGCGGACGGCATTTTTTCCGCAGATGACGCAGATGAAGAAAGGTCGCGCTACGCGCCGCTCAACTCGGCGCGTAGCGCCAATCAAAACCCTGGCGAACGACTCGCCGCAACCGAGCCCATCTGCGTAATCTGCGTCATCTGCGGATAAAGGCAGTTTCGCCGTCGCATTGCGCCGGCGGGACAAACCACGACGATGAGGGAACGCCCATGACCGCCAGCCGTGAGATCCATCTTGTCCGCCGACCGCAGGGGATGTCGCGTCCGGAGGACTTCGCCGTGGTGGAGCGGCCGGTGGCCGACCCGCGGGAGGGGGAGATCCTGGTGCAGAACCTCCTGATGTCGGTCGATCCCTACATGCGGCCCAGGTTCAACGCCGACCAGGCCTTGGGCGAAGCCTTGATCGGCGGCGGGATCGGCCGGGTGATCGGCTCGCACAATGTGAAGTTCGCGGTGGGCGATGTCGTCCGCCATGGCGCGGGCATGCGCGAGCGCTTCGTCAGCGACGGCCGCGGCGTGTCGATCATCCGGCCCGACCCCGACCTGCCGCTGTCGGTCCATATGCACGCCCTCGGCGGCACCGGGCTCACCGCCTACGGCGGATTGCTCGAGGTCGGCCGGCTCAAGGACGGGGAGCAGGTGTTCGTCTCCACCGCCGGCGGCGCGGTGGGGTCGGTGGCGGCGCAGATCGCGAAGATCAAGGGCTGCTACGTGGTCGGGTCCACCGGCTCGGATGACAAGGCCGCCTGGCTGCGCGATGTGGCGGGCCTCGACGCGGTGATCAACTACAAGACCGAGCCCCTGCGCGAGGCCCTGACCGCCGCCACGCCCAAGGGCGTCGATGTCTATTTCGAGAACGTCGGCGGCGCCCACCTCGACGCGGCGCTCACCCGGATGAACCCGCACGGCCGCATTCCCGTGTGCGGCATGATCTCCACCTACAACGGCGGCGGCGAGGGCGTGCGCAACCTCTTCCTGCTGATCTACGGCCGGATCGACATGCAGGGGTTCGTGGCCAGCGACTTCGGCCACCTCAACGCCGCCTTCGTCTCCGACATGACGACCTGGCTCAAGGACGGCCGGATCAAGTACCAGGAGACGGTGCTGGACGGCTTCGAGCGCGCGCCCGAGGGCCTGATCGGCCTCTTCGAGGGCCGCAACGCCGGCAAGATGATCATCCGCGTGGCGGAATAGGACCGATGGACATGAAATCTCCCGGCTTTCGCGGCCGAGTGAAAAGGCTTGGTCAGCCACTCGCTACAGCGGTGTTCGCCGCGCTCAGCACCGCTCGCACCGAGGCAGTCGCGACGTCCGCGTCCAGTCCCACGCCGAACAGTATGCGACCGTCCGCCGTCCGGCACTGGACATAGGCCGCGGCCTGAGCCTCGGCGCCGGCGCCAACGGCGTGCTCCTGAAAATCCGCGACGTCGAGCCTGAGGCCGCAGCCGGCGTCGAGGGCGGCCAGAAGGCTGGAGATCAGGCCGTTGCCGCGGCCGCGGATCGTGACAGGCTTTCCGTCCAGCCGCAGCTCGCCCACGAACACCCGCTGCTGGTCGGCGCGGGAGGAGCCCGTCTCCTCGAAGCCGATCAGCTCGAAAGGTCCGCCCGGCGTGAGGTGGTAGGCGCGCTCGAACGCGGCCCAGATGTCCACCGTCGTCAGTTCGCGGCTGGTCTCGTCCGCCAGCTGCTGGACGATACGGCTGAAGTCCGCCTGCAGCGGCTTGGGTAGCCTCAAGCCCTTGTCCTGCTGTAGCACCCAGGCCACCCCGCCCTTGCCCGACTGGGAGTTGACCCGGATCACCGCCTCGTAAGCGCCGCCCAGGTCGGCCGGGTCGATCGGCAGATAGGGTACGTTCCAGAACTGGTCGTTGCGCTTCGCCTGGGCGTCGAAACCCTTCTTGATCGCGTCCTGGTGGCTGCCGGAGAAGGCGGTGAACACCAGCTCGCCAGCGTACGGATGGCGGGGGTGGACCGGAAGTTGGTTACAGTATTCGACGGTCTTCACGACCGTCTCCATGTCAGAGAAGTCG